>DATAAN010000165.1:0-12473 GCA_036260105.1 Actinomycetota bacterium
GCCGCCGAGGTGGCCGCCCAGGGGGAGGTGTTGCGGTCCGTTCGGGACCGGCTGGAGCACATGATCGTGGGCACGATCCCGGATGTCTTCGTCAACGGCGGAGACGGTCCGCGGGTGCCCGGGACCCTGAGCGTCTGCATCCGGGGCGTCGAGGGCGAGTCGCTGCTGCTGATGCTGGACTCGCTCGGAATCGCCGCCTCCAGCGGTTCGGCGTGTGCCTCCGGATCGCTGGAGCCCTCCCACGTCCTCATGGCCATGGGAGTCGCTCCCGAGCTTGCGCACGGGTCGCTCCGGCTCTCGCTGGGCAGGGGAAGCGGGGACGTTGAGGTCGCCCGGGTCGTTGAGAGTCTGGCGCAGGTGGTCGGCCGGCTGCGTTCGATCGCACCGCGCTTCGCCAAGACGGCTAGCTGATGCCCGGCCGTAAGCCGAAGGCCGTCGTCGCCATGTCCGGCGGGGTGGACTCCTCGGTAGCCGCCGCTCTGATGAAGGAGGACGGCTACGAGGTCACCGGCATCATGCTCAAGCTCTGGAAGGGCGAAGCCGCCAACAACGAGAGCGGCTGCTGCTCGGTGGACGCTGCGGAGGACGCCCGCAGGGTGGCGCAGGTCCTCGACATCCCGTTCTACGTCCTGAATTTCGCCGACCAGTTCGCCGGCACGGTGATCGACAACTTCAAGCGCCGGTACGCCGCCGGGCTGACGCCGAACCCTTGCGTCGAGTGCAACCGGAGCATCAAGTTCGCCGCGCTGCTCGACCGGGCTCGGCAGTACGGCGCCCAGGTGCTGGCGACGGGCCACTACGCCCGGACGGATTCGGTCGATGGGCGCCACCGGCTCCTCCGGGCTCGTGAGCCGGCCAAGGACCAGAGCTACGTCCTCTACATGCTGGGCCAGGAGGAGCTGGCGATGGCCCGCTTCCCCGTCGGAGGCTACTCGAAGCCCGAGATTCGGAGCATCGCAGCGTCGCTCGCGCTCAGGACGGCCAACAAGCCGGAGAGCCAGGACCTGTGCTTCGTGCCCGACGGTGACACGCACGCTTTTCTTGCCGACCAGGTGCCGGAGGGATCCGTCCCCGGAGCCATCGTCACCTCCGACGGGCGCCGGCTCGGCCGGCATCGGGGCTTCGCTCACTACACGATCGGCCAGCGAAGAGGTCTGGGCATCGGCTTGGGGCTGCCTCTTTACGTCACCGACATCCGGCCCGAGGACAACACCGTCGTCGTCGCCGGAGCCGGTCAGATGCAGGTGCAGCGAATAGAGGTCGCCGACGCCAGGCTGGTTTCCGGTAGCCCGGAAGCGGAGCTTCGCTGTACCGTCATGACCCGCTACCGGGGTGCCGAGGCTCCCGCGGCGGTGCAACTGTCGGGCTCCCGGGCCACCGTGACGTTCGACGAGCCGCAGCAGCGCCCGGCGCCGGGCCAGACCGCGGTGTTCTACGTGGGCGACGAGGTGGCCGGCGGCGGGACGATCTCCCGGGCGGCAGACCTGGAGCGGACCGGAGTCACCGAGGGCAGAGAGCCGGCGGCTTGACGGCACCGGAGGCGTCGCCGCTGGCCCGCATCCTGGAGCTGCGGGAGACCATCGAGTACCACTCCCACCGCTACCACGTCCTGGACGACCCGGAGATTGCGGACGCCGAGTACGACGCTCTGGTGCGCGAGCTGGCTGAGCTGGAGGCGGCTCACCCGGATCTCGTCACAGAGGACTCGCCCACGCAGACGGTGGGGGCCGCACCGTCGACCCTCTTCGCCTCGATCCGGCATCCCAACCCGATGTGGTCGCTGGACAACGCGTTCAGCCTCGAGGAGCTCATGGCCTGGGGCAAGCGGGCGGAACGCATCCTGGGATCGGCTGCCGACTTCTACTGCGAGCTGAAGGTCGACGGGCTGGCGGTGAACCTGGTGTACGAGAACGGCGAGCTGGTGACCGCCGCCACCCGGGGCGACGGGCGGACCGGCGAGGACATCACCCCGAACGTACGGACGATCACCTCGGTGCCGGACCGCCTTACCGGGGCGGCCGTCCCGGATTTCCTGGAGGTCCGAGGCGAGATCTTCATGCCCGTCAAGGCATTCGAGCAGTTGAACGAGAGCCTGGTGGCAGCGGGGATCCGGCCGTTCGCCAACGCACGCAACTCGGCGGCCGGATCGCTACGGCAGAAGGACCCCGGGGTGACCGCTGGACGGCAGCTCGGGCTGTTCAGCCACACTGTGGGGTCCGTGTCGGGTCGCCGCTTCCGGAAGCACTCGGAGCAGATGGAGTACCTCACCGGCCTGGGATTGCCGGTCATGGAGCACAACCGGGCGTTCGACGAGCTGGAGGCGGCATACGAGTTCTGCCGCTACTGGGAGAACCACCGGCACGACCTCACCTTCGAGGTGGACGGGGTGGTGGTGAAGGTCGACGACCTCGGTGCCCGTGAGGAGCTCGGGTACACCTCCAAGAGCCCGCGGTGGGCCATCGCGTACAAGTTCCCGCCGGAGGAGAAGACCACCAAGCTGCGGGACATCGTCGTCAACGTCGGCCGTACCGGGGCGGTGACGCCGTTCGCACTGCTGGAGCCGGTCCGGCTATCGGGTGCCACGGTGTCCCAGGCGACCCTGCACAACGCCGACGAGGTTGCCCGAAAGGACATCCGGATCGGGGACACGGTCCTGGTGCGGCGGGCCGGAGAGGTTATCCCGCAGGTGATCGCTCCCATCCCGTCCAGGCGAACGGGCGAGGAAAGGCCGTTCACCATGCCGACCCACTGCCCGGTCTGCGGCACCCAGTTGGTGCGTGAGGCCGGCGAGGCGGTGTGGCGCTGCCCGAACGACGAGTGCCCCTCCCGGGGCGTCGAGGAGCTGTTCCACTTCGCGAGCCGGGGGGCCATGGACATCGAGGGCCTCGGCTACCAGGCCGCGCGTCAGCTGAGAGACATGGGGTTCGTCAAGGATCCCGGCGACATCTACTCGTTGACGAGGGACAAGCTGTTGCAACTCCCGCTGTTCGCCGACAAGAAAGCGGATCAGCTGATGGCGTCAATCGAGCGCTCCAAGGATGCCGGCCTGGCACGGGTGCTCGTGGCCGTCGGCATACGGGACGTCGGGCCGCCCACCGCACGGCTGCTCGCGGAGGAGTTCGGCTCAATGGACCGGATTGCCTCGGCAACGGTGGAGGAGCTCACGGCGATAGAGGGCATCGGCCCCATCGTTGCCGAGCGCATCCGGAACTTCTTCCAGTCGCCCCGCAATCAAGGCATCATCCGCAAGCTTCGGGAGGGCGGGGTGAAGCTTGAGCAGGAGAGGGCCGAGGCGGCGCAGGGACACCTTTCGGGCAAGAGCTTCGTCCTGACCGGGGGCCTCGAGCGGTGGAGCCGCGACGAAGCCGCTCGGCTCATCGAGGAGGCGGGCGGCAAGGTCGTGAGCAGTGTCTCGAAGAAGACCGACTACGTTGTCGTCGGTGAAAACCCCGGATCGAAGCTTGCCCGTGCCGAAGCGCTGGGCGTACCTCGGTTGAACGAGGAAGGGCTCAGGGAGCTGCTGGGAGGCGGCTAGGCGCTTTTGACCCAGCCCTCGCCGGTCCACACCCACCACGCCCGGCTTGCCGGATCCCACTTGGGGTAGGGCGTAACCGCGGGGTCGGCCGGTGCCTGTCCGGACTGCGCCTCCGGCTGCGGAACGGCATCCTGGGGCGGGATCAGGCCGGGGACGGCCGGGGAGAGGGACGTCGTCGGCTCTGCCGCCCCGGTGGAGCAGCAGGCGGACTCGTCGCTTCCGCAGCCGCAGCCGGAAGGCGGGCCGCCCTCGATCGCAGGGTGGGCGATGAACGAGCGCAGTTTGATGTCGCCGATCGGCCCCAGGTGCTCGACGATGCTGAAAAACTCCTGGTCAATGTTCATACCAGTCCTCCAAAAGACTCGAGGGCCCCGCGGCCGGCTTTGAGCCGCGCGGGACCAATGGCGGGTAATCCAAGTAGGGGGGAATGGGCTTTTTCCCGGCGCGGCGACCAGCTTCTCTGGCGCCTCGGCACTTTCCATACCCCGCCATAGTCCAAGCCATACGTTAAATACCAGTAAACCGGCATTTTGTTGTTCGGCGTAACAGTTAGACCTTCTTAAAGTAACGAACCCCCGCCCGATCGGGCAGGGGTTCGTTCGAAGAGGGGGTGTCTATCTCTCGAGGACCCTGCCCTTGAACATGCCGGTCTGGATGGCGACGCTCTCCACGTTGCCGAAGCTGTTCTCGACTTCCTTCCAGTTGACGACGTTCCAGAAGGCTTCGATGTAGTCGGCCCTGCGGTTCTGATACTTGAGGTAGTAGGCGTGCTCCCATAGGTCCAGGCCGAGGATCGGCGTGTGGCCGCCCATCAGAGGGGAGTCCTGATTGGGCAAGCTGAGGACGAGAAGCTTCTTCTGGTCCTTGCTCTTCCGCTCGCCGGCTTTGATGACGATCCAGGCCCAGCCGCTGCCGAAGTGGTTCACTGCGGTCGTCTTGAAGATTTCCTTCAGCTGGTCGAAGGAGCCGAACTGCATCTCGACGGCGGTGCCGAGGGGACCTCGGGGCTCGCTGTCCGCCTGGTTCGGGGTGAGGATCTTCCAGAAAAGGCTGTGGTTGGCGTGGCCGCCGCCGTGGTTGCGAACCGCCTTCTGGATGCGTTCGGGCAGGTTGGCGTAATCCTCAAGCAGCTCTTCGACGCTCTTGTCCGCGAGGGTCTCACCCTCCATGGCGGCGTTGAGCTTGTCGATGTAGGTCTGGTGGTGCTTGGTGTGGTGGACCCGCATCGTCTCTTCATCGATGTACGGCTCGAGCGCATCGTACGGGTACGGCAGTTCGGGCAGAGTGTACTTTGCCATTGCTTTTGCTCCCTTTATGTGGCGGGCTCGGCCACGATCGCCGCCCGGAGGAATCTTTGACCTACCGCTAAATCTACCCCAACTGGCTGGTTGGGCAATTTACGCGTCGCCCAGGGTCTGCAGCAGGATGCGCAGCGCCAGGGCGGGAGAACCGGCCGCGGGGATGGGTGCGGTGACGTCCCCGAGCGACGCCTGCCAGGTTCCTATCCCGGCAAGCGGCTTGTCCAGCTTGAGCGCGAGGCCGATTTCGGACAGGGTGCCGAAGCCGCCTCCCACGGCCAGCAACGCGTCGCTGCACCGGACCACCAGGACGTTGCGCATCTCGCCCATGCCGGTAGGGATCGAGATGTCCAGATAGGGGTTTCCTTCCCCCCTCGACAGCCCGGGCAGCAGCCCGATAGTCGTGCCGCCGCCTACCTTGGCGCCCCGGCACGCCGCCTGCATCGCTCCACCACCGCCTCCGGTGACCAGAACCGCGCCGGCTCGGGCGATGCACAAGCCGGCCTCCTCGGCGTCCCTCAAGACCTCCGGCGAAGCGTCGGACGGGCCGATGACGCCGATGTAGGTCTGCAAGCGTTCCACCCTCCCGGGCTGTGGCGGTGTGCGGGGTGTTTATATTAGGCAGCCGTTCGGACGGAGGAGACCATGCTCAACGAGGCGCTCGCGGGGAAGCGGTACCCCGTCGCCGTCCACGAGGTGACCGCCGAGGCGATCCACCGCTACGCCGCGGCCACCAACGACGATAACCCGCTGGTCACCGGACCGGATCCTGTGGCGCCGCCGGCTTTTCCCTGCGTCCTTGGCATCGACCAGCTGAATGCGGTGATGTACGACCCGGATCTCGGCGTCGACATGTCGATGCTCGTGCACGCCAGCCAGGAGCACCGGTTCTCCGGCCAGATCAGCGCCGGGGACCGGGTGGAGGTATCCACGGTGCTGGAGAAGGTCGATCTCGCGGAGACGGGCCACACCTTCACCGTGGCGACGTCGCTATCGAGGCCCGAGGCAGGCGTGGTTGCCGAGGCTCGAAGCGTGATGTTCATACGGCGCACCGGCACAGTAAAGGTCCCTGCCGAGCCGGCCGAGCGGAATGAGCCTGTGTTCGAGGCGCCCGAGCATGTGGCGGAGGATCAGGCGGTCCGCTACGCCGATGCCTCCGGTGACCACAACCCCATCCACGTCGACCGTGAGGCCGCCCGTGCCGCCGGCTTCCCGGGACCGATCCTGCACGGCATGTGCACGATGGCCTTCGCCTGCAAGGCCGTGGTCGAGCATCTGGCGGGCGGCGATCCGGGGCGGATCCGGCTGGTCCGGGTGGAGTTCTCAAGGCCGGTCTTCCCCGGGCAGGACCTCGTCACGAGGGGGTGGGGGCTCGACGGCTCGGCGGCAACCGACGGAGTGACCGCTTACGGGTTCGAGACGGTGAACTCCCGGGGGTCGGCCGTGCTGAAGGGTGGCCGTGTTGAAATTGTTGACTCCAGATAACAGACTTGTCCCTGGATTTCGGAAGGTCGAACGTTATAGTGACTTCGTCCACCACACAGAAACGGGCTTCTTAGCGTGAGCTTTCTGAGAAATGCGCTGATCTATCTGGGGTTCGTCGAGGACGACCTGCAGGGCGAGATAGCGTCTTACGGCGAGAACTCCCGCCGGTCCGCCACCCAGCACCTCGAAGCCGACCGTCCCGATCCGAATGTCCGCGCGTACGACGAGCGCTGGGAGGCGTCCCGCTCCTACGAGGACGGGCGAGGTTACGAGCAGACCAGAGCCTACGAGCAAACCCGCGCCTACGAATACCAGGAGCCTCCTCCCGTACGGCGGCCGCAGCCGCAGCAACAGCCTTCCGAGCCTCTGGCATCGGTCCACCAGTTTCCTCCTCGGTCGATGGGGCAGGTCCACATCGTTCGGCCCGAGTCCTACGGCGACGCCCAGCAGATCGGCGATCGAATGCGGCGCGGACTTCCCGTGATCGTCAACCTGGAAGAGGCCGAGAGCGAGCTGGCACGCCGCATCGTCGCCTTCGCGAGCGGCCTCGTCTACGGGCTGGACGGGAACCTGCAGAAGCTCTCCCGGCGCATCTACCTGATCACACCGGGCGAGATGGAGGTGTCGTCGGAGGACAAGCGGCGCCTCGCCGAGGACACCGGACTCGGCTTCTAGGCACCTTTCTAGGTAGTAAGCACCGCAGCTCCCCGTACCCTGCCCTCTGCCAGCGCGCTCAGCGCCCGGTCTGCATCTTCGAGGGCGTAGGGGGAGACCGATACCTGCAAGGCGATGCGCTCGGCGGTGGCCAGGAACTCCTCTCCGTCGGCCCGGGTGTTGGCCGTGACCGTGGTGAGGATCTTCTCCTGGAACAAGTGCTCCTGGTAGTCGAGCGGTCCGGGTTGAGTGACGTGGATTCCGGCGATGGCAAGGGTGCCTCCCCGGTCCAGCGCCTGCATTATCGGCGGGATGAGGCTTCCAGACGGGGCGAACAGAAGCGCGGCGTCCAGCGGGCACGGCGGGGGCTCGGCCGGATCGGCTGCGGAAGTTGCGCCGAGGTCGAGGGCCAGCCGGCGCGCTTGCTCCGAGCGGGTGCCGACGTGAACCTTCGCCCCCTGCGCCAAGGCGACCTGCGCCGCGAGATGAGCAGAGCCCCCGAAGCCGTAGATACCCAGACGCCCTCCGGGCGGCAGGTTCGACCGGCGCAGGGCCCGGTAGCCGATAATTCCGGCGCACAGCAGGGGAGCGGCGGAGACGTCGTCGAAGGACGAGGGTAGCGAGTACGCGTAGTCCTCGGGGACCGTCGTGTACTCCGCGTAGCCGCCGTCGGCGTCCCATCCGGTGAACCGGGGAGCCAGGCAGAGGTTCTCGTCACCTCGGCGGCAGAACCGGCACTTGCCGCAGGTGCTTCGAAGCCACGGGATCCCCACTCGATCGCCTACGGCGAACCGGCCGGCCCCTGGGCCCAAGCTGTCGACCACGCCGACCACCTCGTGGCCGGGCACCACGCCGGGACGGCGAACCGGCAGGTCCCCTTCGGCGACGTGCAGGTCGGTGCGGCACACTCCGCACGCCGACACCCGCACGAGGATCTCACCGGGTCCCGCCTGCGGAACGTCCATCTCCGCCGGTTTCAGCGGGGCCGAGGAGATCGGCCCGGGTCGCTCCACTCGCCAGGCTCGCATGATTCTTCGATTCTGCCTCTCCGATGAACGGAACGCGCCGCGCCCTTGTTTCGCGACTTTAGCGCTCCGATTGCCGCCTTTTTTCCCCAACTCGTTGCTAACGTCATCCCATGAGGTTGCAAAGGACGGGCGCGGCGCTTCGCCGCGTGCTGCTTCCGACGCTCGGAATCGCGCTCCTGGCCGTCGCAGCGTCCTGCCAGCAGGCCGACAACGGCTCGGAGGAACGGCTGTCGAAGGTCGAGTCGTCGATCGCCCGCGTCAACGGTCTCGCCACCCAGGTCCAGACGCTGGAGGGCCGCGACCAGGGCATCGAGGGGCAGGTGGCCGGGCTCAGCGAGTCAATTGCCGGGCTCCAGGCCAGCGTCGACGAGCTCTCCAAGAAGGTGTCGGCGACCGGCGGAGCCGACGCCGAGCTTCGCAAGAAGATCGACGCCGTCTCGGGACAGGTGAGCTCGGTGAGCTCCAAGATCGGCTCGGTGGAGCAGAAGATCTCGTTGCTGGAGACTCGTTACAACGACCACCTGCGCAAGTACCACAACGGCGGATGAGGCGGCTTGAAGCTCCTTCTGAGGTCGCCGGCCGCTATGTGATCTCGGGCCGCATCGGCTCGGGCGGCATGGGGGACGTCTTCCGCGCCCGGGACTCGGTTCTCGGCCGGACGGTCGCCATCAAAATGCTTCCTTTCGAGCTGGCGATCCAGCCCGGCTTCGTCGAGCGCTTCCGGGCCGAGGCCCAGGCGGTTGCCCGCATCTCGCATCCCAACGTCGTCCAGGTGCACGACTGGGGCCAGGAGGGCGACACCTATTACATGGTCATGGAGTACGTGCGGGGCAAGAACCTGCGGCAGATCCTGGCGTCCTCCAAACGGCTCCCGGCGCGGCAGGCGGCGCAGGTCACCGGTCAGGTGCTGGGAGCGCTGGGAGCGGCCCACGACAAAGGCGTCATCCACCGGGACGTGAAGCCGGAGAACGTCGTCGTGGCGACGGACGGCCGGGTCAAGGTGACGGACTTCGGCATCGCCCGGGCCGCAGAGAGCGCGGCGCTTACCGGCGGCATGCTGGGCACGGTTGCCTACGTCGCACCGGAGCAGGCCCGCGGCGAGCACGTCGACCCCCGCACCGACCTCTACTCGACGGGGTGCATGCTCTACGAGCTGCTGACCGGATGCCTGCCCTTCGAAGGCGACGCTGCCAAAGTCCTGCAGGAGCATTTGAACTCCCGAGTCCCAGCGCCGTCACTGCTGGCGCCCGAAGTCGGCGCAGGCCTCGATCGGGTGGTCGCGAAGGCTACGGCCCCCGATCCGGCGGAGCGCTACCAGTCGGCCGCCGAGATGCGCAAGGACCTGGCGGCAGCGATAAAGAGCCTGCCCGAGGCTCCGCCGCTGGCAGACCTGACCGAGGAGTTCACCTCTGAGGCGGCCGTCGAGAGCATCGATACGGTCGTGCGCCAGGCGCCGGTCCGGCGCAGGCGCGGCTGGCGGAGGTGGGCGATCGCTTTGGTGCTGCTGCTGGCGGTCGCCGGCGGCATCGCATACCTCGGTCCGACGCAGGTGCCGGCGATGGCCGGGGAGACCCGCGTGGTGGCGGAGGAACGCATCTCCCAGTCCGGGCTGAAAGCGCGCTTCGCCGATGTGTTCTCGGACGACGTCCCACTCGGGCAGGTGATCACGACCCGGCCCGGAGCGGGCTCCTGGACGCGCCGGGGAGGAACGGTGAACGTCTCCGTCAGCGCCGGGCCGAAGTTGAGCGACGTGCCGAGCGTTGTGGGGATGCAACTCGACCAGGCCCGGCAGGCGATACTCGCTGCGGACCTTGCGATCGGCAAGATCGACCGGCGCCACAGCGTCGAGCCGGTCGACAAGGTGCTGGCTCAGGACCCGACGCCGAAGCAGGTGAAGAGCGGGGAACTGGTCACACTGCTGGTCTCCGATGGGCCGGCGATCCTGCCCATCCCTCAGCTGGGCGGAAAGGGCGCCGACAGTGCGGAGGCACTCCTTCGCGAGCAAGGATTCACCCCGGTGCGAGAGACCGTCTTCAACGGCGCGGCCGCCGGAACGGTCGTCGGGCAGGCGCCCGCAGCCGGTGAGCCGCACCAGCAGGGCACGCAGGTAAAGATCTCGGTCAGCAAGGGCCCGCAGCCGTTCAAGGTGCCGGATGTCAAGGGCAAGTCCTGTGCCGACGCCAAGGGGCAGCTGGAGGGCCTCGGCATGAAGGTTGTCGCGCAGACCTCCGGCGGCGGAGCGGGGACGTGCGGTGGAAACCGGGTCCTGGAACAGGACCCCCTGCCTCAGAGCGAGCGCAAGCCCGGAGCAGAAGCCACCCTCTACGTCGCTTAAGCGATATCCTTGCCTTCACATTTGAAGGACGGAGGAAAGGTTATCGATCCCGCCATGGAAGCTTCAGTTTTCTTCAACCCCCAGTGCACCAACTGCCAGACGGTCCAAAGCATCCTCTCCGAGCGTGGAATCGATGCCGAGTACGTCCGATACCTGGATCAGGCGCCCTCGCGTGAGGAGCTGGAGCGGGTCATGGGACTGCTGGGCATCGACGATCCGCAGGAGATCGCACGGGCAAAGGAGCCGATCTACCAGGAACTGCACCTGGAGTCGGCCGGCCGGGACGAGCTGCTCGACGCGATGACCAGGCACCCGATTCTCATCCAGAGGCCGATCGTCGTGCTGGGCGACAAGGCGATCGTCGCCCGCCCCGCGGAGAAGGTTCTCGAGATCCTCTAGGACGCCCGGCTCGATAGGTTGGTTGGCAGCTAGGTCCTGGAGAAGTAGAGGCTGTAGCGGCGGACCATGGCGAGTGCGCCCAGGAACACGATGCCCAGCATCGGGATAAGGAGCCGAAGCTGCACGCCGCCGGATGCGATGCCCGTGTCCGACGTCTCGCCGTCGATGGTCAGCTCGGCCGACGCAGGAGTCAGGTCGGGACGGATGGAGTACTTCGACGCCGTCTTGAGGGAGGCGAGGTTCCCGAAGCCCCAGTCGTAGAGGGCGGTCGACTCGGCGTAGTGGTTGGGCGAACCCATCACAACGGCGATGAGGGTGTGGCCGTCGCGCTGGACCGCTGAGATCAGGCATGAGCCTGCCCCTCTGGTGAATCCGGTCTTCACGCCCATGGCGCCCGGGTAGCGCCACAGCAGCTTGTTGTGGTTGATGAACAGATGCTTCTGTCCGTCACCCCACGGCACCACATGGGTCTTGGACGACACCATCTGCTTGAACGTTGGGTCCTGAAGCGCTGCAGCGGTGATCAGTGCGAGGTCCCTGGCGGTCGTCTGGTGGCCCGGCTGGTCCATCCCGTGGGGGTTGACGAAGTTGGTGTCGGTGGCGCCCAGCTCGCGGGCCCGGTCGTTGGCCATCTTCATGAAACCCGCTTGGGTGCCGTCGGGGCTCACCGTCTCGGCCAGTGAGATGGCCGCGTCGTTACCTGACTGCAGGAGCAGGCCCCAAAGCATGTCGCCGACCGTCATGGTCCACCCTTCCTCGGCGAACATCCGCTGTCCTGGGACGTTGCGCGCTGCGGGGGAGATGACGCCGGTCTTCTCCAGGGGGCTGTTCTCCAGTGCAACCAGGGCGGTCAGAACCTTCGTCAGGCTGGCGGGTGCCCGCAACGAGCTCTCTTCGCGCGCCCACAGGACGTTGCCGGACTCCAGCTCCATCAGAAGCCCGGCCTGCATCGAGACCTGGGGCGGAGGCGGTGGAGAGATCGCCTGCGAAGCCTGCGCCGCCGGCGCAAGGCACGACAGAAGCAGGACCGCGGCGACTACCACGTAAGGGCGCTTGTTAAACATCGGGAGCCGCCAATTTATTCGACGACGGGTGGCGGTTTCAAGGATTCTTCCGGGTCAATCCCAGGCGCCGAACTCCTCCAGGTAGCGCTCCAGCTGCGGCGTCAGCGGGAGACGCTTCAACTCTTCGCGACCTGCCCAGCGCAACGCGGTCGCGTCGTCCCCGGGGGTCGGATCGCCCGGCTCCGCCGCCAGGAAGTAGCAGAGTATGACGAAGTGCCGGAAGCGCTCGGGCTCTACGAGCTCGGCCACCCCGGCCGGCCTGTCGACCGCCACCACGAGGCCGGTCTCCTCCCTGAACTCACGCACCAGAGCATCCCGGTGAGGCTCCATGGGGTTGACCCGGCCGCCGGGAAGGGACCAGCAACCGGAATACGGCCCCCGGCCCCGGCGCGCCAGCAGTATCCGGCCGTCCCTCTTCAGGATCCCGGACACCCCGAGCACGATGCCGCTCACGGGGGAAGTCTAGGAGGCGCTGGGCGAGCGGGCGGCAATCACTGCGATATACGCTAATTCCACCATGGCGTCCCGGACCGTACTGCTGCTGGAGGACAACGCCTCGGTCCGAGAGCTTCTCAGGGTTCTGCTCGAGACCGAGGGCTACTCAATCATCGAGGCGAGCGACGGGCAGGACGGGTTGGCCAAGGCGGAACAGCTGCTGCCCGACCTCATGATCCT
>DATAAN010000166.1:0-6611 GCA_036260105.1 Actinomycetota bacterium
CCTGGGGAAGTACGCGCCGAACCTGCCGGAGGCGGTGCTGGCGTCGCAGGTCCTTGGCCCCCTGGAGCTGGAGGAGAGGTTCGGGCTGACCGGGGGTGACATCTTCCACGGGGCCCTCCTGCCGGAGCAGAGCTTCGGCGCCCGCTTTCCCTACCGGACGCCGGTCCCGGGGCTGTACCTGTGCGGGTCGGGCGCCAGCCCGGGCGGCTGCGTCATGGGGGCGGCCGGACGCAACGCTGCTGCGACGGTCCTGGCCGACCCGGCTTCGAAGAAGGGATAAAGTGCCGCCATCCGGCGCCGGCCAGCCGGCCAGGGTCGAGAGCCGCACCTCGTGGGGGGCGTGGACTCTTCTGGCAGTCGGCGTCTTCTCGGTCAGCATCTCCTCCATACTCATCCGCTATGCGGAAGCCGCCGAGCCGCTGGCGATCTCGTTCTGGCGGTGCGCCGCCGGGGCAGTGATGCTGGCTCCCTTCGGCCGGAGCGGTTTCGCCCGGTTGACGCCCCGAGGCTGGTTACTTCCCCTGCTTGCGGGCGCTTTTCTAGCGGTGCACTTCGGCAGCTGGATCACCTCGCTGCAGCTGACGAGCATCGCGAGCTCAGTGCTTCTGGTAAGCACGACACCCATCTTCACCGCCCTGGCGGCGCGCTACCTGTTCGGCGACCGGCTGCGGACGCCGATGTGGGCCGGCATCGGCTTGACCCTCGCCGGCACTGCGCTTATCGCTCTGGCCGGTGGAGGAGAGGCTGGTGAAGCAACCCTCGCGGGCGATGCCCTCGCTCTTCTCGGCGCGATCACCGTCGCCGGCTACACCCTGGCGGGTGAAGTGTCCCGGCGGCAGCTCGGAATAGTCGAGTACGCGGTCATCACCTACGGCTCCGCCGCCCTGCTCCTACTGCCGGTTTGCCTGGCCGCCGGCATCCCGTTATGGGGATACCCCCCTATGACCTGGGCATCGCTGGCCGGCATCGTGCTCGGACCGCAGCTTCTCGGGCACACGACCCTGAACTACGTGCTCAAGAACCTCGACTCGACGACCGTGAGCGTGGCCGTCATGGCCGAGCCGCCGATAGCCATTGCCCTCGCCTTCGTGCTCTTCGCCGAAACGCCGTCCCTGTTGGTCTATCCCGCAGGAGCTGCGATCCTGGCCGGCATCCTGCTGGTGTCGATCGACCGGGGCCGGGCCCCCGAGATCGTCGAGTAGTGGGCACCGTGTACACCGTCGGGCACGGCGCCCGCACCGCTGAGGAATTCCTTTCGGTGCTCCAGGAGGCCGGGATCGAGGTTCTGGCCGACGTGCGGCGCTACCCGGGCTCGCGCCGGCATCCCCACTTCGGGCGGGAAGCGCTTGCCGCCAACCTGTCCCAAGCGGGCATCGAGTACCAGTGGTGGGGCGCCTCCATGGGCGGGCGCCGGAAGGCGGATCCGGCCTCGGACGCTCGCCACTCAGCATGGCGAGTGGAGGCGTTCCGGGCCTACGCCTCCCACATGGAGACGCCCGATTTCCGGGAGGCCCTGAGCCGGCTGATCGACCTTTCCGAGCAGCGGCGACTGGCGGTCATGTGCTCGGAGGCGCTCTGGTGGAGGTGCCATCGCCGCCTCATCGCAGACGCAGTCGTGGCAGCGGGAAGTGAAGCGGTCCATATCGGGAGGGGGGCACCGCAGACGCACGAGCTGACGGAGTTCGCCCGGATCGAGGCGGGCACGCTGCTTTACGACAACGCCGAGAGCCCGAATCTGTCCTGACCGGCTACTTCAGCTCCGGAGGCTCCTTCCCCGCGTCCTCCAGGTGCTTCGCGAGGTGGTCGTAGACGCCCTTGCGGTCCTTCTTCGGGATGTCGGCTCCTCCACGTCCGCCGTTCAGGACCCCGATTCCGCTGCTCGCCGCCTTGACGTTGGCCGCTCCCACCCTGCCGTCCGTGTCGACCTCGTGGTGGAGGAACTTGTAGGCGACCTTGGTCGAGGGATCGCCGTCCGGGTCAACCCAGGCATGAGCCTTCCGCAGGCTCTTCGCGTCGCCGCCGAGCTTGGTCTCGGCCTTGGGGCCGTCCCAGCTCTTGTCGGACGTCTCGGTGCTGTGCCGCCGTAGTGCCGGCATGTTCAGTCCTCCCTGTGTCGGGTCCCACCCGGAAATCTACCAATCCGGTCCCTCTTGGGACTGCGAATGACGCTTAAGGGTTCGGTGGGACCGTCCCTGGGAATGATTCAACGACGTTTCTGGCGCCTGCAGCACGTTGGGCGCCGCGACTAAGTTTCCGAAACATTAGGAGGGTGGCCGATGGCCGGAGAAAACGGAACTCGAGGTCTGATTGACCCAGATCTCGTCGAGAGGCTCAAAGACATATCGGACGACACGAAGCAGCTGATCCAGCAGGAGGTCGCCCTAGCCAAGGCGGAGATCCTTCAGAAGGTCGACCTGGCAAAGGACGATTTTCAGCAGGCGGCGTCGCAGCTGTCGTACGAGGTGCAGCAGACGAAAAGCGAGCTGGTCGAGGTAGGCAAGAAGGCGGGTATCGGCGCCGGCCTGTTCAGCGGGGCCGGCCTGTTCGGCCTGGCGGCCTTCGGGACGCTGACCGCGGCTTTGATCGCCGGATTGGCTGAATTCCTGCCGGTGTGGGGGAGCGCCCTCATCGTGACCGCGCTCTACGGCATCGTCGCCGGAATCCTGGCGATGGCCGGCAAGGCCAAGGTCCAGCAGGCGACCGATCAGCTTCCCGCCGCGACGCAGCACGTCGACAACATGAAGGGCGTGGTCGCATCGGCCAAGGACAGGATCCAGCAGGACGTCCCGCTGGCGCCGGAGATGACCATCGAGTCGCTGAAGGGGTCGAAGGACAAGATCGCGGACGCGTGGAAGAAGGGCAGCACCGAGCAGCAGCCGCCCTGGAAGTCGCCCGGCCTCGGCCGCAAGTAGCTGGAGCCGTCCGCCAGAATCCCAGGAGGTAATTCATGAGCCAAGCCAACGAGACCGAGACGCGGGACCCAGAAGCGATCAGACAGCAGGTCGAGGAGACCCAGGACCGCCTGGCGGAGTCGGTAGAGCACGTGGCCTACCACAAGACGCACCTTGCCGAGGAGATCAAGGAGAACGCCAAGGCGCAGGTGGTCGAGGCGAAAGAGCAGCTAGTCGAGAACGTGACCGACAAGGCGCACGTTCTGAAGGACGCGATGGCCGCCAAAGGTGAGGAGCTGAAGGGCACCGCCGCCGACAAGTCGGGTCAGCTGAAGGAGGCGGTCGTCGAGAAGAAGGACGAGCTCAAGGAGGCCGCCCAGTCCGGCGAGCTGAAGGAGGCGGTCCTCGAGAAGAAGGACGAGCTCAAGGAGGCCGTCGCCGACAAAGCCGACCAGCTGAAGGACACCGTGGCGGAGAAGAAGGACGAGGTGAAGGAAGCGGTGATGGGCGAGGAGCCGGACGAGATGAAGGCTACCCTGGCCGGCGCCAAGGACGCCGTCGTCCAGCGCGTCTCCGAAAAGACGCCCGACGCCTCAACTGCCACTGAGAAGAAGGACGAGCTTGCCGACACCCTCGGCCAGGTCAAGGACAAGGCAACCGAGGTCGTCGGCAGCATCACCGACACCGTGAAGGAGAAGGTTTCCGCCGCCACTCAGAGCTCCTCGGAGGCGGACACGCCGGCCCAGTCGAAGACCGCGGACGGGCAGGACTCCTGGGTGCCGGAGGAGTAGGCCTAACTAAGAGTCGAGGTACGCGGCGGCGGCCTCCAGGTCGCGCACGAACCCTTTCATCTCGAGGTGCCGTGTTTCTTCGTCGCGCGCACGCAGGATCGACGAGGGATGGACAGTTGCCATCACGGTCGGCGCAAGGTCGGACTGCACCGGCTCTCCCCGGTGCTGGGTCACCTTGAAGTTGCGTCCGAGCAGCGCCTGTGCTGCGGTGGCTCCGAGGCACACCAGCACCTTCGGCTGCACCTCGGCCAGCTCCGCACGCAGCCACGGTATGCAGGCCGCGGTCTCGGCGGCGTTGGGCTTCTGGTGGATCCGCCGCTTGCCCCGCGGGATCCACTTGAAGTGCTTGACGACGTTGGTGACGTAGACCTGGTCGCGGCGGATGCCGGCGGCCTCCAGGGCGTCGTCCAGCAGCCGTCCCGCCGGCCCGACGAAAGGGCTGCCCTCCCTGTCCTCGCGGTCTCCCGGCTGCTCACCGACGAGCATCACCGAGGCGCGAGCCGGTCCTGCGCCGAAGACCGTTTGTGTTGCGTTCTGCCAAAGGTCGCACCCCCGGCATGCCTTCGAGGCATCCCGCAGCTCGTCGATCGAGGCGCCGGCCGGTATGAAGTCGGCGGCGCTCACGGCACAGGAACGGGGTCGGCCACCGCCCGTGTCACCTGGAACCCTCGGTCGGCGGCCATGCCGGCGAACCGTATGGCGTCCCGGATGGCGCAGCAGCGGCCGTCGTTGTTGAAGTACACGTAGACGTCGTCCGACGGGCCGAACTGCGAAGCCAGCTTGTCGGCCCACCTGGCCATAACCTCGTCCGGGTAGCAGGGGTGCGGATCGCCGTTGCCCTCGTGCATCCGCAGGTACCCCCACGACGACGTTCGCCAGTCGGCGCCCAGCACCTGTGCGTTTCGGTCGGCCAGGCAGAAGGCGGCGTCCCTGTGTTCCAGGACCTTGCGCACCTCGTCGGAGAACCAGGTGCTGTGGCGGAACTCGACCGCCAGCCGCACACCGGCGGGGAAGGCCGCCAGCGTCTCGCGCAGCCGGTCGACGTTGACCGGGAACTTGGGCGGCAGCTGAAGCAGGACGGGTCCCAGCTTGGGGCCGAGGCCGGCGGCTGCCTCCATAAGCGTCTTCACGATCGGTTCCGGTTCGATCAGCCGTTTCAGGTGGGTTAGGTAACGGTTCGCCTTGACGGTGACCACGAAGTCGTCGGGCGTCTCCCTCCGCCACTTCTCGAAGGTGCGGCGCTCCGGCAGGCGGTAGAAGGTGTTGTTGACCTCGACGGTCGCAAAGCGCTCGCAGTAGTAGCGAAGCCAGCCGGAGGTCGGCATCTCCTGCGGGTAGAAGCGGCCTTTCCAGCTGTCGTACTGCCAGCCCGACGTTCCGACGTACAGCATGCCGATTGCTTACCCCGCCGGACAGCTTCCCATTGCGCCGGTTTCGCCGGGGCGCGCGCCGGGGAACCAACGAAGCCTTGACCCGGATACCTCCCGGGCAACAGGCAGATGGAGGAACTCATGGAGATCGGTTACTCATTCTCGTGCGAGGAGCATGGCCCGAACGCGCTCGTCGACTTCGCAGTGCGAGCCGAGGAGGCCGGTTTCACGTTCGGTCTCATCTCCGACCACTACCATCCATGGGTCAACCAGCAGGGCCAGGCGCCCTTCGTCTGGTCGGTAATCGGAGGGATCGCCCGGGCGACCAGCCGGCTCCAACTTGGCACCGGCGTCACATGCCCGACCGTCCGAATCCACCCGGCGATCATCGCCCAGGCCGCCGCCACGTCGGCGTGCATGATGCCGGGACGGTTCTTCCTGGGAGTCGGCAGCGGCGAGAACCTCAACGAGCACATCACCGGGGCTCGGTGGCCGGAGGCCGACGTCCGCCTGGAGATGCTGAAGGAGGCGGTAGAGGTTATCCGGCTGCTGTGGCAGGGAGGGAGCCGCAGCCATCACGGCAAGCACTACACCGTTGAGAACGCGCGGGTCTACACCCTGCCGGACGAGCCCATCCCGCTTTACGCGGCGGCCGCCGGGGAGAAGGCCGGCGAGCTGGCAGGCCGTATCGGCGACGGCTTGGTGGGCACCTCACCCGGCCCGCACATCGAGGCCTTCGAGAAGGCGGGAGGGGCCGGCAAGCCGAAGTACGGCCAGCTGACCGTCTGCTACGCCGCGGATGAGGACGAGGCCAAGTCAACGGCCCGAAAGTGGTGGCCGAACGCGGCACTGGGCGGGGAGCTGGGGCAGGAGCTGCCCACGCCTGCGCACTTCGAGCAGGCGTCGAGCTGGGTGGATGAGGAGACCGTCGGAGAGAAGATCGTGTGCGGGCCGGACCCCGAAAAGCACATCGAGGCCATCCGAGGGTACTTCGACGGCGGGTTTACGCACGTCTACCTACACCAGGTAGGGCCGGACCAGGAGGGCTTCTTCTCCTTCTACGAACGTGAGGTGCTGCCCGACTTCCGGCTCTCCACCGCCGGACCGTAGCTAGGGCTGAGGCACCTCGTCGCCGGCTTCGACCGGGGTCTCGATGGCTTCCGCAGCCTCGTCCGTCATGTGCGGCTCGCTGCCGGGGTCGGCCTTCGGGGCCATCGGAGTGCCGTCCTCCGGGTTGCGCGGCGGAACTATGGCTCCGGCGGCGTCCGGTCCATCGGGTGCTTCGTCCGCTGGCGCCAGATCTTGGTTGTCGTCGGTGGCCATGGCATCTCCTTGTCGTCGAGGCGTTCGCTGGCTGGGTACCCCTGCCCCCGGCCGGTAAACCGGCTTGTTTGACGGGCGGCGGGAACGGATAACTGCAAACGCATGCAAAAGCTAGACGTTTTCGACCCGGCGACGGGCGAGCTGGTCGACTCGTTGGAGGTCAGCGAGCCGCGGGAGCTCGTCACCGTCGCACGTAACGCATATCCCTCGTGGACCCGCACCTCCCCCGCCAACCG
>DATAAN010000167.1:0-7358 GCA_036260105.1 Actinomycetota bacterium
TCAGGAGGCAGTTCTTCCGAGCCGGAGCGGGGGCAGCGGCGGCCGGCGGGAACCAGTCGGAAGCCTCTCCGCCTGCGATGTACGGGTGCTGGGGCGAAGGAGACTGGCCGTGCGTGAGGCGAGCGCTGGCTTCTGCTGCGTAGGGGAGAGCCTCCTTCAGGGTGACGTGTCCGTCCCCGTCCGCGTCACCCTGGTTGGCCAGCAGGGCGTTCTCCACCAGCGCGCCGGTCCATACGCTGTTGCTCCAAGCCGGGTACTCGAAACCCTTCTCCGTCTCCTGCGAGGCGCCGGTGAACAGCCGTTTCGGGCTGGAGATTCCGTGGCCGACGTCGAAACCGGCCGACTCGCAGTTGGCGAGGTCGATCCAGGCGTGGCCGCGGAGCCGCTTCATGTAGTCGGCGAACTCGACGTCGGAGATGAAGCGGTTGTCGTGCGGCCACAGGTACTCGCTGAGGCCCTCCGGCCCGCTCATCTGCTTGGTGTGACCGGAGAAGTGGAAGATGCAGTAGGACTCCTCGGTGCAGTTGTCCACCAGCCACTGCATGCTTTCGAGGATGGCGGCCTGTGTGGCCTGTTCGTTGGTCAGCATGCGGACGTGACCGTCCGGCCAGCCATTCCTCTGGACCAGCTCCCGGAACGCCATGGCGTCGCCGACGGCTCCAATGTTATTGCGCGTGCGACCCTGGTGGGTGTCGACGCCGATGATCACCGCCCACTTGTCCACATGGGCCGGCGCGGCGAGCGCCGGCAGGGCAGTTCCGGCGAGAAGCACCAAACCGACGATTCCGATTGCCAGACGCCGCATGAAGCCTCCCTTTGTCCGTTGAACGGGGCCGAATGCTAGCAGCGGCCCCCGTCGAAGTAGTTGCTTTGACTCGTGATTAGATTGGTCTCCATGTCACTTACGCTTTCCCGCCGAACCGGATCGTTAATCTCAAGGTTGCTCACGGTAGGCGCAGCTGCGGCCATTCTTGGTGGCGGAGTGCTGATAGCACAGCCTTATTACACGGACCACCTGGCCAGCAAGCAGCAGGCGGAGCTCAAGGAGCAGATCAAGAGCCCGACCGTTCGGGAAGCGTTCGAAGCCAAGCAGATCGAGCTCGAGGCGCCGGTGAGCCGCCTGCGAATACCGAAGCTGGGAGTAGACACGGTCGTGGTGGAGGGCACGTCGGAGGAGGCGCTCAAGGCGGGCGCCGGGCACTACCCGGAGTCGCCGCTCCCGGGCGCCAGAGGGAACGTGGCGATAGCAGGCCACCGCACCACCTACGGCAAACCATTCGCCGACCTGGACCTGCTGCAGCCCGGCGACCGCGTGGAGCTTGACACGCCGATCGGTCCGTTCGTCTACGAGATGGTCCCGCCGTTCGACGGGCACGCCAACCCATGGGTGATCGAGCCGGACGACTGGTCGGTGATCGATCGGACGTCGGAGCCCATGTTGACGCTTACGACTTGCCACCCCAAGCGCAGCGCAGCGCAGCGCCTGGTGGCGAGGCTCAAGCTGGTCGAGCGCCCTTCCGCGCCGGTCGGCGCCTGACCCTGCTTTGCCTCAGCCACCAGCAGGAGCCGGAAATTCTGGCATGTCAAGAATCAATCCGATAGAGTCCGAGCCAGTAGTGCGCCGAGGGGGGCTCCTGCCTGTAGTGCGCGGTCAGAGCCGCCGTCGGGCAACGTTTAGGTAGGACGTATCCAGGTAGAAGGTTCAAGCGTTTACAGAGGCAGGTTCTTAAGAAGCGCCGTATGCACTTCAACGAGGTAGTCGCGTAGGAACTGGCCGAAAAAGAAGGAGAAAGATTAGTGCGGAAGAAACTAAGGATTTTCCTAGCAATAGGAATGCTTTCCATGTTCTTGGTAACGAGCGGCCCGGCCGACGCGACCCCGCTGCAAAGCGTGACAGCTTCCGCCTCCGGCTTGGAGGCCACAGGCCTCCTCACCGTTCCCAAGACCCCGAACGTCACGACCACCTTCCCGCCTGCAGCGCGGACTGAAGACAGCGCCATCCTCGAGGTTCCGCTCGGGACGCTCGTCTTCGCCGGCGTGGCGGAGACCGTGGCACAGACGGTTACCGATACCACCCTCGCGGCGGCTCTCCCGGCCGACCGGCTCTCAGTGAGGGGCGGCGGCGCTCTCCCGGCCGCATACAACGCGAAGGGACACGCCCGTATCGCAGGCGTGAGTGTCGCCTCGAGCGTTGAGATCGTCGAGGGCATCCCGCCGCTCACCGCTTCGCTCATCAGCGTCGGTGCAGTGGAGGCCGAGGCCCTGGTTTCTTGTGTCGCCGGGCGTCCGGTGGTCGTGGCCGGTTCCCGGCTGATCGGCCCGCTGAACATCGCAGGCCTCGACATCGCAGTTCCGGTTGACAACCTGACCAACCAGGTCGTGGAGCTGACCGGCGCACTCGCAGGCATCCTGGAGCTGCGGCGGAACGTCATCGAGGACACCCCGAACGGTGTCCGGGTCATCGCCCTGCAGGTTCGGGTCCTCGAGACCGGTCTCGTCGTGAACCTGGCAGAGGCCTCGGTTGCCGGCAGCGCTTGCGCCGACGTTCCCGAGTGCCGTGACGGCATCGACAACGACGGTGACGGCCGGATCGACTTCCCGAACGACCCGCAGTGCAAGAGCCTTGACGACGACAGCGAGGCTCCTGAGTGCTCCAACGCCAAGGACGACGATGGCGATGGCAAGATCGACCGGGGCGACCCAGGCTGTTACCACAACGGCAGGTTGACCGGCAGGTACGACCCGAACGACGACACCGAGGCAGACCTCCTGCCTAGGACGGGTGGTGACGGCATGCTGTTAGGCCTGGCACTGCTCGCCGCAGGTGGCGCAATGATGGTCGGCCGGCGCCGTATCCGCAGGATGCTGGCGGACTAACCTCCAGCAGCAAGAACCAAAAGGCGCACCCCTTCGGGGGTGCGCCTTTTTGTGTCCCGCCTAGAAGTCCTTCTCTGGTTGTCGCCCGGTTTGCGCCTCGCCGCCACTTCATTCGGCTTGGGGCCGCGCTTGAAGGACAGGGCGACCAGCGACACGCTCGCTGGGTCGCGCAACAGCAAGAAGAATCCCGTCTCCTGCGCTCGGCCGGCTTCCAGGGCGTGGAGGAACGCCGGGACAAGCAACCAATTACCGACGTAAGGCACCACGTCCGGCCATCCTTCGCGGCGTATTGCCGTAGCCGTAGAGCCGGCGCTTGAACCTATAGGGCGTCGACTCCACGCCTTCAGCTCGGGTCGGGCGGAGCTCTAGCGGTTGCGCTCCTTGCGGACGAACAGGGCGGTACCGACCACCAGGAAGACCAGGAACATCACGCCGACGATCAGCAGGTTCGTTGCCGGGTTGGCCAGCACAACCCGGGAGTACTCCTCCCGCCCGGAGTAGTAGGTCGCCCTCATCAGGTCCACGGCGTAACGCATGGGCGCAAGGGTCGAGAAGAAGGCGAGGGCAGGGGGTAGGTCGTTGATGGGGTTGAAGACGCCGGCGAGGAAGAACTGGGGCAAGAGCACGAAGGGGAAGACCTGGTTGGCCGAGCGCTGGCTCTTCAGGTTCGACAGCACCAGGACTCCGAAGGCGGCTCCCAGCATGCACGCCACCAGCGCCACGGGGAACAAGGCGATCGCCCGGGTAAGGGTCATGCCGACACCGAGGATGAAGCCGAGGAGCACCAGGGCGAGGCCCTGCGGCAGTGCGACCAGCGTCTCGCCGAGGGCCTTCCCGAGGATGATCGAGTAACGGGAGATCGGGGTGACGAAGATCTCCTGGCTGAAGTCCTTCTCGCGGTCGGCGATCACCGAGATGACGCCCTGCGCCGACGACTGGAACAGCGTCTGCGCCAGGACGCCGGTGAAGGTGAAGGTCAGCAGATTGAAGTCGGCGTCGCCGAAGCTGGCTTGCAGCGACCCACCCAGGACCACTATGAAGATGAGAGGGAAGATCAGCGACGAAACCAGGCGAGCGGGATCCCGGAGCAGCTCCATGAAGTCCCGCTGGGCGATCGCCAGCACCGCGTTAATCTGCTTGATCACTGCGCTTCAGCACGGCTATGTACGCGTCCTCGAGGCTCGGCATGTGGGTCTTCACCGTCAGAAGCGGCGTGTCGATGGACTTGAGCATCGAGTGGACGTTCGACCCGTTCAGCTCCAGCCGAAACGCGCCCTCTTCGGTGTAGGCAACGCCCAGGGCGGCGAGCTCTCGGCGCAGCGCAGCCGGATCGGCCGGCGTCACGACCACATACTCGTCCACCAGGTCCCGCTTGATGTCGGCCGGCGTGCCGAAGGAGACGATGCGGCCGCCGTCGATGATGCAGATCGTGTCGGCCTCCTCGGCTTCCTCGAGGTAATGGGTCGTCAGAAACACCGTCGCCCCGGTCTTGGTCCGGATCAGCTTGAGGTAGTCCCACAGGCTGCGACGAGAGTCGGCGTCGAGACCGGCGGTCGGCTCGTCCAGGAACAGAACCTTCGGCTCGTGCATCAGGCTTCGGACGATCTCCAGCTTGCGCTTCATGCCTCCGGAGAAGCGCTTGACCGGTTTGAACATCTCGGCCTTCAGCCCCAGGACCTCGGATAGCTCTTTGAAGCGGGCTCGGTAGGCGGACGGCATTGTGCGGTAGGTCGGCCTCCACGGATAGAGGCCGTACAGGATGGCGTGGAACCGGACGTTCTCCTCGGCGGTGAGCCCGAGGTCAAGGCTCGGCTGCTGGAACACGATCCCGATCTGGCTGCGAACCCGGTCCGATTGCGACTTCACGTCGAAACCGCCGATGCGGACGCTGCCCGATGTCGGCACCAGCGTCGTCGTCAGGATGGATATGGTCGTGGTCTTGCCCGCTCCGTTGGGGCCCAGAAGGGCGAAGAACTCACCTTCGGCGACGTTGAACGAGATGCCGTCGACCGCGTTCGTCGACGCCTTTTTGTATCGCTTGGTGAGGTCGCGAACCTCGATGACGGGGGAGCGGTCGGAGCTCCCGCTCGCGGGGGAGGGCTTTTGGTTGATAATGCAGTCTATCGCCCTGCTCGGACACCGTTTTTCGCGGCCGTACCGCGCTGGGCAGCAAGAATTCAGCCGAACACGGAGGTCAGGCGAATGACTGTAAAGGTGGGGGTAAACGGCTTCGGCCGCATCGGGAGGATCTTCCTGCGCTCGGTTCTGGAGCGGCCGGACTGCGGGGTCGAGGTCGTGGCGGTCAACGACATCGCGTCGCCGGATATCCTGGCGCACATGCTGAAGTACGACACCACCCACGGCACCATGGCGGACGAAGTGACGGTCGACGACGAGGGCATCCACGTCGGGGGCCATACCATCAAGGTGACCTCGGAGCGAGACCCCGCCGACCTGCCGTGGGGCGAGCTGGGCGTCGATGTGGTCATCGAGTCGACCGGCATCTTCACCGACCGGGCAGGTGCGGCCAAGCACCTGGAGGCGGGGGCCAAGAAGGTCATAATCTCCGCTCCTTCTTCCGACCCCGACGTGACGATCGTCCTGGGCGTCAACGAGAGCGAGTACGACCCCGAGAAGCACGACGTCATCTCCAACGCTTCCTGCACCACCAACTCCGTCGGCCCGATGGCCAAGGTCCTGCTGGACAACTTCGGCATCAAGTCCGGTTTTATGACCACGGTGCACGCCTACACGACCGAACAGCAGCTGCAGGACCAGATCGCGCTGACCCGCAAGGGCAAGCCGGACCTTCGCCGCATGCGCTCCGCGGCCCGCAACATCGTCCCCGCCTCCACCGGTGCCGCCAAGGCCCTGTCCCTGGTGATCCCCGAGCTCAAGGGCAAGCTGGACGGCATGGCGATGCGGGTGCCGGTGCCCGACGGCTCCGTGACCGACCTGGTTTGCGTGCTGGAGCGCGAGGTCACCGCGGACGAGGTCAACGACGCATACAAGACGGCCTCGGAACAGGACAACTGGAAGGGCCGCCTGGTGTACACGGAGGACGCCATCGTCTCCGGGGACATCGTCGGCAACCCGGCTTCGTGCATCATCGACGGCTTGAGCACCATGGCCAACGGCAACATGGTCAAGGTAATCGGCTGGTACGACAATGAATGGGGCTATAGCAATCGGCTGGTCGACCTGGCGGCCAAGGTCGGCGAATCCGTCAAGGTGAACGCTTGAAGCTGCGCTCGCTCGACGATCTCGATGTAAACGGCAAGCGGGTGCTGGTGAGGGTGGACTTCAACGTCCCCCTCAAGGACGCCAAGGTGGTCGATCCGATGCGGATCAACGCGGCCTTGCCGACCATCCGACGTCTGTTGGACGGCGGAGCCACCGTGATCCTGTGTTCCCATCTGGGCCGGCCCAAAGGCCAGGTTGACCCCAAGTACTCGCTCGAGCCGGTGGCCCGGGCGCTTGCTGACCTGCTGGCCAAACCAGTGCGCCTCACCGAAGCCGCCAACGGACCGGCCGAGGACCTGGAGTCGATGGAGCAGGGTGACGTCGCCCTGCTCCAAAACCTCCGCTACGACCCCCGGGAGGAGGCCAACGACCCGGGTTTCTCACAGGAGCTCGCCTCGCTGGCCGACGCATACGTCTGCGACGCTTTCGGCGCCGTCCACCGGGCTCACGCCTCGGTGGCCGGTGTGCCGGCGCTGCTTCCGAGCGCCGCCGGACTGCTGCTTCACAAGGAAGTTGAGGTTCTCTCCACGCTGCTCGAGGATCCGAAGCGGCCGTTCGTCGTCGTACTGGGCGGCTCCAAGGTCTCGGACAAGCTCGGCATCGTCAAGAACCTGCTCGGCAGGGCCGATAGCATCCTCATCGGCGGGGCGATGGCCAACACCTTCCTGGCCGCCCAGGGCCACGACGTCGGCAAGTCCCGCATCGAAGCAGAACGCCTCGACGAGGTGAGGGGTGTGCTGGCCGACGCCGAGAAGGCGGGAGTGAGGATGGGCCTTCCGGTCGACGTGGTGGTAGCGAACGAGTTCTCCGAGGACGCCTCGGGGACCGCGGTCGACGTGGGATCCATCCCGGCCGACGGCATGGCGCTCGACATCGGACCGAACACGGTCAAAAGCTTCGGAGAGGAGATCAACTGCGCCGCGACGATCCTGTGGAACGGTCCGATGGGTGTCTTCGAGTGGTCCGCCTTCGAAGCGGGGACCCGCGAGGTAGCCAAGCTGGTTGCCGGCGCCCAGGCGTTCACCGTCGTCGGCGGGGGAGACTCCGCGGCTGCGCTGGCGCAGTTCGGGCTGGAGGAAGGGGTCGATCATCTGTCCACAGGCGGTGGAGCTTCGCTCGAATTCCTCGAAGGCAGGCCGCTCCCCGGTGTGGTGGCACTGAGCGAGGGCTCCCAGTCATGAGCCGGCGGCCGATCATGGCGGCCAACTGGAAGATGAACAAGACCCACATCGAGGCGA
>DATAAN010000168.1:0-10545 GCA_036260105.1 Actinomycetota bacterium
AGGCCTCCCGTCCGGTCAGGTGGGCGACCAACCGCTCCCGCTCCAGAGGAAAGTCCAAGTCACTGACGCTCACTCCCCGATAGCGGCCGGGCGTGAAGTTCTTCACCGGCCGTACGCCCCGATCGTGTCGGCCCGCAGGCCGAGCCGCAGGGTCTCCAGTCCGAGAACCTCGGCCGGGACGACGTTGCCGAGATTGACATCGGGGCCGAAGCGCCGGACGAACCAGGCCTGCTGCGAGCGGCGTGGCGCCTCGAAGATCATCCGGTCGGCGCCGACGGCGGCGACCATGGCCTCGACCACCTCTTCGCGCACCTCACCCTCAGGAGTGTAGAGGCCGACCGAGCCGCTCTCCCGGCCCTCGCCCAGGACCCAGGAGGCGCCGGCATCCACGTCGCCGGCCGCCTGATCGGCCCACTGGGCAGGGGACACCGGAACAGAGGGATCTTTGCTGCCCACCTCGGAGAGGACGAGGAAGTCCTTGGAGGCCTTGGCGATGAGGCGGCGCTTCTCCGGTACGGGGAGGTCCAGTGCGCCGTTGGACACCTCCACGCACTGCAGCTCCTGGTCGGCTGCCCAGGCAAGGTATTGGTCCTCCTTGCCCTGCGACCATGCCACCTCGAGCAGCGTCCCCCCGAGGCACGCGCGTATGCCGTGGCCGGAGAGGGCTGCTGCCTTTTTCGCCAGCATCGGGTCGATGTAGCCGGTGCCCCATCCGAACTTCCACATGTCGATGAAGTCCCCGGCCGAGTCGATGAACCCGACCAGGTCGTCGAGGTGCATGCTCTTGTCGAGCACGTGGGTCAGGCCGGAAGCCCTCGGCTTGCGGCTTCGGGGCGGAAGCTCCAGGAACTCGGGCACATTCATCTCCTATATTGAATGGCCGTACAACGATAGTTTAAGGCGAATCGCTTCCCTGCTTGACCTTCCGGTGCATCCGATCGAAATGGGGTCACATCCCCCGGCTGCTCGTGACCATTACCCTCCTTCGTAGCCGGGGAACACCGGGCTACAGAATCACTGCAGGTTCGGCGCGGCAGCTCGAAGCGCTCCTGCCACCGACTCGACGAGGTCGCCGACCCGGGGGCCCCATCGGGATGCCAGGTCGTCATCGAGGGGAATGACGGCGCCGTTGGCGACCGCGGCTATCTGCCCCCACGCCGGCCGCTGCCGCAGGGTCTCGGCGCTCTGGCCGCAACATCGGGCGTCGGCAAGGAAGATGAGATCCGGGTTCGCCTCGATGATGAACTCCGCCGATAGCTGCGGGTAGCCGTTTCCCAACCGGTCGGCACCGTCGGCGATGTTCCGCAGACCAAGCAGGCCGTAGATCTGGCCGATGAAGGTACGGGACGTGGCGGTGAAGTAGCTCTGGTCGACCTCGTGGTAGTAGGTCAACGGCCTGGTGAAGTGGGGGAGTGAGCGCACGGAACGCTCGATGCTCTGCTCAACCCGCTCTACCAGGTCAGCCGCCTGCAGGCTGTGCCCCGTGGCCACACCCAGCTCCCGGATCTGGGAGTAGGCGTCGGCCAGATCTCCGGCCGGCGGCTGCAGCAGGCGCGGCACTCCGAGCGAGTCCAGCGATTCCCCGAGTTCGACAGGGTCAGACGCATACACCACCAGGTCCGGCTTGTACGCAGCCACCGCCTCGATGTTGGGGTTGAGACCGGAGAGCTCTGTACGGGGAGCATCCGGCGGATGGCTGGACCGCGAGTCGACTGCGACGACCTGCGGCCCGGCCCCGATGGCGAAGAGCGTCTCCGTCGCGGTGGGGGAGAGAGAGACGATCCGTTCAGGGCGGGCCGGTATCCGGACTTCGCCGTTTGCCGCGTTGACCCGGACCGGGAAGCCTCCGGTCGAGGCGGTGGGGGCGGAGGAGCGTTCGGCTCCGCATCCCGCCGCGACAGCCAGCCATGCGGCCAGCATGAAGACACCTCCCGCCGTTCCCCGCCACCCCCTAAGGGGCCAATCCGTCCGGCGGTGGCCTGGAGGCGCCGCTGATCTAAGCCGGCCTGCGAGCATGCCGCCAGATTACGTCCTTTGCCGGGCAAGGCAATCTGTCTGGAGTTTCTCGGCATGCGCTGGGCAGCGACTCGCTTGACGAGGCTTCGACGATCAAGAGCAGCTTCGTCGGGGTACGCTTCGGTACATGGAAGACGAGAAATCGGACCAGCAGCAACTGGCCGAGTGGGCGGCATCCTGCGCCGAGCGGGTGCTAGGCATCTTCGCCGCTGACAAGCCGGACGATGTAAGGCCCCGGAAGGCGGTGGAGGCGGCCCGGAGATGGGCCGCCGGAGAGATCCCCGTATCGGCATCGAGAGGCGCCTCGTCGGCTGCTCATCGCGCGGCCCGGGAGACCGAGGACCCCGCCGCCAAGGCGGCCGCACGCGCCGCGGGGCACGCGGCTGCGACGGCCCACATGGCCGGCCACGCGGCACATGCGGCTAGTTACGCCCGCAGCGCGGTGGTGCAGGGAGCAAACGGCGGCGACGCCGCCGGCGACGCCGAGCTGGAGTGGCAGAAAGAGCAGCTTCCCGGCCACCTGTGGGAGGAAGCATTTCCTGCGGCGGAGATTCCGCAAGCGCCCGGTTGAATGAGTCCTTCCGGCAATTAGGTAACAAGTTCCAGATCTTCTGAGGTAAAGCGCCCTTACCCCGGGCTGCCGAGCTCGTTCATCATCGACGCAGACGGAAAAGGGGGATCCGATGGCGCTGCGAACGGCCGATTACGAGTGGTCGCGCCCTCGCGCGGTGATCTGGCCGGCGCTACTGTGCTCGGCGGCAGTTGCAGTCTGGTTTGCCGTCTCCTCGTTCTCAGGGGCGCGGGTTGTGAGCCCGAGCATCGGCGATGCCGATGCAGGCACCGGATCGGCCCCGATAGCGGGGCAGGCAGAGGACGCCGCCGTCGAGGACCTCGTCGCTCTGGGCGCGGCTCTTCAGGGAGACGACCCGATGACGCTGGACGACACGCCCTCCGGCGTCTTGTGCGACCGTCAGGCGGGCTCGTGCATCGGTTCCATGGATGCCGCCAACTACAAGAACGGCTGCATCGTCGGAGATGCTTTCGCCTGTGTCGGGGTGGTCAGGGTGCTGTCGCTGGAGTGCGCCGGGGGCTCCGGCCCGGCGTGCGATGCGGCGAGGAGTTTCGGGGACGGCCGGTAGGGGAGAGTCCCCCTAGGGCAGGCGCTGGAACCACAGAAGGCTCAAGGCGGCGGTGGCCACCAGGAAGAAGACCGCCAGGCCGGCGACGTAAGGTGTCAGCTCCTGCCGCTCTTCGCGGAAGCCGAGGGCCGACCCTACGCTGCGGTAGATCTCCTCGAGTGACTCGGAGCTGGTCGACCGGAAGAAACGCCCTCCGGTGGTTCCTGCGACCGCCTCCAGCTCAGCCGGGTTCAGTTGGATGCGCACCAGGCGCTCGCCATCCCGCCCGATCACACCCTCCTCGGTGCCGATTCCGATGGAGTAGACCGGCACGGACGCCGCTCTGGCCCTTTCCGCCACGTCCGAAGGGGCGACTCCCCGGTTGGTCTCGCCGTCGGAGAGCACCAGGATGGATGCCGGGACCTGCTGGCCCCCCGCCCGCGCGGTCTCGATCTGGTCTAGAGCGACCGACAGGCCGTCCCCCATTGCAGTCCCGCCCTGCGCCCGCAGGCCGTCGAGGGCCTCGCCCACAACCTCTTTGTCCGTGGTGAGAGGCGTGACGAGGCTGGCGTAGTCGCTGAAAGACACCAGGCCGACCCGCATCGGACCCGGCAGAGCCTCCAGGAACTCGTTCGCCGCCTCCTTGGCGGCGACGATCCGGTTTGGCTCGAGGTCGGTCGCCGCCATGGAGCCGCTCACGTCCATGACCAGCATGATCGAAGCCTGCTCACGGGGAACCCTGATCGTCGCCACCGGCCGGGCCAGCGCTCCGATGAGCAGCACGAGGGTGATCAAGAAGAGGACCGGCGCGACGTGGCGCCGCCATCCCGGACTCTTGGGCGCCACGGTTTCCAACAGCTCCAGATTGGTGAAGCGGACGGCGTACGACTTGCGTTTCTGCTGTAGCGCCACGTAGAGGGCGCCGAGGGCCGGCACGAGCACCATCAGCCACAGCGCCCACGGATTGATGAACGTCATGGCGCAGCCCGCAACGAGTTGGCGACCGGCGTGCCGGCCGGACGCTGATGCCGTCGCCGGGCGAGGAAAGCGGTGATGTCGGAAAGCCAGTCCCGGTCGGTCGAGACGACGAGGTGCCGGGCTCCCGAGGCTCCGATCTCGTCCTGCCGCTGCTTTATCTGCCGGAGGGCGGCCTCCTGGTAGGCCTGAAGTAACTCCGGGCGGGAGGTGTCCAGCTCGAGCTGACGTCCTGTCTCTGGATCCTGAAGGACGAGCGGACCGACCGACGGCAGTAAGGACTCGCGCGGGTCGCCGACCTCCACTGCGATCACGTCGTGGCGATGCGCCAGACGGGTCAGGGGCTCCTTCCAGGAGCCGGAACCCAGCCAATCGGAGAGCACCACCACGACCGCCGGCCGGCGCACGACCATGTTGGCCTCGTCGAGCGCCAGATCCAGCCGTCCGCCCCGGCCTTCGACCGGCGGAACCTCGGCCAGCAGTTCCAGCAGGCGCAGCGCACCCCGCCGCCCCGAGGTGAAGTTGAGCTCGGCCAGGCGCCCGTCGCCGAAGAGCATGCCGCCGATGCGGTCCCCGCGCCGCAGCATCATGGCCGACACTCCGGCCACTACCTGCCGCAGGAGCTGCTCCTTCGTCTGTGACGCGGTGCCGAAGCCCATCGAAGCCGACCGGTCCACCAGGAAGAAGGCGCTGGTGTCCCGCTCGGATTCGTAGGTACGCACGTGAGGATGCCCTGTGCGAGCTGTGGCGTTCCAGTCGATGGTCCGCACGTCGTCACCGGGAAGGTACTCCCTTATCTCCGCCAGCTCCGTCCCGTCACCTAGGAACGGGCTGCGGTGGACGCCGGGATTCAGGCCGTTCAGGCGCTTGAGCACCTGGATCTCCATCTCGCGAAGGATGCGCTCGGCGTCGGGCAGCGTGACCGATGTGAGGGGCCGAGCGGCCGGCGGCGCCGGCGCAGTGGGCGCCCGGAACAGCCCGCCCCTCCGCTTGCCGCGGCCGTCCGAAGCCATCGCCGGCTCAGTCCTGCGCTTCGGCGGACTCGGGAAATGCGTTTCGCACTGCCCACGCCGGACGGTTCCAGCCCACCGTGTCGAGAGACGGGACCGGCAGCTTCTCGACGATGCGGCCGAGGATGTCGTCGGCGGTGACGCCCTCGGCGAGCGCCCGGTAGGACGGCACGATGCGGTGGCGGAGCACGTCGCCGACCATCGACTCGACGTCGGACGGCAGCAGGTAGTCACGTCCCCGCAGGACGGCGAGGGCTCGGGCCGCCAGGATCAGGTTGATCGACGCCCGCGGGCTGGCGCCGTACTGCATGTACGGCTCGACCTCGGCAATGCCGAAGTCGCCCGGCTTCCGGGTGGCCCGGGCCAGCTTGACCGAGTAGTCCCGCAGCCGCCAGTCGACGTAGACGTTGCGGACCAGATCCTGCGCACCCTTGAGCACCTCTGGTTCCAGGATTTGCATCGGGGGCTGGGGCGGCTGCATCGCCCGCTCGACCACCGTGAGCTCGTCGGGGTACTCCGGGTAGTCCACCATCACCTTCAACATGAAGCGGTCGAGCTGCGCTTCGGGAAGCGGGTAGGTTCCCTCGGACTCGATCGGATTCTGTGTGGCCAGGGTCAGGAAGGGCTCCGGCACCTGGTACGACGTTCCGCCAATGGTCACCTGCCGCTCTTGCATCACCTCCAGCAGGGCCGACTGCACCTTCGCCGGCGCCCGGTTGATCTCGTCGGCCAGCAGGAAGTTTGCGAATACCGGGCCAAGCTCGACCCGGAAGCTGGCGTTCCCCGGCTCGAGCACCCTTGTGCCGATCAGGTCGGCGGGGACGAGGTCGGGGGTGAACTGGATCCGCTTGAAGACCCCGCCGAACACCTGGGCCACCGTTCGAACGGTAAGAGTCTTCGCAAGCCCCGGTACGCCTTCGAGCAGAACGTGCCCCCGGGCGATAAGGGCCACCAGCACCTTCTCCAGCATCTCGTCCTGACCGGCGATAATGCGCTTGATCTCAAATTGGGCTCGCTCGAGGATGCGTGCCGCCTCCTCGATGGAGGCGGGCGGTCCCTCGAACGACAGCCCGGATTCTCCGGCGGCGTCCATGCCTGGAGGTCTCCACCGATATGAAGTCATCTAGTTCTCCTGACCGGGTCGTAAGTTCTGTGTGCGAAGGGTGGGAGTACGCCCGGAGGAGGTCATTACCCCTTCTTGGCGCGTTACTCACGCCGGTGGGGCAGACGGCGGGCACTTCAATGGGAGCAGCCACAGATGAGGAGCAGTTAAGGCTTTTATAAGAGAAAGCTGAGAGCGGCGGAGCTGCTTGCTCGTCTAGCCGGGGCCCACCGAGCCGGCCGGGATGCGAAACGTCCTTACCACGTAGCTCCAGTCATCGACGAAGTGCTCGTGCTGCCCCGGCATCGTCGACTCCGGCCTGCGAACAGGGATGGAAGGCAGCTTCGGCATCGCCGTTCTCGCCGTGAGCTCCACGGGATCGTCCACCGGTGCAGAGATCGTCACTTCAATGCCCTCCGGCGGAGGAGCGGCGAACTCGAGCACCCGAGTGCGGCGAGTCGAGCCCAACTCTCCGACCGGCACCGGGCCGGCTGGGGACGAAAGACCCAGGACCTCACCACCCCCTGCCGCCGTGAGCGTGATGCGGGCTGCCTCCCGAGGAGGCGTCAGGCGAACCGATAGGAGCCGGCGGTTCCCGGACCGTGTCTCAGTTGATACGGCAAGCTGCGTCTCGGCCATCCCGGTCACAGGCGCCGGGCCGTGAAGCATCGGTTCCAGATCCGGTTCTGGTACCAGATCATCCAGCTCCGAAACCTCCGCTCCTCTGCCCAGGACTCCTTCCATCCAGGGGCTGGGCGAGTCGTTGGACGTGACCCAGGCAGCCGTGGAGGAATCCGCGTTAAGAACGTAGGAGAAACCCTCAACGCGCGGATGGTCCTCGTCGAAGTCCGATCCCAAGAAACCTGCGCCTAGAACGGCAAGGCCCAGTGCCAGCGAGGACAGCCCGATCGCTCGGGGAAACCGTGCAACGGCGGGCGCGACCTGCGGCAGGAGAAGGTTTACGAGCAGCACGATCACCGGTGGAAACGCGAACACCAGGAACAACCCCAGGGCCTGGGTGAGCCCGTAAGCGGCCGGCGCGAAGACCAGGACGGACAGAGAGGCACCCAGCCCGAGCACGAGGGCCGAGGCCGCCTGCCGGTCCCGACCGAACTTCTCCGAGATGGCCAGGGCCCCCACCGTGAACAGGGCCGGCCAGGCGAACAGGTAGCTGCCCGCAGGTAGGAAGACCGCCGTGGCGCCGGCGAGGACCACCCACCACATCATCGAGCCGAGGAAGAGGTCGTTCAGGGCGCCCCGGCGACGGAGGCCCAGGTAGACCAGGACCGTCATCGCGAAGCTTAGGATTGCCAGCCCGGACCAGAAGACGGGTGACTGGTACTCGAAGACGATCGGATCCTTCGCAGGGTGGAGGAGCCGCACGGCAGTCCAAGCCGCCATGGCCGCGCCCGTCGCGGCCGCAACGGCGAGCGGTAGCCAGAGAAAGCCCCACAGAACCGGTCTCCAAGGAGTGGGACCGGTTCTGCGGCGTACGGTTGCAACCGCCAGGAAGCCGGCGCATGCCAGCAGTACGATCGCGAACCGCCATTCCTGTGGATAGGACACCAGCCGGCCGAGGACGCTGAAATAGACGGCGTTGCCCTCAGAGCGAAAGTCCAGGTCCGAATCGCCGAGCGTCCGGGCCAGGGGAAGCGAGTACGCGCCGAGATGCTGAAGGCTTCTCAGATCCAGGCGGTCCGGCGTGTCGATTCTGGTGTGGTACGCCGGGATCCCTCCAAGGAAGGCGAAGTTCATCCCCGGGATGCCGGCAGAGCGGAACACGGACAGATCCGTGTCGCTGCCGGAGAGCCTGTAGAAGAACTCTCCGATGGAAGAGGCGACCACCCGCCCACCCGCCCGCCCGAGAGCCGCAACCAGGTCTCGGTTGTCCCCGCTGGTCTCGTACATCAAGACTGCGCCCCGGTTGCCCCGGGCCTCGAAGTTGAGGATTGCCGCAACTGCGGGCGCCCAGGGGTGCTCCTCGACGAAGGCGCGGGCGCCGCAGAGGCACGGTTCCTCGCCGTCGGTGAACAGAAATATCAGGTCGTTTCGGGGAGCAGGACCCTCCTGGACCGCACGAGCGGTTTCGAGCAGGGTGGCAACGCCAGCGGCATCGTCGGCCGCGCCCGGCCCGGTGGGCACGGAGTCGTAATGAGCGACCAGCAGAAGGCTTTTTCCGGTCGACGTGCCTCGGATCCGCCCAACGACGTTGGAGACGGAGGCGGCGAGGAGGCGGTTATCCCTCCGGTGTGCTCCTACCGTGGTCTGGACCGCCGTCTCGAGGCCCATGTCGTCGAGGCGGCCCAGTATGTACTGCCGTGCTTCCGCCAGCTCCTCGGTACCGCTGACTCGGGGAGATCGGGAGAGCCGGGTCACGTGCCGGAATGCCCGCCCGGCTGAGAACTCCTCCGGCGGTTCGTTCTCTCCCTTCGCGGCCGGCACGCTCCACGGGAAGACGGTGATTGCGAGCAGGCATCCGCTGATCAAAAGTCCGGCAAGGACGCTGATGCCGGACGGTGGCGAGGTGGGCGGTTCCACGTCGCCGCCCTGATGGGTCGTCTGCCCGCGATTATGTCCCAACGGCGGCGGTCACCGGGGGGCCGCCTGCTCGTGGATCCGGCGTATGGCGTTCACGGAGCGCTCCACGTCCTCCTCGGTGGTCGACCAGTTCGACACCGAGATCCTAAGGTAGCGGCGGCCTCGCCAGGTGGTCCCGCCGGCCCACATCGTTCCTTCCCTCTGGATCGACCCCACGACCTCGTCGGTTCGGGCGTCGGATCCGAAGCTGACGAGCACCTGGTTGAGCACGACGTCGTTGCCGATCTCGATTCCATCGATCTCCCGCAACCGTTCCGCGAAGCGCCGCGCATGCCCGCAGCAGCGGTCCACGAGGCCGGCAAGGCCCTCACGCCCCAACTCCCTGAGGGCAGCCCACGTGGCAAATCCGCGGGCCCGGCGGGAGGATTCAGGGACGAAGTCTGCCGGCGCCCTCCGTTCGCCGGTGCCGTGGCCGACGAGATACGCCGCGGTGTATGCCATGGATGCAAGGTGGGCCTCCGGATCGGCGCAGAAGACGTAGCCCGAGTCGTAAGGAACGTTGAGCCATTTGTGGCCGTCGACGGCCCAGGAGTCGGCAAGCTGCAACCCCGCGGTGAGATGGCGGGTGGCCGGGCTGGCGGCGGCCCACAGGCCGAATGCGCCGTCGACGTGAATCCACGCCCCGTGCCGGCGGGCGGCCACGCAGCAGGCAGTCAGGTCGTCGCAGGCGCCGGTGTTCACGTTGCCCGTCTGGAGGCAGACGATCGTCGGCCCTTTCGAACCCGCCTCCAGCACACGGCCGAGGTCGCCGGGATCGATAGCGCCGTTCGGCCCCGCCGCCACCGGCTCCACGGCGGCCGAGCCGAACCCGAGAAGACGAAGGGCCCGGTCGATCGTCGCGTGCCGCTCCTCGCCCGCCACGATGCGAACCGCCGGTGCCCCGGCCAGGCCCTTCTCCTCCACGTTCCAGCCCGCCCGGGCGAGCACCCGGTGCCTGGCGGCGGCGAGGCCGACGGTGTTGGCTCCCTGGCCGCCGGTCACGATGCCGAACGAGGCGGAGGAGGGCAGGCCCAGCGCTTGCTTGAGCCAGTCGCCGGCAACCTCCTCTACGATCGCCGCCGCCGGTGCGGTGGTGTAGTTGAACGCGACCTGCTCCCAGCCGGTCGCCAGAATGTCGGCGCAGGTGGCTGCGTCCAGTGCGCCGCCGACGACAAAGCCGAAGTATCGCGGGCCGGCCGAGGCGACGAGGGACGGGGTGACCGCGGCGGCGAGCTGCTGGACCACCTCCCGAGCTTGGGTGCCGCGATCCGGCAGCGGTCCCCCTACGGCCTGCCGGAGCGCTGCCAGGTCTGCCTGCGGAACGACCGGTCGCTCCGCCACCTCGGCCCGGTAGGCGGCGATCCGGCCGGCGGTCCAGTGCAGCAGGTCTGGTAGGTCGGACATCCGGAGATTATAGAAGCGGACCTTCGCGCTGGGTTCCGAGTGGCGGTCGCGATCGCCGACGCCCCGAAACCAGGGTTCTCCGCCGGCGGCCGCCTTACGGGGGCGCAGGGCGAGAACTCCTTTACTTTGCCTGGCGCTGTTCCTAGTCCGCCGGGGACGCAGTGTCGGGCAGCAGCTCCGCGAGGATCGCGCTCAGCTCGTCCTGCAGCTCCTTCGCTGGCGCCCCCTGCTGAAGGCGCTCCCGGATGCGGACGAGCTCCGAGGCCATCTGAACCTTAGCGGCGGACACCACCTGGGCCGCTTTTGACTCCGCGACCTCCCGTTGCTGTGCCACCACCTGCCG
>DATAAN010000169.1:0-2154 GCA_036260105.1 Actinomycetota bacterium
CCTCCCGGCGCTGCATGTCGACCCGCACCACCTTGTAGCCGACCGGGGTGGAGCGCCGGGTGGTGACGGGTGCGACGTCGCCGAAGAGGCACACGAACGCGTCGCCCGGGAACCCGAATGCCGGGTCACGGCAGAAGACGAAGCCGTTTGAGGCGGCGTGGTCCTCAAAGGTCACGAATGGCAACGGCGGCTGTTCGGGCGGCTCGGCCAGCACCGGCTCCCGACCCCGTCCGTCCTCACCCCACCGCGGGTCATCAAGGCGAACGCCCGCGGCATAGTCGGGCCACCCGTACCAGGCGCCGTCCTGGATCTCGTAGAACTCATCAGGCGCTCCCACGATGAACCGCGCCCCTCGTTCGTCGATGCCGTGGTTGGTCACGAACAGGCGCCCGTCGGGGTGGAAGTCGATGCCGTAGGCGTTGCGCAGGCCCCACGCGATCTGCTCGAGAGCGCCGGTTGTGGGGTCGAGTCGCAGGAGCGAGCCGCTGGCCTTCAGCTGTCCGGGTATCACCTGGCCGGGTTGGGTCTCGGTCCCGAATGGGACGTAGGCGCCGCTGCGCACCGTGTCCTTCAGAGAGCCGACCACGTCCTTGAACTCGTAGTTGTGCCCCGCCAAGGTGATGTCCTGGCCCGGGATGTCGCAGAATTCGGGGTGGTGGCGAAGCCACTCGAAGGTGAAGTTGTCGCCGCCAACCACACCGGCGTTGGTGACACTGCCGACGGTGAAGTACAGGCTTCCGTCGGGGCCGACGATCGGGTAGCTGGGCATGTGATCGCCCCACGGCAGGTCGGTGACGACGTCTTCGATGACACCGCCGGGACCGACACGGGAGATGGTGTCGTTGTTCGCGAAGTAGAAGGCGTCGTCGAGCCAGCAGCCGCCGGTCATCGCTCCGTGCTGTCGCCAGCGGTCGGCCGGAAGCTCGAAGAACGTGTCGGTGGCGCCGGTGACCACGTCGATGCGGACCACTCGGGGCGGGGAGTCGATCTTGTACCCGCTCTCGGTCACGTAGCAGGCGCCGTCGGGGCCGAAGGTGGCATGGACGGGCGCGTTCAGCTCGACCGCCACGACCTCGATCTCGTAGCCCTCCGGCAGCATCACATCGCCGGCGAAGGCGCCGCGGTGGCTCTCCCTGGTGACGTTGATCTTCTCCATGAGCGGCCGGAGCGGCTTGGACACGTAGGCCAGCAACGTGTTCACCATCGGCGCCTTCACCGGACCGCCCTTGCCAGGCTCACTCCCCATGCTCCGCTCCTCTCCATGGGCGGCCGTCTGGCGGCGCGCTCGGGTGTGAAAGAACCCTACCCACCGCCGCACCAACCACCTTCGGGGATCGTCCGGCTGCGTTTGTGAGTATCGGGGGAGCCCTCCCGAGCTCGCTCTGGACCGGTCCTTGCGCAGCTCTCCGGAAGTACTAGAGATCGGTTCCTGTCACAGGGCTATTGGCGCGGAGGAGTGGAGACCTTGGCTGTCCGATGGTTTCGGGGTCCGGTCGACCAATGGTCGCGTGGGGCTCGCCTCGCTGGCATCCCATAGCGACAGGCTCCAGCGACGGAACGGGGTGTCCGGCGCATCCCGGTGTCGACGAACAGGCGGACGACGGCGGCGTCTCGCTTGTCCCCGAAGTGCTTGCCGGCGCAGGCGGCCAGGAGTGCCCTGAGATCCTCGGTCCAGATCACCGGATCGGGCTCGACCGGCACGGCCGGCCGTTGCATGCGCTCCATGGGGGGGCGGTCGATCTCCTCCTCGTCAACGAGGCTCGTCCATGGACGCGTCGACGTGCTCCCGGAGGACCTGGGGCACGGCGGTCGGCATGCCCGAGCGCTCGAGGAAGGCGGCGAGCTGGTCGATCGCTTCCCCGTAGGCCTCGATGGTGCGCGGCGCGCGGCGGGCGGCTGGCTGGGCGCGCTCGAAGTCTGGTTGCAGCGCCCTGATGTCGTTTACGCTTGGCGACGACGTCGGGGAGTGGCGCAGTGGTAGCGCACCTGCTTTTGGGCGTAGCCAGGGCGCAGCGGCGTGCTGACCTGGGCTTTTGCACCTCGGACGGGACCGAATCGCGCCGAGTTATGTGCGCTAGTCGGGGTTCCTTACGTGCCCGATGGGACCATTGCATGGATATCATCGGAGCGCGGTAGTTGAGTTGCCAGTCGTCG
>DATAAN010000170.1:0-2747 GCA_036260105.1 Actinomycetota bacterium
CGCATGGCCTCCATGAGCTCGGGACCCATGATCCCGTCGACGAAGCCCGGGTAGTTCTCCACCTCGGTGGTGAGCATCAGCTGACCGCCGGCGTTGAAGCCCTCGATCACCAGTGGAGCAAGGTTGGCGCGGGCGGTGTAGAGCGCGGCGGTCAGGCCCGCGGGGCCCGACCCGATGATTACGACTTTGTGGTGTTTTGTCATGGCAGTCAGCATAACGAACGAGTACCCGGCTTTATGCCCGGCCCGCCCGGTGCCCTAGCTGTGCGGTATGTCGAGGACCAGGCGCAGGGGCGTGTTGAGCTGGGTCGCCCGGATGCAGCGGGGCGCGCGGAGCCCGATACCCCACGACAGGACGTTCTCGAAGTCGCCGGCGTGTTCGAGCTCGACCAGGGCGGGGAACCGCGGCTTGAACTCGCGGGGGCCTTTGTAGGTCTGGACGGCCTGCTCACCCGAGAGCTCCACCCCGGAGGCCCCCTGAAGCACCAGGGAGTACAGCGCGCCGCCCTCCACCTGGACCGGGTTGCCACTTCCGTCCTGCGTGATGGCGTCCTCCTTGGTGACTGAGTACTGAGGCAGTGTGTTGGCCGGCGAGGGAGCTTGGGGCGGCGCAAACTCGAACGTTATGCGGTCGAAGCCGGTGTGGGACCCGACCCGCACGTCGACCAGCTTCACGCTCGTCTGGGCGCCGCCGGCGACCTGGGGGCAAGCGGATCCTTCGGGCGAGGCGCCGGAAGTCGGTGAACCGGCAGGCCCCGGAGCACCTGGAGACGGGGAGGCGGTTGCCGGTGATGCGGACGGCGTAGCGGCTTCGGTGGGCGAGGTGGGGGAGGGTTGATCGCCGCCGTTGCAGGCGGCAAGCATCAGCAGGACTAGCAGGCTGAGCACGGGCCGGCGCAGCGACATGGTGGCCATACGATACGCCTCAGTGCAGCAACCGGTTAACCTTTTTTTATGGGGATAGACGAAGCAGAGCTGACATGCATCAACCATCCCCGCTCGTCCACCCGGGTCCGGTGCAGCAACTGCAACTCGCCCATCTGCGTGCGCTGCATGCACGAGAGTGCGGTGGGAATGAAGTGTCCCAGCTGCGCCCGCGTCGAGTATCGCGACCCGGGCGCCCGCCGGCGCTACGCCGCCGGAGCGGCCGGCCTGGTCGCCGCCGCCGTGCTGGGTGCCGGTGCCGCCATGCTGCTCGGACGCCTGAACTTCCTCGTGGCGATCGTCCTCGGCGTGGCCGTCGGCGCCGTGGTGAAGAAGGTGGGTGCGGGACGGCCACGCCTCGGAGGGACGGCAGCCGCGGCAACCGGCTGTGGAATCGCGCTGGGCCTGCTGGCGTTGGGCGCCCCCTTCAGCCTGTTGTTCAACCCGGCGTTCCTGTTCCCGGCACTGCTGGGGGCCGGAGCGGCGGGTCTGGTAGCCGGCCGGTAAGCCTCGCTCCGCCGCGAGGAGCCGGCGGTTTGCCAAACCGGCCAGGGCAAAGGCGAGCGGTCCGTAGTGCGCCGTTGGGCAATCCCGCCGCCACGTGGCACGATCGAGCGGTGAGCAGCAGATCCGCCGCAGACCAGCACCTTCTCGACCTCGTATTGTTGCGCCGCGTTCGGGACCGTATCGACCGGGAGTACGCAGAGCCGCTGAACGTCGAAGCGCTGGCTCGAGGGGTAAACATGTCGGCCGGGCACCTCAGCCGCCAGTTCCGGAGCGCCTACGGCGAGTCGCCGTACAGCTACCTGATGACCCGCCGGATCGAGCGGGCGATGGCGCTGCTGCGTCGCGGCGACCTCAGCGTCACCGAAGTCTGCTTCACCGTGGGCTGCTCGTCCCTTGGAACCTTCAGCACCCGTTTCACCGAGCTCGTCGGAATGCCGCCCAGCGTCTACCGCCGCCAGGCCTCGGAGGCGGCCGCCGGGATTCCGGCCTGCGTGGCGAAACAGGTGACCAGACCGATCAGGAATCGAGAAGCGTCGGCTCAGGGGCCGAACCTAGAATGACCGCCATGGACCTCATCATCTCCTCGACGTTTCTTCCGCACCGGGACCCGGAAGCTTCACTGGCCTTCTACCGCGACACCCTCGGCTTCGAGGTTCGCAACGACGTCGGGCGGGGCACGATGCGCTGGATCACGGTCGGGCCGCCGGCCCAGCCCGGCACATCCATCGTGCTGCACCCGCCTGCCGTCGACCCCGGCATCACCGAAGACGAGCGCCGCACGATCAACGAGATGATGGCCAAGGGCACCTACGGCATCATCATCCTGGCCACCAAGGACCTCGACGCCACCTTCGAGCGTCTGCAAGCGGGCGACGCCGAGGTCGTCCAGGAGCCGACCGACCAGCCCTACGGAGTCCGGGACTGCGCCATGCGCGACCCGGCGGGCAATCTGATCCGCATTCAGGAGCTTGGCTGAGCCACCGGGCGATGGCGGATAAGCGTTACCGCTCCGGGAAGGAGGCGGCCTACCCCTTTGGCGCCGTACAGAGCAGAGCCGGCAACCGCCGGCGAAGGAAGGATGCGCATGGCGAGCAGGGCCGAGACTGAACCGGCGGCGCTGCATGTCGCCGACAGCCACGATCTCATCCGGGTGTACGGCGCTCGGGAGAACAACCTCAAGGACATCAGCGTCGAAATCCCCAAGCGCCGCCTGACGGCATTCACCGGTGTCTCCGGCTCGGGAAAGAGCTCACTGGTGTTCGGCACGATTGCCGCCGAGTCGCAGCGGCTGATCAACGAGACCTACAGCGCCTTCGT
>DATAAN010000171.1:0-13134 GCA_036260105.1 Actinomycetota bacterium
ACCTCAGGAGCCGCCCCCGCTTGGACGCAAAGTGGCAGCGGATGGCCGGCGCAGCTGAGGATCACGTACCAGCCGGTGACCTTGCGCTGCAGACTGACCAGGACTGCAGTGCAGAACCGGTCGGTCCCCTGGCGAAGCAGATCCTGGTTAACCGAGCAAAGCACATCGGATGGACTACGATGGCGGACCGCCGCCCCGCGGATGGCGTAGCGGGCAAGCGCCGTGACAACGGCTGCCTCTACCCCTTTGCCCTGTACATCACCCACTGCCACGATCCAGTGGTGGGGACCGATCTGGAATACGTCGTAGAAGTCGCCGCCCACCTCGTCTCCCGTCCCCGCGGGGCGGTATACGGCGCACAAGTCCAGACCCTCCACCTTTGGGGGCGCCGGCGGGATCAGCGTGCTCTGCAGAGTCTTCACCAGCACGCGGGCGTGCCTCTCGGACTCCTCCGCGCGCTGCTTGGCGCGAAGCAACTCACGCTCGTACTGCCGCCGATCGCTGGCGTCGAATACCGCGGTCCGAACGACCGCCGGCCTGCCGGCGCCGTCCCGCTCCAGCACCGAGTTCACCAGCGCCGGCAATCTCCTTCCATCAGCTCCGACGATGTCGAGAGCAATCTCCCGGGCGATGCCCTGCATCTGAAGCATGGGAGCGTAGTGAGTCTCGTGATAGATGCGGCCGCCTGCGGTAAGCAGCTGGGCGAAGGTGCGGCGGCCGACCAGCTCCTCCCGCTGGTAACCGGTCCACGTCAGGAAGGTCTGATTGACCTTGACTATCGTGCCGTCGGGCTTCGTGGACAGGTAACCGCACGGCGCCCGGTCGTACAGCTCTTCGGCGTCGTCGTCGACCAGCGCGTCGTAAAACGCCTCCAGGGCTTCTTCGGCCCTGTCCTCGCCGGTTGCCAGCCCCTCAGGCACCCACGAATTCTTCTATTGCCTTTGCCGTCTCGTCCGGCATGCTGAGATGCGGGCAGTGCCCGGTTGTCTCGAGCATCACCAGGGACCCGGCGGGCAGCGCATCGGAGACGAAACGGCCGACGCTGACAGGTGCGATCGCGTCGTTGCGGCACTGCAGCACCAATGCCGGCATCGCCACCCTGCCCAGGTCCTCCCGGTTGTCTGAGAGGAAGGTGGCCTCGGCAAAGCGGCGGGCAACCTCCGGATCGGTCCTGCAGAAGCTCGCCTCGAGCTCCTGCCCCAGATCCGGCCGTTCCGGAACGCCCATGATCACCGGCGCCATGGCGCTGGACCAGCCGAGATAGTTGCTCTCCAGCGACTCCAGCAGCTCCTCGACGTCCGCACGGTTGAAGCCGCCGACGTACTCGCCGTCGTTGATGTAACGCGGGGACGGTCCGACGAGCACCAGCTTGGCGAACCGGTCCGGCTCCTCGACCGCTGCCAGAACCCCGATGATGGAGGAAACCGAGTGGCCGACGAAGATGACATCTTTGAGGTCCAGTCCTCGGACTATCTTCAGGACGTCCGCGGCGTAAGCGTCCAGGGCGTTGTAGCGGTCGATGTCGCGCTCCGGCGCTGCTGCCCCGCCGTGGCCCGGGTAGTCGAAAAGGATGACCCGGAAGCGGTCCTCGAACCGGGGTGAGACGTAACGCCACATGTTCTGGTCGCACCCAAAGCCGTGCGCGAACAGCATCGGCTGGCCATCCTCCGGCCCCGCGAACGTGATGTTGAACCGATCGATTAGTTCCACTTACTGCCCATTATTGGTCAAGCGGAACCTGCCTAATCCTCGAGCTGCCCTCTGACCGCCCCGTCCGGGTACCGCTCAGAGTGGACGTTCACGTAAAAGTTTCCCGGCTCCTCGGAGATTTCCTCCAGCGTGGACTCGTCGATGCCATCGACGCACCCCTCACCGCCCGAGTCGTCACCGCCATATTCGAGGTTTACCAGAACGGGCCCGGCTTCCCCCTCCTCGCCGGTGTGGATGTGGGCCATGGTCACGTTCTCGACGCCTGCAAGCTCGATGTTGTAGCAGACCTGATTCTCGTCGGAGTTGATCTCAACCGTCGCAGTGCCCGTTCCGTCCCCCCCGCAGGTGTCACCCTCGCAAACCTCATTGGCGCCGCTCAGCTCAGCCTCGAAGCCTCCGCCCTCGTCGTCTCCCGGGTTGCAGGCCGCAAGCAGCAAAACCGCGATCGAAACCAGCAGCATTCCAATCCTTCTCATGGCCTTCCTCCTTAGGGGACGGCTGCAACTCTCCGGCGCCGGAGCGTTGGCTCGGGGACTTTCGCCTGTTCTACCGCATGCGCCCCTTTCCACAAAAGGCCCGGACCGCTCTGGTTACATGAGGTTGGGGGTGTGCAGCTCCGACAGGTACCTGGCAGTCTGCTTGTCGAAGCCGGCAGCCCGAAGGCGCCGGATCCGGTTTGTCTCCATGAGCACGGTGAGGTCCTTGACGGCAGCGGCGCCCCGCCGCAGAGCGGCCGCGCTCACGGAGCCGGACGCGAGGACGGTGAGCGACTCCAGCAGGACCGGGCTCAGGCCGGTGAGGCTGGCCAGCTTGGCGGCCCGAGCCTCGACCGCGCCGATCAGCTGGCGAGTCGAGTCAGGATCCAGCTTCTGCGTCCGACGCACGTGCGAGATGCCGAAGTGGACGTGGCGCTGCTCGTCCCGATGCGCCAGGCGCGCGCACGCGGCAGTCGCCGCGTCGGGGGCGTGCCGGGCGACGAAGCCGAGCAGGTCGATGAAGGTCCCTTCCCCGAGCACGTTCAGCAGAAGTGAGGCGTTGCTGAAGTCGTCCTCCTCCAGCAGGGAGTGCAGAGACATCTGGGTCGACGCGAGGGCGTAACCCCTCTGACCCCCGATCAGCGCCCGCTTGGTGAAGACCTCCACGTGACGTGCCTCGTCGTGGATGTGGCTGGAGAGCCAGAGCAGGACGTCGACGAAGGCGGCGTTCACCTGCGGGAGGAACTTCGAGGGCACGTACAGCGCCACGTACTCGTTGGAAGCGATGAAGGTCATCACCTGGGAGACCGCCTTCTCCACCTCATCCGGAAGTCCGGCGGCCTCGTTCCACGGGATGTCCGTCGTGGCGTCCCACTGGGCCGAGCTGGCCCGCTCGGTCAGGTCCGTGATGTCCTCCGCCCAGAGGTCGTCGTGCCGGTTAAGGCGCCAGCCGTAGCGAGGGCCTCCCGCCTCGGGGATCGAACCAAGAGGGAAGAGTCCGTAGGCGGGGTCGGCAACGTCCGGTATGCCCGCGGGAGCGGCGGCGACCAGGTCCGTGGTGTGGAACTGCGTCCCCAGACGAAGCGGCATCGGCTCTCCGCCCCGGGGCAGCTCGGGGGCAAGCACCGGAGCGGCCTCTCCCCGGCGCACCCGCACGACGAACCGCCTGCCGTTGCCGTTCTCCTCCCGCCAGTCCCGCTCGGCGAAGTGCCCGGACGCCCGAGCCCAACCGGGCACCTCGAGCGCAGTGGCTCGGCTGGCGGTTGCGATGTCGATGGTCTGCCCCGGCTCGGCGGCCTGGAACACCGTCGACAGCAGGATCTCCAGGCCGTCGCCGAACTGGATCTCGCCCGCGTCGACGGTCCGGGTAGCCGGCTCGACAGGCGGTCGCTCGACGATGCTCACATCCGGCTCCTCTTAGTCCAGATAGCCCTGCTGAGCCATCGCCTCGGTCAGCGTAGAGTAGCCGTCCTCGCCGCCCGGGAGCCACTTCTTCACGCCCTCCAGGTCCATGGCATGGCGGAGCTGCGGATCGTTGTAGTCCATGGCGAGCAGGGCGCGGCTCCATCGCCGGGAGAGATCCGGATCGAGGGAGTCAAGGGCCGTGAAGTTGCAGTGGTAGTAGTCCTCGCTCCGCCACTGCACCTCCAGGCCGTTCGTCAGGGGATCCGCCTTGCTCTTGAGCGACGCCCACAGCGGCGCTCCGACCGCGCCCGCGTCCGCTCGGCCGTCCGCGACCGCTCGGAGGACCCTGAGCTCCGAGTCCCCGGTGTCGCCGTGCTTTCCCAGGTCGGTGTCGAACCGGATGAGGTCGCACTCGGCCGCCGCATCCAGGCCCTCGCGGTCCAGGTAGTACAGCGGAAGGATCGCGGCATGCCCGGAGTCGCGGCTGCCGAGCGCCAGGCGTTTGCCGGCCAGCTCGGCCGGCTTCTCGAAGCCTTCGCCTTTTCGGGTCACGAGCAGGGTGGCCCAGTCGCTGTCGACGTCGCGCATACCGAGGATCTGCACCGGCCTGCCGGCCGCGTGCCGCGCTCGAACGTAGGCGGTGTTGGTGTTCCAGCCGATGTCGATGCGGCCGGAGAGCAGTGCGTCGACCTGGCGCTCGTAGTTGGAGAACAGCACGTAGTCGACCGGCACGTCCTGTTCGGTGAAGTACTCGCGGAAGACCTCCCAGATGGGGACGACGCGCTCGTGGTAGGCCACCGCACCGACCAGGAGCGCCGCCTCGCTCACGGGACGGGAAGCCCGGTCAGGGCCTTGCCGATCCAGTTGCGTAGGATCGCGTTGGTCGGCGCCATAACTGCGCCGGCGCGGGCGTCCCGCAAGTGGCGCTCCACCGGCAGGGACGGGGTGTACCCCTGGCCCCCGGTAGCGGTCATAGCGAGACTCGTCACGTCCTGCGCCGCCTCGGTGGAGCCGACCTTGGCCTCCATGATCGGTACCAGCGCGCCGGGGTCGCCGGAGTCGCCGAGAGCCGCCGCGTTGTGCACCAGCAGCCGCGCCTTGCGGGTTGCGAGGTCCATGTCCGCCACCAGGTGTTGGATGTACTGCACCTCGGCCAGAATGCCGCCCGAGCCGTACCTGCGGGCTTTGACGTGCTCGCTGGCCGCCGTGGCTGCGGCCTGCGCTATGCCAACGTTGACCGCGGAGAGGCCGAGAAGAAACCACGGAGCAACCACACCGAAGATGAGGTCTCCGGCCTTGCCCGGGGCCCCGACCAGACGGTCTGGACCCAACCTCACATTGTCGAGGTTCATGGCGATGCTGGAGTTGCCCGCCATGCCGAGGCCCATCCAGGTACCCTCCCAGCTGAGACCCTCGTCGGACTTGGTCATCAGATAGGTGTCGGCGCCGCCGTCCGTCTGCACGAGGATCAGGTAGTAGTCGGCCTGGCCGCCGGAGGTGACAAAGCTCTTTCGCCCGCTCACGCTCACGAACCCGTCATCGTTTTTGACGGCTTTGAGCTCCGGGGCGTAGAAGTGGGCGCCCGTTGCCCGCTCGCTGAAGGCGAGGGTCGCCAGCGCCCGGGTGTCGACGATGTCCCGCACCGCCGCCTCAGCCGCCGGTCCGTCGCCGCCCTGAAGTGTTGCAACGGTTACCGAGTGCATGAGGAAGACCATGCCGGTGGAGGCGCAGGCCCCGCCGATCGCCTCGCAAGCTTTCACCAGGTGGCCGAGGGTGCCCCCGGCTCCGCCGTAGTCCGGAGAGGCGACAAGTCCGAAGGCACCGGCGTCGGACAGGATGCGCAGATTGTCGTCCGGGAACCGGCCCTCCGCGTCGACGACTGCCGCCTTGGCGGCGATCGCGGCGACCGACCCGTTGATCGCCTCCAAGACCTCGTCGGGGGTCGGCATCAGCGCTGCATCCTTTCTCGCGACAAGTCGGGAACGTGCCGGCTCAAAGGTCCGTTGGGCCGTCGCCGCTGGTGAAGGCCGGCGAAAGCCCTCGCCTGATCCTTTCCACGCCGGTGCGCCGCTCGTTCCGCCTCCACGGCTCCCGCATTCTGAACCATGGGGACAAAGTATAAAAGGGGTGAATTTTTAGAATAAGCGAAAGTTTGGTTTGGTCAGCGCAGGAAGAGTGTTGCGAGCTCCTGGAAGAACCGGCTCAGGACGAACCACCCGACCAGGGCCAGAATGCCTACCGCCGGCAGCAGGAGCAGGAGCAGCTGGAAATCGCCGGCAAGGAACTGCAGCATGATCCCGTAGAGGACCGGCGTGCTCGCCAGGGCCGCTACGTAGAGGCTGACCGTCCGGCTGACACTCTGAAAGCTGATGGTCTTTCCCTGACGCCGCGCCTTTTCCCGCATCACTGCGAGCATGCTGCCGGCGGCCGACGGACGGAAGGTGATAACCAGGGGCAGGATCGTGAGCAGCGAGACCGTCACGGCTCCGATCAGCAGGGGCCCTGCCGGAAGGGGCGCCAGCGTCGCCCGCTCGACGGTGTCCGCAGCGTAGTAACCGAAGCCGACTGCGGCTCCCACGAACAGCAGGAGGTAGCCGTAGGCCTTCAGCCGCTCCCGATTCGCCTCACCCAATGCCGCCCCCTTCCATGGCCGCGTATTCTGCCGCTCCCGCCGCCCCAGGCCAAATGCCCGGGTAGCAACTGTCGCCGTGCTACTCTCGGAGGAGGGAAGAATTCGTTTCCCGCCCGAGGTTGTGTCGCTTGTCTCCTGTTGATTCGTTTGGAGTTTCGAGCGATCGAAACTTTTGGTCCGGCAATTCGGCCGGCGTTTCCGAACGAATACGACAGGAGTTCCATAGTTGACAACCACATTCACTGACCTCGGCGTGTCCGACCCCATCATCGACGCGCTGGCCAGCCGGAACATCGACGCCCCGTTCCACATTCAAGCCCTTGTGATGGAGGACGCCCTGGAGGGCGCCGACATCCTGGCCAGCAGCCGCACCGGGTCCGGCAAAACGCTCGCTTTCGCCATCCCGGTCGTCGAGCGCATCCAGGTAAAGTCGGGCATCGCCGGGCTTGTACTCGTCCCCACCCGTGAGCTCGCCTCACAGGTCGCCATCGAGTTCGAGTCCATCGCCAAGGCGAAGAACCTACGTGTAGCCGCCGTCTACGGAGGCGTCAGCCTTCCGGCGCAGGCGAAGCGAGCCGCCCGGGCCCACATCATCGTGGCCACCCCCGGCCGCCTTGAGGACCTGGCTCAGCAGAAGCTCATCGACCTCTCGAAGGTCGAGATACTGGTCCTCGACGAGGCCGACCGCATGCTCGACATGGGCTTCCAGCCGCAGATCGCAGCGATTGTGCGCCGCATCCCGAAGGACCGGCAGACCATGTTCTTCTCGGCGACCCTCGACGGTGACGTCGGCCGGATCGCCGTCGCCTACACCCGGGACGCCAAGCGGCACCACGTCGAATCGGCCGCTCCGACCGTGGAGGAAGCTGAGCACCGCTTCGTCAACGTCGCCAGCGCCGACAAGACCGAGGCGCTGCTCAAGCTCCTCGAGGAGAAGGGCCAGCGTCGGCTGATCTTCGTCAAGACAAAGCGCGGCGCCGACCGCCTCGCAGCCAAGCTGCACAACAGCGGCATCAAGGCGGTGGCTATGCACGGCGACCTGACCCAGGGAGCGCGCGAGCGTGCCCTCGCCGGGTTCACCAAGGGCCGGTACGACACTCTGGTCGCCACCGACGTGGCCGCCCGCGGCATCGACCTGGACGACATCACGCAGGTCATCAACTACGACCCGCCGGAGGACCACAAGGCTTACATCCACCGCGTCGGCCGTACGGCTCGCGCCGGCCGCACCGGAATGGGGATCACCTTCGTCACCACCGAGCAGCAGGGCGACGTAAGCCGCATCGCCTCGATCCTTAAGCTGAGGACCGAGTACGAGGAGGCCGGGCTCAAGGTTGCCGCTCCGAGGCTTGCCTACACCTCGGGACGCGGGGGCCGCTCCAACATGGCCCGGCGCCGGCGCCGCGGGTTCTAAAGGGAGCGGATTCCGGCTCTAGGGCCGGGGCGCCAAACGAACGGTGCGGTTGAAGGCTTCCTCGTCCGCCTGCCCGTAAATCTCCTTGGGGGACGTGGGGCTACCACGGCTTGGGCCGGCTGGGTACCGGCAGCACGTCGGACCTCTACTCCCCGGTCCGGGCACTCCATCTCGGCAGGATTCCTTCACAGCTCGGCCACGGGCAACGGCGCCTGAGCCGGACACTCCAGCCCGAACTTCGGTACGTTCATTGCAGGAGGCGCGACCGCTAGGTCTCGTCCTCCTGCGGCCCCGGAAGTCGGGCTCCCTCCAAAGCTGATCCGCAGGAGCAGCGGCGCTCGGTCGGGATGCGGGAGACGACATCCACCAGCAGCCGGCGCAGCCTGTCGTTGCTCTGACCGAAGACGCGGACGACCTCGGCTGCGGACACCGGGGCGACGTCCTCTATGCCCGAGTCGTAGTCGGTGATCAGCGCGATTCCCGAGAAGCACATCTCCAGCTCCCGCGCCAGAGCGACCTCGGGATACTGGGTCATGCTGACCGCCGTCCACCCCTGGGCGGAGTGGAACTCGCTCTCGGCGCGGGTGGAGAAACGGGGGCCTTCAATGACCACCATGGTGCCGGTGGGGTGCATGGTCAGGCCGGCCTCCGCTCCCGCCTTGATGACGATCGAGCGCAGCTCCGCGCAGTAGGGGTCGGCCGAGCTCACATGTGTCACGTCAGGGCCGTCGAAGTAGGTGTCTTTCCGGCCGCGGGTCCGGTCGATGAACTGGTCGCAGACCACGAAGTGTCCCGGCTGCACGTAGGGCTTCAGGGACCCGGCGGCACACGGGGCGAGCACGCGGGTGACCCCGATCGACTGGAATGCCCAGAGGTTCGCCCGGTAGTTGATCTTGTGGGGAGGGATGGAGTGGTCGCGGCTGTGCCGTGCCATGAATGCGACCTTGCGGCCTCCGATCTCTCCCACCGCCAACCGGTCCGACGGCGAGCCATAGGGTGTGTCGAGCTCGACGTCGGTGAAGCCGGGAATCAGCGAATAGAAGCCGGAGCCGCCGAAGATGCCGATCTCAGCCGACGCCATGCAGACGATGCTACTCCTGCTACGTGTGGTGGGCGGCGGGCGGCGCGTCCTCCAGCTCGAACAGCAGCTGGTCGGGGTAGCACCAGAACCACTCCTCACCCGGCTCGAACGACCGGATTATCGGGTGCCGGCTGTCCCGAGCATGCTTGGTGGCGTGCCTTCCGGGCGAGTTGTCGCAGCAGCCGACGTGCCCACAGGACTGGCACAGCCGCAGGTGCACCCACCGGCCGCCGTTGGCGAGACACTCGACGCAGCCGTTGCCGCTCGGTGCGACATCTGCGATCTGATCCAGGTGGCTGCAGGAATCGTTGGCCATGTCACCTCCCTCGTTTGACCCTCGATATTACGGCCGCAGGCCGGTTAACCGAGAGGCGTACCCTTGTACCCATGACAGAGCTGGACGGCTCGGCGAACCGCGTCACCGCCTTCGTCCTGGGAGGCGGCGGGCATCTCGGCGCCAACGAGGTCGGCATGCTGCAGGCTCTGCTCGAGCGGGACATCACCCCTGACTTGATCGTCGGGACGTCGGTTGGCGCCCTCAACGGGGTAGCGATCGCGGCCGAGCCCTCGCTGGAGACCGTCGGCAAGCTCCGTGAGGCGTGGTTGGCCCTAGGCAAGGAGAGGGTCTTCGCCTCGCCGCTCGGCGGCGCCGCCAACCTGGCCCGGAAAGGGACGCACCTCCACTCGAATCAGAACCTGAAGACGCTGATCGAACGGCTCCTGCCGGTTGAGCGGTTCGAGGAGCTGAAGGTTCCGTTCCAGTGCGTGGCCGCGAGCATCGAGAGGGCAGCGGAGCATTGGTTCACCGAGGGGCCTATCGCGCCGGCGATCCTGGCATCGGCCGCAGTCCCCGGGCTGCTGCCGCCGGTCGAGATAGGCGGGGAGCATTTTCTGGACGGCGGACTGGTTAACAGCATTCCGGTGGAACGGGCGATCCAGCTGGGCGCTACCGAGCTCTACATACTGCACGTCGGACGAATCGAGCAGCCGCTGAAGCCGCCGCGCAATCTGATCCAGGTAGCCATGGTGGCCTTCGAGATAGGGCGCCGGCACCGCTTCGCCCGGGACATGGCGTCGCTCCCCGAGGGGGTGATCGGCCACGTCCTGCCGACCGGCGAGGAGACCTCGCTCACAGGCATGAGCCAGCTGAAGTACCGCGACTTCACGCACGTAGCGCAGCGGATGGAGGCGTCCCACCGGGCGAGTGCCGCTTACCTCGAGGGACTGGCGGCCGGCGGGCGCCTCGAGTCGTGAACCGCCTGCCGCCGAAGATACTCCGCCGGCTGGTGCTGGCGCCGCTGGTCATCCTCATTTGCGCCTTCCTCCTGGTCCTGTCGCCGCTCCTGCTCGGCGGCGCGGCGATCTACGGCGCGGCGTTCGACCGCAAGCTGAGGGTGCTGCGGGTACTCGCGTTCGCCACGGTGTACCTGTTCTTCGAGATAGTCAGCATCCTGGCGATGCTCGGCCTGTGGATCGCGTGCGGCTTCGGCTTGGGCATGAGGTCCCAGGCAATGCAGTCGGCTCACTTCGGCTACATGAGGTGGTGGCTGAAGTGCATGAACGCAGCCGCCTCCCGCCTGTTCCGCCTACGCATCCGCATCGAGGACCCACCGGCCCGCAAGCCGGGCCCCGTGCTGGTTTTCAGCCGCCACGCCGGACCGGGCAACTCGCTGATGCTGGTCGGCACCATCATGATCGGGTACCGGAGGCTGCCCCGGATCGTGATGCTCGCCAAGCTACAGTGGGATCCCTTTTTCGACATCGTCGGCAACCGGCTGCCCAACCGGTTCATCACCCACGATCCGTCCGATCGCGACCGGTCTCTTCGGGTCATCGCCGAGCTGGCCTCCGGAACGCCGCACGACGGAGCTTTTGTGCTGTTCCCCGAGGGGCGTGACTTCACGGTTAGCCTGAGAACGAGAGCCATCGCCTCACTGAGAAGGAAGGGCCACCGGGAGGAGGCCGACAAAGCGGAGAAGATGCTCCGGGTGCTGCCTCCGCGGCACGGGGGCGTCATGGCCGCCGTCAACGCGGCGCCCGAGGCCGACGTGGTGTTCGTCGCCCACACCGTCCTGGAGGATGTCGGGCCTTTCGGCGAGCTCTGGCGCCGGATCCCGTTCGCCAGGCCGGTTGCTGCGAGGTACTGGCGGGTGCCGGCGGCCGAGGTGCCCCGCGAGCAGGAGGCGTTGATCGACTGGCTGTACTCCTGGTGGGCCCGCATCGACGAGTGGATCGACGACAAGACCGACCCGGATGACAAGCCGAGCGCAGTGTCCAGCGGAAGCCTGGGAAACCCGGGCGAAGGCGGCTCTACGGGTTCCTAGTGCGAGCGCTTGGTGGCCGGCTGAGTCGACCGGCCACCAAGCCTGCACGAGCAATCAGGCGACGTCGAAGCGATCCAGGTTCATGACCTTGTTCCACGCCGCCACGAAGTCACGCACGAACCTCTCCTTCGAGTCGTCCTGGGCGTAGACCTCGGAGTAGGCCCGGAGCTGTGAGTTGGCCCCGAAGACGAGATCGACGGCGGTAGCCGTCCACTTGAGCTCGCCGCTGGACCGGTCACGTCCTTCGTACACGTTCTCCTCTGACATCGACGCCTTCCACTCCGTGCCCATGTCGAGCAGGTTCACGAAGAAGTCGTTCGTCAGCGTCCCGGGCCGGTCGGTGAACACGCCGTGGGGAGCCTGCCCGGCGTTCGCGTTGAGGGCACGCATGCCGCCGAGAAGAGCCGTCATCTCCGGAGCGGTGAGCGCAAGCATGTTCGCCCGGTCCACCAGCAGAGTCTCCGGTGACAACTTCGCACCGGCCCGAACGTAGTTCCGGAAGCCGTCGGCCGTGGGCTCGAGCACCGAGAAGGAGTCGACGTCGGTCATCTCCTGTGACGCGTCCGTGCGCCCCGGGATGAAGGGCACCGTGACGGCGTAGCCGGCGTTCGCCGCCGCTTGCTCCACGGCCACGCAGCCCGCCAGCACGATCACGTCGGCAAGCGAGACCCGCTTGCCACCGCTCTGGGCGCTGTTGAAGTCCTGCCGGACCTGCTCCAACGCCTGCAGCGTTTCGGCGAGCTCGGCCGGGTCGTTGACCTCCCAGCTCCTCTGCGGCTCAAGCCGGACCCGCGCGCCGTTCGCCCCGCCCCGCTTGTCGGTGTCGCGGTAACTTGCAGCCGAAGCCCAAGCGGTTGAGACCAGACGGGGGATCGGTAGGCCGGTAGCGAGGATCCGGGCCTTCAGGTCGGCGATCTCGTCCTCGGCGACCAGCTCGTGGTCGACGGCCGGCACCGGGTCCTGCCAGAGCTGCGGCTCGGGGACCCACGGTCCGAGGTAACGGGAGACAGGTCCCATGTCCCGGTGCAGCAGCTTGTACCAGGCCTTGGCGAACGCCAGCGCGAACTCGTCCGGGTTCTCGTGGAAGCGCTTGGAGATAGGCCCGTAGATCGGGTCGAGCTTGAGCGCCAGGTCCGTGGTCAGCATCATCGGGGCGTGCCGCTTAGTGGGGTCGTGGGGATCGGGCACCGTGCCCTGGGCCTCCGGGTTCTTCGGACTCCACTGCTTGGCGCCGGCCGGGCTCGTGGTCAGCTCCCACTCGTAGTTGAACAGGTTGTCGAAGAAGCCGTTGTCCCATTTGATGGGCTCGTTGGTCCACGCACCCTCAAGGCCGCTGGTGATCGTGTCGTTGCCCTTTCCGGTGCCGTAGGTGTTCCTCCAGCCGAGCCCCTGCTCCTCCAGGGGCGCGCCCTCGGGTTCGGGCCCCACGTACTGGGTTGCTTCGGCGGCGCCATGGGTCTTGCCGAAGGTGTGGCCGCCGGCGATGAGTGCGACCGTCTCCTCGTCGTTCATTGCCATGCGGCGGAAGGTCTCACGAATGTCTCGAGCGGAGGCGAGCGGGTCGGGGTTGCCGTTGGGCCCCTCCGGGTTGACGTAGATGAGGCCCATCTGCACGGCGCCGAAGGGACCGGTCAGCTCCCGGTCTCCGCTGTACCGCTCGTCACCGAGCCAGGTGTCCTCCGGACCCCAGAAGATCTCCTCGGGCTCCCAGATGTCCTCCCGCCCGAAGCCGAAGCCGAACGTCTTGAACCCCATGTGCTCCATCGCGACGTTGCCGGTGTAGACGAGCAGGTCGGCCCAGGAGATCTTGTTGCCGTACTTTTGCTTGACCGGCCAAAGCAGCCGGCGGGCCTTGTCCAGGTTGGCGTTGTCCGGCCAGCTGTTTAGGGGCGCGAACCGCTGGGCACCGTCGCCGCCACCACCCCGGCCGTCGGCGATCCGGTACGTGCCGGCGGCGTGCCAGGTCATCCGGATGAAGAGCGGCCCGTAGTGGCCGTAGTCGGCCGGCCACCAGTCCTGCGAGGTGGTCATCACGTCGATGATGTCCTGCCGCAGCGCCTCCAGATCCAGGCCCTGGAACTCCTCGGCGTAGT
>DATAAN010000172.1:0-13053 GCA_036260105.1 Actinomycetota bacterium
CACTGAGCTTTCCGGACACCTTAAATCCCCGAAGCAGTCGCCGGGCGTCGTTATCATTCCCCAAACGCTTGTTCGATTGGGGAAAAGATGCGGGTAGAAAACGGGCCGCTGCGGGTGCTGGGCATCGATCCCGGTTTGACCCGGATGGGGTACGGCGTGGTCCAGGAGCGCCGAGGCCAGCTCGAGGCTCTCACCTGTGGCACCCTGCGCACCTCTCTCACCCAGGACACCTCGACTCGACTTTTGATGCTTTTCGAGCAGCTTCGGCTTGTGCTAATCGAGTGGCGCCCGGAGGTCGTGGCGTGCGAGCGGATCTTCTTCGCCGCCAACGCGGCGTCGGCGGTACCCGCGATCCAGGCCTCCGGCATTGCCCTGTTGCTCTCGGCCCAGAGCGGCCTGGAGGTACGCGAGTACACCCCCCTGCAGGTGAAGCAAGCGGTGGTGGGGAACGGCGCCGCCAGCAAGAGGCAGGTCCAGTACATGGTCGACCAGCTGCTCGGAGGCCTCACCGCACCAGACTCTGCCGACGCGGCTGACGCTCTGGCGGTCGCCATCACGCATCTCAGCTCCCGCCGGCTGGCGGCCCTGGCGGTCGTCCGTTGATCTCTTCGGTCCGCGGGACCGTCACCGAGCTCGGCCAGGGCTCCGTGGAGGTTGACGTAAACGGGATCGGCTACCTGGTGCAGGTATCAGCGTCGACTCTGCGGCAGCTCCGCCTCGGCGATAAGGTCCGGCTGCTCACCCAGATGGTCGTGCGGGAGGACTCCATGTCGCTGTTCGGCTTTCCCGACATGGAGCAGCGTGAGCTGTTCCGCTGCCTGACCGGAGTGACCGGAGTCGGACCGAAGCTGGCTCTCGCGGTGCTCGGCCACATGAAGCCCGACTCCCTTCGCCGAGCCGTAGCCTCCTCCGACGTTGATGCTCTGGTGGAGGTGCCGGGAGTCGGCAAGCGCAGCGCCCAGCGCATGATCCTGGAGCTCAAGAGTCAGCTCGGAGTGCCGGATTCCGGGTTCGACGTGGCCGGATCCAAGCTGGGAGAGGTCCGAGAGGCCCTGCTGGGCCTGGGCTACGCGCCGGCGGAGCTGGTGGAGGTGCTGGACGAGATCGGTTCGCGGGACGGCGAGGTGCAGGACCTTGTCAAAGCGGCTCTCAAGGCGCTCTCCCGGGTATGACGGAGCGTATGCGGGGGGTCCTGACCCCTTCCCAGGGCTCCGAGGAGGAGGAGATCGAGTGGTCCCTTCGCCCTACCCGCCTGGAGGATTTCGTCGGACAACCGGCCACTCGGGAGCACCTGGCGATCATCCTGGAGGCCGCCAAGGGGAGGGGAGAGTCGCCCGACCACCTGCTGTTCGCGGGCAGCCCCGGTCTGGGCAAGACGACGCTCGCGAACATCGTGGCCTCGGAGCTGGGCGTCGGCATCAAGGCCACCTCCGGGCCTGCGCTGGTCCGGGCGGGCGACCTGGCTTCCATACTCACCAATCTCCAGGAGGGCGACGTTTTCTTCATCGACGAGATCCACCGTCTCGCGCGGCCGGTCGAGGAGGTGCTCTACGCCGCCATGGAGGACTTCGGGTTGGACCTCGTGGTGGGAAAGGGGCCGGCCGCTCGCTCCATCCGCCTGGAGCTACCCCGGTTCACCTTGATCGGGGCGACCACACGAACCGGGCTCCTGACATCCCCGCTTCGGGATCGCTTTGGGTTCCTCGGCCGCCTGGACTACTACGAGCCTGCCGACCTGCTATTGATCCTCCGGCGCTCCGCCAGCCTGCTTGGTGTGGCGATCGCAGCCGACGCGGCCGTCGAGATCGCCGGCCGCTCCCGCGGCACTCCCCGGATCGCCAACCGGCTGCTCCGGCGGGTGCGCGACTACGCCCAGGTCCGGGCCGACGGGGAGATCACCCTCGGCGTCGCGAGGGACGCACTCGCCCTGTTTGAGATCGACCCCGAAGGGTTAGACAAAGTCGACATGGCAATTCTGACCGCCTTGACGCAAAGGTTCAGGGGCAAGCCGGTAGGCCTGAGCACACTTGCCGTGGCGGTGGGGGAGGAGCCCAACACGTTGGAAGAGGTCTACGAGCCCTACCTGCTGCGCAAAGGATTTCTCGTCCGGACTCCGCGCGGGCGCCAGGCCACCTCACCCGCCTACGAGCACCTCGGCTTGCTTCAGGCGGCGGACCGGCTGCTCTAGATGGAACCGTCCAGCGTCGGGCGTATCCTGCTGCTCGTCGGCGTCGTCGCGCTGGTCGCCGGAGGGCTGTTCCTGCTGCTGGGGCGCATGGGCATCGGCTCGATGCCCGGCGACATGCGCTTCGGCAAAGGAAACGTGCGCGTGTACTTCCCGCTCGGAACGAGCATCGTTCTTTCGATAATCCTGACGGTCCTGCTGAACCTGTTCCTTCGCCGGCGCTGAAAAGGCCGCCGTTTCGGCGAAAGTCAGCCGAGCGCCGACTCGTCGTCGATGTGAATTGCAGCCTCCTCGGCCGTTAGTCCCATCCCGGCTTCGGTCGCCTGGAAGGCCACCTCCTCCTTCGTGAGGTCCATCTCGTCCACTCCGGACTCCGGTGCGATCAGCCGGCCGGGGTGGTGGGTTGGCCGCTCCGGCACGTCCGGCTCCTCCTGCCGGAGCCGCTCCTCCAGCGTCTCACCTGCAACTTCTTCGGCGGCGGTGACCCGGCCGAAGACGGCGGTCGGCTCGTCGGCGGGCATTGCCATGGCCTGGTCGACCATCTTCCCCGAGGTGAAGGGGGGAGAGGCCTCGATGGTGTCGGGTATTCCGTTGTAATCGGGTGATAGATCCGGGGGTAACCCGGTCTCCAGTTCGTCTTCGTCCATGGTCTGTTGCTACCCCGGCGCCAGGAGCTTGAATCACGGCCTCCGGGACCCCGATATGCTGGCCCTATGCCGGTAGACGACGTCGCCGCCCACTACTCCCGGGGCAACCGGCTCGACCGGATCCTCGAGGCTCTGCGGGGGATCGGCAAGGATCCGGAGCGCCTGACGATCGAGGACCTTGCTCCGGTTGACCACTTCCACACCCTGGGTCCCCGCGCCACGATCGACCTGGCCGAAGCGGCTGAGCTGGAGGACGGGGAAAGCGTGCTGGATGTCGGCTGCGGACTCGGCGGACCGGCCAGGATGATCGCAGCTCGTTACGGCTGCCGGGTGACCGCTATCGACATCACGCCGGAGTACTGCGAGGTCACCCGGGAGCTGAACCGTAGGGTCGGCCTGCAGGACCGGATCGTCGTGCAGGAGGCCAACGCGACCGCCCTGCCGTTCGAGGACCGGTCTTTTGATGTGGTGTGGACCATGCACGTGTCGATGAACGTGGCGGAAAAGCAGGTTATGTACGACCAGTTCGCCCGCGTCCTGAAGCAGGGAGGAAGGCTGGCGTTCTTCGACCTCATTGCGGGCAAAGGAGATCCTCACTACCCGGTGCCGTGGGCCGACGACCGGTCGATCAGCCACCTGCCGAGCGAGCCGGAGCTCCGCCTATACCTCAGCACCGCCGGTCTCCACGTGCGTATCTGGGACGACGTCACAGCTGCAGGGGCTCAGTTCTTTGCCGGCCTGGTTCCCTCGTCGCTGGGCCCCCACCTGTTGAATCCTGATATGCCCGGCAAGATGGCAAACCTGCAGCGCAACCTCGCCGAGGGCCGGGTCCGAGCCATCCGGTCGGTCTGCGTCTTCGAGGGCGCCTAGAGGATCTTGAGGTCCGGGTCCAGCTCGGCCGGGTCCGGGTACTGAGGATTCATCTCCGTCAGCACGTCACAGATCGCCCTTGCCACCGCCCAGTTTCGGTACCACTTGCGGTCCGACGGGATGACGTACCAGGGGGCATGCTGTGTGGAGGTGCGCTCGATTGCTTCCTGATACGCCGCCTGGTAGTGCTCCCAGAGCGCCCGTTCCTTCAGGTCGTCCGGGTTGAACTTCCAGCGCTTGGTCGGGTCGTCGATTCGTGCCTGCAGGCGATGCGCCTGCTCCTCGTTGGAGATGTGGAGGAAGAACTTCACGATCCTGGTGCGGCCGGCGGCAAGGACCTGCTCGAAGTGGTTGATCATCTCGTAACGAGGCCGCCACACCGACTCGGGGATAAGGTTCTTCACCCGGACGATGAGAACGTCCTCGTAGTGGGACCGGTTGAACACGCCGATCTCGCCGGTAGCCGGCGCCGCCGGGTGGATACGCCACAGGAAGTCGTGCTGTCGCTCTGTGGAGTTGGGCGCCTTGAACGATGTGACGTGTACACCCTGCGGGTTGACGCCGGTGAAGACGCTCTTGATGGTGCTGTCCTTCCCGGCCGTGTCCATCGCCTGAAGGACGACGAGCAACGACTGGGCGCTCTCGGCCCACAGGCGCTCCTGGTAGTGGGCGATCTCCTCGCGGAGAGGCTTCATGGCCGCCTTGGTCTCCTCCGAGTTGCCGGGAGCTCCCTCGGACGACTTCGTCGGAATGTCGTCCAGGACCACCCGGCTGCCCGGCTCGATGCGCCAAAGGTTCATGCGCTCGTCTTACCCGCCGATGGGCCGGGTCACTCGGCAATTTCTGTCCACGCCGCCCCGGTGAGGATTTAGGCTGAGACCGACACCCGATGCTGGGAGGAGCCGATGGATCCCGGAAGTCTTCTGATGCTGGTGATCGTCATGATCATCTTTTACTTCGTTCTTGTGCGGCCGCAGAAGAAGCGGGCGATGGAGCACTCCGCTCTGCTCAACAAGCTGGCTCCCGGGGACGAGGTGGTTACGATCGGCGGCCTCTACGGCTTTATCAACCGGGTCGAGGACGACATGGTCTACCTGGAGGTTTCCGAGGGCGTGGAGATCCGCTTCTCCAAGCAGTCCATCAGCCGTCGCATCGACGACGGGGCGAGCGAGCCGGCTGCCGACGAGGCCGTGGAGGAGCTGGAGAGCAGCGTCGAGGCCCCCGAGCCGGACAGCACCCTGCCGCCGAGCCCGTGACCGAAGCAACGACCGATGTGGGGCTCTGGAAGGACAAGATTCGGGACATCCCGGACTTTCCCAAGCCGGGGATCCTCTTCAAGGACATAACGCCGCTTCTCCAGGACCCCGTCTGCTACGCGAGCGTGGTGGACCGCATCGCCTCCCTGTACGAGGACTCAGCGGTCGACAAGGTGTGCGGCATCGAGGCCAGGGGGTTCATCCTAGCGGCGCCGGTTGCCTACAGGCTGGGGGTCGGCTTCGTGCCGATCCGCAAGCACGGCAAGCTGCCCTTCACCGCTGAGGCCGCCTCCTACGAGCTCGAGTACTCGGACGCGATCATCGAGATCCATGCGGATGCCATCGCGCCGGGCGAGCGGGTGCTTTTGGTGGACGACGTTCTCGCAACGGGCGGCACGGCACGGGCGGCGGCCGATCTGATCGAGCGCCTGGGAGGCGTGGTGGTGGGAGTCGTCTGCCTCATCGAGCTGGAGTTCCTGAACGGGAGGTCGAAGGTACAGGGTCTCGACCTGCACACCTTCATCCGCTACTAGCGGTCAGGCTGCGAGGTCGGGCGGCGGGATCAGCTCGTCGATCGCCCGCAGATCCTCGTCGGAGAGGCTCCACGAGGCGGCTGCTGCGTTGCTCGCCACCTGTTCCGGCCGTGTCGCCCCGGAGATGACCGAAGCCACCGGCTCGCGGGCCGCCAGCCAGGAGATTGCCAGCTCCAGGATCGTGTGCCCCCGGTCCTCGGCGAACCGGATCAGGGCCTCCACCACCTGCAGGTTCCACCTGGTGAGCCGGTCGGTGCCCCAGCCCGAGTCCAGACGGCTGCCGGCGGGAGGCGGCTGGCCCAGCCGGTACTTGCCCGTGAGCAGCCCGCTTGCCAGCGGGAAGTACGGAATGAAGGCGAGACCGCGGCGCCGGCATTCGGCCAGCACCGCCCTCTCCGGCTGGCGGTGTAGAAGGCTGTACTCGTTCTGCACGCTGACGAAGCGGGCGGCCCCGGGTCGGACCGCCTGCTCGGCGGCTCCGAGAAGCTCGGGGCTGTACTCCGAGCATCCGATCTCCCGAACCTTTCCCGCCTTGACCAGCTCGTCGAGGCATTGCAGGGTCTCGTCTATCGGGGTCTGCGGGTCGGGGCGGTGCTGCTGGTAGAGATCGATGCGGTCGGTTCCCAGCCGGCGGAGGCTGGCGTCGGCGGCCCTGCGGATGTTCGCAGGTGTGGAGTCGCCGTCGAAGCCGAACTTGGATGCGACGACCGCCTCGTCGCGCCGGCCTTTGAGCGCCTTGCCGAGGATCTCCTCGCTCTTGCCGCCCGCGTACAGCTCCGCAGTGTCGAAGAAGTTGATTCCGGCGTCGAGGGACGCCGATACGACCCGGGCAGACGCCCGGCCGTCGATACGGCCGCCGAAGTTATTGCATCCGAGGCCGACCACGGAGACCTCGAGGGACGCGATTCTTCGGTACTCCATGCTCCAACCTACTCCGCTTTCCGGAAGGGTGTGGCGCCGCTCAGCCTTCTGCGGGCGGGGTCTCCGCTTCGGCGGCGGCCGCGGCGAGCTTGGTGAGCAGCCGGGAAAGGGTCTCGAGGTCCTCGTCGGAGAGGGCGAACAGGGCCGCCGGCGGCTCGTCGTAGTGCTCGCGCAGGCGAGCGCGCGCGGCGGCGCCCTCTTCGGTCAGCACCACTCCTTTGACCCGGCGGTCGGTCGATGACGGCCGGCGCTCTACCAGGCCTTTCTCCTCCAGCCGGTCGATGAGCCAGGTGGCGGTAGAAGCGTCGCAGCCGATCTCGTGCGCGCACGCACCCATCGGCATCGCCTCACCCGGCTCCAGGCTGAGCAGTGCCTTCATGTGGCCTGGCGTGATGCCGCTGTCGGAAAGCATCCGGCTCTTCCGCCGGAACTGGGCGATGGAGTACTCGGACATGAGGCGCCAGACGCTGGCGGCAGCTTCCTCGCGCGACCGAGCGACGCTTCGGGTTGGGGTCACATCTTTATCTTACTCCGATCTTCGGAACATTGGAAACACTTAAATTTGGAGAAACAAAAGGTTTGACGGTTAGAACTAACTGTGCGACCATGCTCCCTATGACAAAACCAGCAATCCTCGTAGAAGGACTCAAGAAGAGCTACGGCGAGGTCGAGGCCTTGAAGGGCATCGACTTCGAGGTGCCGGAGGGCACCATCTTCGGCCTACTCGGTCCGAACGGAGCCGGGAAGACGACCGCCGTCCGGATTCTGTCGACCATCCTGGCGCCGACCGGCGGAAGGGCCGAGGTCTTCGGGTACGACGTGCTCCGCGACGCCGCCTCGGTAAGGATGCTCATCGGCCTGGCGGGCCAGAGCGCCGCGGTGGACCCAAACCTGACGGGCCGGGAGAACCTGAGGTTGATCGGCAAGCTGGCCCAACTGCCGCGCAGTGATATCCGGCCCCGGGCCGACGAGCTGCTGGAGCGCTTCCAGCTGACCGACGCCGGCGACCGGCCCATTCGAACCTACTCCGGCGGAATGAGGCGCCGCCTCGACGTCGCAGCCTCTCTGGTGGCCAAGCCGCCGGTCATCTTCCTCGACGAGCCGACAACCGGTCTGGACATCCAGAGCCGGACCGAGCTCTGGCGAGTGATCGAGGAGCTGGTGGCGGACGGCGCCACCGTGCTCCTGACCACCCAGTATCTCGAGGAGGCAGACCAGCTCGCAGACCGCATCGCGGTCGTCAACGGCGGGGTGGTCGTGGCAAACGACACCGCCGCATCCTTGAAGGCCAAGCTCGGCAACACCGTGATCGAGCTGACCATGCACGACGAGGTGGAGGCCAAGCGGGCCCAGGTCCTGCTGGCACGCCTTGTGGCCGATCACCCGGAGCTGGAGGGCGACAAGGTCCGCCTCTCCACCAATCAGGCGCCCAGGGTGCTGACCGAGGTACTGCGGTCGCTGGATGCCAACCGGATGGTCGCCGCCGGCCTGACCGTGCGCGACCCAAGCCTGGACGACGTCTTCCTGGCGCTCACCGGCAAGCACGCCGAGGACAAAGCCGCCGAGTCCAAAATCAAGGCGGGAGGCCACCCGCGAAGCGCTCCTCCCCCGATCGAGGAGGCGGCCCGGCAAGTGGACGAGTGGATTGACGACATGGAGCAGGGTGCCGACGTGTTGCAGCCCGACGGTGCCTTCGACGATCGTTGGGCTCCGGCTGACGCGGGCCCGGCTACGGCTGAGGCCTCGCAACCCGGCACGGCGGCCGACTTGCGGGAGGTGCTCTCGCAGCTGCCCTACAAGGCCGGCTCAGGAAGCGTCGAGGAAAACCTCCGGGAGGTCGCCGAGGCCGCCCTCCGGTTCTACTCCGACTCGTCCGCCACCCAGCCGCTCGACGTTCAACCGGTTGCCGGCTATCTCACGCTGGAACAGCGATTCGGGCGAATCAGCGACGGTGCCGCCACCCAGCAGGCTGCGTCCCTTCTGATGGGAGCAGCGGTCGCCCGGGCCGTGGGCCTCGGATCCAAAGGCAAGCTCAACGGCGAGGCGGCAGAGTTTGCGGAGTCCGCGGTGCGGATTCTGCTCGACGGCATCGGGGAGGGCGCATGAGTGCAGCTCGGGCGGAGACCATGGCGGTCGTTCCGCGCAACAAGTCCGGCAACGCCCTTCGGGACATGCTCGCAGTCACCGGCCGCAACCTTACGGCGATCCGGCGGGTGCCCCAGCTGCTGGTGTTCACCCTTATCCAGCCGGTCATCTTCGTGGTGCTGTTCCGCTACGTCATGGGCGGGGCGATCGAGGTGCCCGGCCAGTCATACGTCAACTACCTGATCCCCGGAATCTTCATCCAGACGGTCACCTTCGGGGCCCTGCAGAGCGCCATCGGCATGGCGGCCGACATGAAGAGCGGCCTTCTGGAGCGTTTCCGGTCGCTGCCGATGTCCCGTTCCGCCGTTCTAGCCGGAAGGACCACGGCGGACCTGTTCCGCAACATCTTCGTCGTCGCGCTGATTGCCGGCGTCGGTTTTCTCGTCGGGTTCCGGGTGCAGACCAGCGCGCTGGAGTTCGTCGCCGCCCTGCTGATCACCCTGCTCTTCTCCTACGCGCTGTCATGGGTTTTCGCCACGGTCGGACTGTTGGTGGGAGACCCGGAGAGTGCTCAGGCGGCTGCCTTCCCGGTGATGGCGCCCTTTGTGTTCGCTTCGTCGGCCTTCGTTGCGGTGGACAGCATGCCGGACTGGCTCCAGGGTTTCGCCGAGCACCAGCCGGTATCCGTGGTGGCGTCGGCGGTCCGGGCACTGTCCGTCGGGCACATCCCCGGTACGGAGTCGACCTCCTACTACGTCACCCGAGCGATCCTTTGGTGCGTGGCGATAGTCGTCGTCATGATGCCGCTCGCCATATCGAGGTACCGCAAAGCGGTCTGAGCGCCGGACTTGACCCGACACATTGGCATAGTCCAAACTGGACTATGCCAATGTCGTCTACGCCGGAAACCGACCTTCCCGCCACGTCCTGGGCCATTCTGGGGATGCTCACCTTCGGCGACATGTCGGGCTACGATCTGAGTAAGATGGTCGGCGCGAGCATCGGGCACTTCTTCAGCCCGGCGAAGAGCCAGATCTACTCAGAGCTCCGCCGGCTGGTCGGCCTGGGACTGGCCACCGTAGAGGAGGTCGATCAGACCGACCGCCCCAACAAGCGCATTTACAGCATCACGCCGGAGGGGCGCAACCGGCTGCGGGCCTGGCTGGAGAGCTCCGACGTGGAACCGGACTCTTTCCGCAGCCCGTTCCTTCTCAAGGTCTTCTTCGGCGGACTGAGCTCGCACGAGGTGCTCGTGACGCAGGTGAAGGCGGCTCACGAGCGGGCGGTCGAGGAGCTTGCCGCCCTGGAGCGGCTGGAGTCCGAGATCAGGCACCGGCCGGAGTACCTGCACCCGAACCTGGTCCTGCGTTTCGGCCTCGCCCATACCCGGGCCTCCGTCGACTGGACGAGGGACGTGCTTCGAGAGCTTCAGCAGTTGGAGGACCACCGGGCCGGGCTGCCGGCCTCGCAACTCGAGAAAGGGTAGGGGAACAATGAGCGTAGCCGTCGCGTCGCGGAGACAGACCCAGGAGCTGGCGAAGATGATGGCGCGGCGCGTCGCAGCCCTCGTCCGCCCGCTTTCGGACACCAGCATGCCGGTGCCCAAGACGGACTGGACCGTCGGGGAGCACGCCGCCCACCTGGCCTACGCCAAGGACGTGATGGCTCGGATGCTGGCCGGAGAGCCGATCACCCACGGAACCCCAACCCGGGAGGGGCTGGCGCAGGCGAACCTGGAGGCGCTGATCGGTGACTCGGAGCGCAACGGCGCCATCCTCGCCGACCGGATCGAGGCCGGCGTGGACGCCTTTTGCCGGAGGGCGGGCAGCATGCCGCCGCACGCCGCCGCCAACAGCCCGGTGGGCACTCTGTCGGTCGACACCTACACCTCCTACGTACTGACCCACCTCATGATGCACGGCGAGGCGATTGCCCGGGCACTTCGAAAGCCTTCGGTGGTGGACCGCCAGAGCGTGATAGGCGCCGTCCCCTTCATCTGCTTCGCCATCGAGAAGTTCGTCGACCAGGACGCGGTGCGAGGGTTCACGGCCGCGTACGCGGTGCACATGCGGGGCGGGCCCACCTTCTACGTGACCTTTGACGACGGAAACGTGCGGGTCACGCAGGCGCCGGTACGCAGGATCGACTGCCACATCTCGGCCGATCCGGTGGCGCTTTTCCTGGTCGGGATCCGGATGATCGAGCAGTGGGGCCCGATCGCCACCTTCAAGCTCACCACCTGGGGGCCGAAGCCGTGGCTGGCTTTCCGGTTCGCCGGCACGTTCCTGCCTCCCTGAGCCCCTAGGCCCGAAGGGCTGCCCGCGCTGCCTGGATCGCCTGCCCGGCGTAGCCGCCACCGAAAAGGACCGTGTGAACCAGAAGCGGGAACAGTTGGTGCAGCGGGATGCGGGCGCGCCAGCCGTCGGCCAGCGGTGCCGCCTCGCGGTACGCGCCGAGGATCCGTTCGAGGTGCGGACAGCCGAAGAGGTGAAGCATCGCGAGATCGGTCTCGCGATGGCCTCCATGCGCCGCCGGGTCGATCAGCCACGCCCGTCCGTCCGCTCCCCACAACACGTTGCCGCTCCACAGGTCGCCATGCAGCCGCGCGGGTGGCTCTGCCGGACCGCCGAGGTCATCGAGCCGGTCCATCACCTCCTCGAACACGCCGGCCTGCGCCGATGAGATGGTGCCTCGGTCCACCGCTGACCGCAGATAGGGCTCGATGCGGTAGCGGCTGTAGAAATCGCCCCACTTCTCGCACTTGACGTTGGCCATGTGGGCTAGCCCGATCGACGCGGCCTCGGGACCGCGGGGCGGCGGGCAGCCGTAGGCCTCTGCTCCCGCCGCGTGCAGGCCGGCCAGACCCCGGCCGAGCGCCTCAGCGGCCGACGGCGACGAGCCGCCCGGCTCGACGTAGTCGGTGAGCAGCAGCTGCGGGGTTTCGCCCCTGAGTCGCGGCACCGGCACGGTGCCCGGCTCCGCCAACCACTCCAGGGACGCGGCCTCGGCACGAACCGCGTCGGGCCGGTCGTGGCCCTTCGCCACCAGATCCAGGTCTCGGTTCAGCGTGACCCGGTACGCCGCACCCCCCAGCGGCGTGATTCGGCTCACCTGCATTCCGGTGAGGCTTTCGGCAGCCTTCACCACGGCATCGGTGTCCATCAGGGCAGTCTACGGGCCCGGTTTACGCCAAATTGCCCTCGGGTAGCTTCGGCTCGCCGGCCCCTCAGCGGACGGTCCGACGACGGAGGAACTGGATGGAAGCCACCAAACTGCTGAAGCAGGACCACGACGAGGTCAAGAAGCTCATGGAGAAGCTCGACAAGACGACGGAGCGGGGGGTGAAGACACGCGAGGAGCTGTTCACCAAGCTCAAGAACGAGATGACCGCCCACGAGACCATCGAGGAGGAGATCTTCTACCCCGCGCTGAAGGAGCATCCGAAGGCCAAGGAGCTCGTTCTGGAAGGGTACGAGGAGCACCACGTCGTGGACACCATCATGGGGGAGATCGCTCAGACCCCCTACGACGACGAGACCTGGGGCGCCAAGTTCAGCGTCATGAAGGAGAACATCGAGCACCACATCGAGGAGGAGGAGGGCGAGATGTTCAAGACCGCCCGCCAGGTCTTCAGCAAGGAGGAGCTCGAAGAGCTCGGCAGCCGGATGGAGCAGCGGAAGCCGACGGCCGGAGCGAGCGCCTAGCCGGGCGTCTTGCTGTTCGCATCCTGCCGGTCGAGATTGGTCCTGACCCACTCCAGGAGCCCGGGCATGCAGGCCTCGATCATGCTCAGCACGCGGGTGAACCCGCTGTCGCCACCGTAGTAGGGGTCGGGCACCTCCAGGTCGCCCCGGGCGTTAGGGTCGAATGAACGGAGCATCACGATGCGGTGCGGGTCACCACCCACCCGCTCCACCAGCCGCTCGAGCGCCCGATGGTGGCCTCGGTCCAGCGCGACGAGCAGGTCGGCTTTGAGGTGGTCGGTGTTCACCTGGGCGGCGGTGTGCTTGTAGGGGTAGCCATGCTCGGCCAGGACGGCGGCGGCCCGGTAGTCGGCCCCGTCGCCGACGTGCCAACCGCCGGTGCCGGCGCTCGTCACCTTGACTCGATCCTGCAGAGCCTCCCGCCGGAGGTGCTCGCGAAACACCATCTCGGCCATGGGGGAGCGGCAGATGTTCCCCGAGCAGACGAAGCAGACGTGCAGGCTCATGCAGCCACCGGATCCGGCTCGTCGACCGGATCCTCTCCAGCCTGCCGCAGCCGCGCCCTCTCCCGGCGCATAAGGCCCAGGTAGATGATCAGTGCCGTTCCGGCGAAGGCGAACCACTGGAGCGCATAGTCGCGATGCGGTCCTTCGTCCGGTGGCGGGATAGGGACCGGCTCGGGCAGCGCTCCAGAGTTGGCCGGCTGCTGGTCGAACAGGCGCAGGTACAGAGGGTACAGGGGATAGGGGAGCTGGCCGGCCAGCCTCTCCAGGTCGATGCGGGGGATTGCGGTGACCCGTCCCGGCGGCGGGTCCGACACGCCGAGGAATCCCCGCTCCTCCGAGGGCAGCA
>DATAAN010000173.1:0-8555 GCA_036260105.1 Actinomycetota bacterium
GCCGCGGTGGTGAAGCGTATGTTCATGGACCAGACGGAGTCGACGGCCGAGGTGACTCTGCCGACGCCGCTCAGCGCAGCGATAGGGGTTGCAGCCGTCGTGGTGCTTGTGGGCGGTCTGGCGCCGGCCTTCTTCACCGACTTGGCGCAGAACTCGCACTTCTTCTAGCCGAACAAAGGCCTCTTGCGGTAAAGCGCGTACGGGCGCTGGCCTGGCCGCGCAAGGCCCTGCTCACGATGGAATCCCAGCCGCGCAAACAATTCCTGCGCTGCCCGCTGGTAGTCCGGTACCACCGCGGCCAGGAACTCCGCTCCGTCCTCCATGGCCTGCGCCTCGCACACGTGGACCAGTGCGGCGCCCAGCCCTTTACCCCTGTCCGGCGGGGCCACTGCCAGCAGCTCGACGGAGGCCCAATCCGGAGGGATCGGCGCCCGGGAGCGCCCGGGTGGCCGGTACGCCGCCGAGCCGACCGGTTCGAGCTCCGATCGGACTACGAACAAGGGTCCCTCTCGGGCAGCGGGGCCGACCCCGGTGAGCACCCGCACCAGCTCAGGCCACTCTCGCTGTCCGAGCTCGACGGCGAACTCCCGGAACGCCCACACGTTGAGGTGAGCTATCGCTATCCAGTCGTCGGGAGCCGCCCGTTCGACCACTCCCCGGAACTCGACCGGATCGCCTTCCTGAGCTTCCATGGCCCTTAGCGTAGCGGCCGGGGGTGTCAGGGCTCGACGCTGTGCAGGATCGCCTTTTCCAGCTCCCCGAGGGTGTACCGGTCGGTGATCTTCCCGCCGTCCCGGCCGCGAAGGTAGAAGGAGTCGACGACCTTGCCGCCCAGCGTCTGGACCTTCGCCGAGCGAATGTCCAGGTCCAGGTCGGCCAGCGCACGCGTGATGCGGTAGAGAACGCCGATCCCGTCCGGGGCATGCACCTCGACGACGGTGGCGTAGTGCGAGGTGGAGTTGTCGAACCGTACGGAGACCTCCACCGGGTTGCGGGTCGTCGGCTTCGCCCGCCCGTAGGTCCGGGCTCGCTCCGCGAGGCGAGCCTGAACCGCCAGCCCCCCGTCCAGCGCCAGCTCGAGGTCTCTCCTCACACGGTCCCACGGTGTGACGTCCCTGCGAGGGTCCATCACCCGGAACTGGGAGAGGGCCCGGCCGTCCTCACTGGAGTAGGCGTTGGCCGACAGGACGTCGAGTCCGTGGAGGGCCAGGACGCCGGCGACCCGGCTGAAGGTGCCGGGACGGTCCCCGGCGTAGACGGTCACCACGCCGTCGCCGGCCTCGATCCGGTTCTCCCCGGACCCAAGAATCCTAAGCTGCTCACCGCTGGGGAACGCTTCCCCAACGAACGCATCGGCGGGCGTGCCCTGCATCACCTTGTCGACCCGGTTCACCAGCTCGGCGACGAGGCTCGCCTTCCATGGGCTCCATGCAGACGGGCCGGTGGCCAGCGAGTCGGCCTCGGTCAGGGCCCACAGGAGGTGGAGCCGCTCCCGTGTTGCCACCGTCGAGGCGACCGTCTGCAGTGTCCCGGGGTCGTCGAGGTCGCGACGCGTAGCCGCATCGGGGAGCAGCAGGTGGTACCGGACAAGCGCCGCGAAGGTCTCCACGTCGGACGGCGGAAAGCCCATCCGGGCGGTCATCGTACGGATGAGGTCGGCGCCGGCCTGGCTGTGGTCGCCCGGATAGCCCTTGCCGACGTCGTGGAGGACCGCGGCCACCACCAGCAGGTCCGGACGGCCAACCCTCGTCCGGAGGGCCGAAGCCCGCGCTGCAGTCTCAAGCAGGTGCCGGTCGACGGTGAACAGGTGGTATGCGTTGTGCTGTGGGCGCGCCTGGACGGGCTGCCACTCCGGCAGGAGGCGGGTCCATAGTCCCCGCTGATCCAGGGACTCGATGACGGCGATGGCCGGCGCCCCGGTGAGCAGCAGGTCGACGAACAGCTTGCGCAACTCGGCAGGCCATGGCTCGGGAACCGGCGCCTGCTGAGAAACCAGCTTCTCCAGCGAGTTGCGTTCGATGACGGTCTTGCGCCTGGCGGCGGCAAGTGCCGCCTTGAGGGCAAGAAGGGGGGTCGAGGGGGCCGTCGATGCCGCCAGCTCGACCTCGCCGTCCTTCAGGACCAGCCCCTCGCCCAGCTGCAGGGGCCGTCCGGCGGAGCGGCTGACCCGCCCCCGAAGGTTGGAGCGGATACGGCGCCACGCGTCGTCGCTGGTCCAGGAGATCAACCGGGCCGCCTCGGCTACCCGCGTCATCATGGTGTCGGCGTCCCCATCCCCGAGGGCCTGGGCCACCGCCGGCTGCTCCTGCAGCGCCAGCACGTTGTTCGGCCGGCCGGTCAGCCGCTGCAGCTCCACGCGGGCGTCGAGGACCACCGAGTACGCCCGAGAGATCGCCGTCGCGTCGTGCTCCAGAAGCACTCGGTGGGACGCCTCGGCCCACCCGAGCGCGTGGACGTCCCTAAGGCCGCCCCGCCCCTCCTTGAGATCCGGTTCCAGGCGGAAGGCGACCTCGCCGAACCTTGCGTGGCGCTCCTCCGTACGGTCGGCGAGCTGGCTGAGCCAGCGCTTCGACCGCCTCTCCCACTGCGCCCCTGCGGCCACAGCGAGCTGAGCGGAGAGGCTTGCGTCCCCGGCGACGTGGCGGGCGCTCAGCAGAGCGGTGGCGGTGTCGAGGTCCTCGTCCGCCAGGCTCAGGACTTCCTTGACGCTGGCGACGCTCTGGCCGAGCTTCAGGCCCTGGTCCCACACCGGATACCAGATGCGGTCGGCGATGCTGCGGAGGTCTCGTACCCGGTCGTGCACGAGCAGGACGTCGATGTCGCTCCCGGGGCACAGCTCGGAGCGGCCGTACCCGCCGACGGCCACCAGCGCGAGACCGCGGGTGTCCCCGGAGTCGCAGGCGTTGTCCAGCAACTCCTCCAGCCACGCGTCCACCAGGTCGCTGTGGGCCCGGCACCAGGCGGCCCCCTTCAGCGACTCGTCGGCGAGCAGCAGCTCCCTCTGCAGGACCATCGGCGAAGCGTAGTCCGAGGCCGGGGAGCGCGATACCGATTACAGGTCCTGCCGAGCAGATTTGACACGCTGTTAACGAAAGGGCGACCGTCCGGTAACGGAATGCCCGGCGACTTTTCAGCGTTTTTTAAGTGAGACCCACTCAAGCGTTAAGGCTTCGTCACTACCCTGGACCGAGAGGTGATGACAGTGAAGAACAACATGAAGACCGTTGTCCTGCTCGGCACCCTCGCCGGGCTGATGGTCTGGCTGGGAAGCGCCATCGGCGGCCGTGGGGGAGCCCTCCTGGGCCTGACGTTGGCCGCGGTCATGAACTTCGGCGCGTACTGGTTCTCCGACAAGATGGCGTTGCGGATGAGCCGGGCTCGGCCGGTGAGCTTCGCCGAGGCTCCCGAGCTCTACGAGACGGTCGGCCGGCTCGCCGCACGCGCAGGTTTGCCTATGCCGAGCCTGCACATAATCCCGTCGGAGCAGCCGAACGCCTTCGCAACCGGCCGCAACCCCGAGCATGCTGCGGTGGCGGTCACCGAGGGCATCCTGCGGCTCCTGAGCCCCTCCGAGCTTGAGGGCGTGCTGGCCCACGAGCTGGCGCACGTGCGGAACCGTGACATCCTGATCGCATCCGTTGCGGCGACTATCGCCGGCGCCATCTCTTTCCTCGCCACCATGGCCCGATGGGGCGCCATGTTCGGCGGAGGTGACGACGACGAGAGCCCGGGCGGCCTGGTTGCCGTCCTGATTGCCAGCATCGTCGCTCCGATCGCCGCGATGGTGATGCAGCTGGCCGTCTCCCGTTCCCGGGAGTTCCAGGCCGACGCACTGGGGGCTGAGATCGCCGGTCGCCCGCACGGCCTGGCAAGCGCCTTGCGGAAGCTCGAGGTGGCTTCTCAGCGCATCCCGATGGCGGTGAACCCCACGGCGGCTCCGATGTTCATCGTGAACCCGCTCCGGGGCGCATGGGCCACAGGGGCCGCCCGGCTCTTCAGCACACATCCGCCGACGGAGGAGCGCATCCGCAGGCTGCAGCAGATGGCCGGACTGGCCGCATACTCGGCTTAACCGACTGACTCGATGAGGTCCCCGGGCGTGCCCGGGGCCCTCTTTGCTGTTCGGGGCCGGGCGGTCTTGCCCCAACGCACTCCTGGCTTGACTTCGGCCATCTCATTCGCGGTAGGGTTCCATTGCCTTTTTCGACCGTCCAGGATCCGTGCGACGGCAGCCTTAATGCAGTTTGGGGAGGACCGCGTGAGGCGAGCAGTGAGGTTGGCGGTGTGTTTCGCCTTGTCTTTGTCGCTGCTGACCGTCACTGCGGCGCCGGCAAGCGCCCAGCTCGACGGCCTGCTGAACCTGTTGTTCCCGACGCCTGCGGCACCTCCACCGCCGGCCGAGCAAGCGCCTCCTCCGCCCCCCGCAGCTCCCGCGCCGGGTCCCGCTCCCGTACAGGCGCCGGCGGCCGCCGCCAAGCCGGCCGACCCCCGCACTCAGCCCTTCCCGATCTCGGTTCCCCAGATACGAAGGTCTCCGGCCCGGAACACCAACCTGCTCTTCGAGCGGCTGCAGCCGGTGGTCGGCCGGGGAATCTCCATCGAGCAGGCGCTGCTGGCCGTCGCTTCACCGTTTCCCGTCGCCGGCAAGGCCAACTTCAGCCACGACTGGGGCTTCCCCCGCTACACCCCGAGCCCGCACCTTCACGAGGGCACCGACGTCTTTGCCGCCTTCGGCACACCGATAGTCACTTCGGAGGCCGGCAGGGTGATCCAGAAGGGGACGCTGGGTGCGGGCGGTATCTCGGTCTGGGTGCGAGGTGACAGCGGGATGGCGTACTACTACGCCCACCTCCAGAGCTGGGCCAGCGGCCTTGCCGTCGGACAGCGGGTGGAGAAGGGCCAGGTTATCGGCTTCGTCGGGGACACCGGAAACGCCGAGGGCGGGTCTCCGCACCTTCACTTCGAGATGCACCCGGGCGGGGGGCCCGGTTCGCCGGCTCGTGATCCCAAGCCGTTCCTGGACGACGCCCTCCGTCGAGCGGAGGAGCAGGCGGCCGCCTTCGTGTCAGGCAACTTCGGAGGCGTTCCGAACACCGCCGGACGGCCGTTCTGGCCGGGCTTTGCCATCACCAAGGAGGTCGACAAGCTGCTGCAGGGAACGGCGATATCGTCGCCGGAGGACGTCATGTGGTTCTCCATGCTGGACCCGACGCTGGGCGTTCTGGGGCTCGCCCGCCAGAGTGCTGCCACCGGTCAGACCACGCAGGTGCAGTTGACCGAGGAGCAGAAAGTCGAGGAGCAAAGGCGGGCGGATGTGCGTAGAGCTGTGGACGCCCGGACGGAAAAGATAAGCCACTTCCTGTCCGGGTCCGTATCGGGAAGTGCGGTGGTCGTCGGGCCGGTCAAGCAGGCCCTGATCCACTAACGGGCCGCAGGCCTAACCCAGCCGCTCCTCTACCCTCCCTGCGATCCCCCTGAGCTCGTCGGGGTCTGCCTTGGTCGACGTCCCGGGGCTGACCAGCGAGTCGTCCGGCCATCTCGGGATCAGGTGAAGATGGAAGTGGTCCACCGTCTGCCATGCTGCCCGGCCGTTTGACTGCAGCAGGTTCAACCCCTCGGCCCCGACCGCGTCCCTCAGCGCGGGAGCGATGCGGTGGGCCGCCCTGATGACGGCGGCTGCGTCGTCAGGATCGATGTCGAAGATGGTAGCGGCGTGGGTGCGCGGGATGACCAGCGAGTGTCCCCGCGCCCACGGGAAGATGTCGAGGATCGCCACCACGTCGTCGTCCTGGTAGATGCGGGAGGAGGGCGCCTCCCCGGCGACGATCTTGCAGAAGATGCAGTTCTCGTCCGCCACGGCGCCTACCGGTAGTTGGTGAACTGAAGGGGGATACCGAAATCCTCCTCCTTCAGCGCCTTGATGACGGCCTGGAGATCGTCCCGGGACTTCGAAGACACCCTCAGCTGATCACCCTGGATCTGGCTCTGCACCTTGTTGCCCAGGCCCTTGATGAACTTGTTGATCGTCCGCGCCTTCTCGTCCGAGATGCCGTGGACGATGTCGATGGTCTGCTTGAAGTTGGACCCGCCGGCCGGCTCGATCTTGCCCGGCGACAGCGCCTTGAGGGAGACGTTCCGCCGCACCATCTTCTCTTTGATCACGTCCACCGCCGCCTGAACCCGGCCTTCGGAGTTGGAGCGAACCTCGATGTGCTCCGACTCGTGGCGGATCTCCGTGCCGGTGTTCTTGAAGTCGAAGCGCTGGGAGATCTCGCGCCTGGCCTGGTCGAGGGCGTTGATCACCTCCTGGTGATCCACCTCGCTCACCACGTCGAACGAAGCCTGCGCCATGGTCCTCCCAAATTGTCGGCTCCTTGTTGCTTTATCCTAATGGTGCAGTGCCCAGACGGTCTCAGGGCCGCCACCGGCGAGTGCTGAAGCCGCCGGAGGCCTGCGTTCCAGGTGGGATACCTAAGTGGCCAAAGGGAGCCGGCTGTAAACCGGTTGCGCAAGCTTCGGAGGTTCGAATCCTTCTCCCACCACTGTTAGCCGCTCACTCGACGGCGTAAGAACACCAAGGACTTGCCCGGGGGATAGGTACAGGGCCGCGCGCCAGCCGACTGGTACAAGCGGGCTCCATTGCTACCCCTCGCTGGTCTCGAGCGTCCGTCCAGCCACCTCAGAGGCCCGTCCTCCCCTCGCATGCCGATCCCGCGTTCTTTTCCAACCCCTGGTTCTCGCCCTTAGCTCACGGGGTAGAGTCGGGTCGAGTGTCACGTCCTCGAGCGCCCCACATCACCCCGACGGCGACGGCCCAGACCGGGATCAGGGAGCCGGCGATGGGGAACAGCGGGTCGAATCGGTCGGTGAATGCGATGGTCGACGCGGCCAGGCACCAGGCCGCACCACCGACCACAGCCAACGGCATGATGATCCGGTTGCCCAGGGTGCGGGTGAGTCCGCCGGCCACCGCAAGTGTGATGATGCCCACCCCCCAGAAGGTGCTGAAGATCGTCTCGTTCCATCTGGCCACCTCATAGGCCAGCGCCGGCTGTCCGTCCGCAACGGACTCCGCTCCCAACGCATCGAACAGGTGCACCGCCATGGACAGCGTGCCGACGACAAAAAGAACGCTGATCAGGTTCACTAGTCGGGCCAGGCGGGGACCGAGATCGCCCCCTTTGCGGAGCAGCAGTACGGCGATTGCGAACAGTGCGAATGACGCCAGCAACAGCGCATGCGACGGATACCACATGGGGTGCACAAACATGTCGTACAGCTGCTCGACCTTAGTGCCCTTGCCACTATCGCCCGGGTGGGTTATGCCGCCGACGAAGAAGGCAACCCCTCCGACGGCGAGGCAGGTCCCGCCGAGTCGGGCGGAGCGGCGTGAAGCGGGTGACTGACTTGCTTGATCTTTGAGTGAGGTAGGCATCAGGTGAGTCCCTCCTAGTCGGTTGACGCCTGCAACGGTGGCAGACAGCCGGGTTCCGTGCACCCGTGCACTCCCTGGAGTTCTTCAGGGAGAACCCTCTTCCGCGGCCGCGTGTCGGCCCGTTACTATTCGGCCATGTCGGCTGCGACGGAGGCGACGGACGCGAAGGTCCCGTCGGCGGCCCTCGAAGCGGGCCTTGCCATGGTGGCCTTGCTGGTGGCGTTGCTGGTCGGCTACGGCTGGTTCCTCGGCTTCCATCTCGACAACCTCCACAACGGGCTGCTCGCTGCCTCGTTCTCCGCCGTAGGCCTGTACGTCGTACGAATGTTGCCGCGCCATCGTGAGGGCTGGCTGCTCGTCGCCGTCGGCGTGATCCACGCCGTCATGTTCTTCGGCCGTCAGTACGGCCGTGTCGAGGGGTTGCTGCCGGCTGCATCGTGGATCGGCTGGTTCGGCGTGTGGCTCCTACCCCTGGCCATCGCCTTGTCCGGCTGGACCTTCATGGCGTTTCCGCACGGCCGGATGTTGTCACGGCGCTGGCGCCGCGCTGGCTTGGGCATGTGGGCGGTCGCTGCGCTTATGGCGACGACGACCGCGCTCTGGCCCGTGGACTTCGACCGCATCGGAATGGTTTCGTCCCATCCCCTGGCGCTGCCCGGCTCTCAGGTGGCCGCGCGGCTCTGGCCCTACCTTCTGCCAAGCTACCCTCTCTTCCAGGTGCTGTGGACCGCCGCGGTGGTGGTGCGGTTGCTCCGGGCTCGCGACGACGAGGCACGCCAGATGCGCTGGCTGGTTTACGCGATGGTGATGGCCACGGTGCTGCTCGTCACGGGCCTGCTCCTGTTCAGGAGTCCGGCTCCCGGGCTGCTCGCGCTGCCGCTGATCCCGGTCGCCATGGGCATCGCCATCTTGAAGTACCGGCTGTACGACATCGACCCGGTGGTCAACAAGACGCTGGTCGTCGGGTTCCTCGTGCTCGCCATCACGGTCGGCTACGTCGGGATTGTCGTGGGCGTCGGCGCCCTGATCCCAGTCGGCACGGGTTGGCTGTCCCTGCTCACCACAGCGGTTGTCGCCGTGGCTTTCGAGCCGTTGCGCCGGCGCGCCCAGCGCCTGGCGG
>DATAAN010000174.1:0-4161 GCA_036260105.1 Actinomycetota bacterium
CCAGTCGGGGAGGGTGTTGGCGTTCTCGAGGGTGATATCGGTCGCTTTGATCGTGTCCCGGAACCGCCCGGCCTCGAGCGCCTGCTTGAGCTGGCCGCGTTGAATCTTGCCGCTCGTCGTCTTCGGGAAGTCCTCGATTGCCAGCGGGACGACGTAGGTTGGGCTGACCCCAAAGCATGCGGCGACCTGCGTCCGGATTGTTCTGACCAGCTCGAACACGTCTTTGGCAGCTTCGGCCTTGGGGACGAAGAAGACCGCAAAGCCCTCCGTCCCCGCAGTCGGGTCGGCCACGGCGCAGGTCCCGACGAAGGTCGGCTCGACGCCGTCGATCGCGTTAACCACATCCTCGATCTCGTAGCAGTAAAAGTTCGCCCCTCGGACGACGAGTGTCTCCTTCTCGCGCCCGGTTAGGGTCAGGTGGCCGTCGAGGATGAAGCCGAGGTCGCCGGAGTTGAACCACCCCTGGCCGACGAACCCTTCTTTGTTGGCCGTGTCGTTGTCGAGGTAGCCGGGCGTGACGACGGCACCCTTGATTTGGAGACGGCCGATAACACCCTCCGGGACGAGTTCATCATTATGATTGACGATCCGGATCTGAACGCCGGGGATGGGCGGCCCGAGGTCGAGAAAGATAGTAGTCGTCGAATCGTCACCATCGGCCTCCTGCAGCCGGCCCTCGAGAGAAGACTTGAGGACCCGGCGCGCGCTCGTCCGAACGTCGAAGTGGTTCTGGTAGGTTATACAAGTGCAGGTCTCAGCCATGCCGAAGGCCGGCTGCATCGCTTGCTGGGGGACGTCGAAGGGAGCTACACGGTCCAAGAAGTCGCGGACCACCGGCAGCGTGACCTGCTCGCCGGCGTTCATGAAGAAGCGCATTTGCGAAAGGTCCCAGTGGCGGTCGGCCGCCGTCGCTAGGTGGTCAGCTACCAGCTTAAAGCCAAAATTGGGCGACCAGGTGTGGGTGACGCTGTGGGCCTCCAGCAAGTCCAGCCACTTCAAAGGATCGGCGAGTACCAGATCGGTCTTAACGTGGGTCTGTCGGCAGCCGAGGTAGACGTCCTTGAGGTGAAAAGTAAGGATTGGGACGACGTGGTCGACGGGCAGCCAGTTGAGCGTGATATCGTCGGGGGTGTAGCCGTTGAACTGCCGTGAGGCGTGGATGTGGGTGATGATCGAGCGGTGCGTCTGCTGAATGCACTTCGCGACACCGGTGCTGCCTGACGTAAGTTGGAGGAACACCAAGTCGCCCGGTTGACTGGGGTAGATGTGGTCAGTCGGCAGGCTGTCCTTTAGCTCCTCGACCGGGAGGATAGTAAGGTCATCCATCGGCAGAAGCCGCGCTAGCTCAGCGAGTGATCCGATCAGGTGACAGCTGGTCAGGATGGGGGGATGGTCCAGTAGCTCCCAAGCATTGAACAGTTTCTCGACGCCGCCGTTGCGCTCGGTGTAGGACGGGGCCACGCTGACCGTGACCGGGGCGATGCCACCGAGGACGCAGGCCCAGAAGGCTGAGTAGTGGTCCTCGAGCATATCGATGTGCAGAATAGCCCGGTCGCCGGGCCGGAGACCCCGCTCCTGCAGCCCGGCCAGGATGGATCTCGCCCGCTCAAGCAGCGTGGCGTAGCTCTGAAATGTCTCTGAGCTATCAGCCCGTACGTAGGTGATGCCCTTATCCGCATGCACAGTCGCGGTCAGGAGGAGCGCCTCGGTGAGAGTCGTAGGTGCGTCTGTCGGGACGGCGAGTGGCCCACCGTCGGCTAGCGCTAATGCTGCGAACCAGCTATCCTGCCGGCTGGCGTCCGACCAACCCGCGCCGCTGCCTGGCTCTGCTACGGTTGCGGGTGCTTGCACCCGCTCCGGGAGCAGGTCGTCCAGATGAAGCGGCGGAAGGCGCAGGTCTCGCTCCTCCGAGACCACCACTGCGTCCTCGACATCTGGGAGCGACCGCAGATGCTCCTCCCAGCGTCTGACCAGCAGGTCGTCGATTACAACCAGCCGACCCAGTGCCTGCTCATCGACCGTGCCCGATGGTCCCAACGGCAGGGCCGAGACCGCGACAAAGGTGCTCGGGAGCATCGCCTCGTTCAGGACGGCACGGAGGTGATCGCGCAGCTGCCCGGGCGCGAACGGACCCGATGGGACGACGTAGACAACCAGTGCCGTGTTGCCATCCTCCGTCTCGCGGGCCATCACCGCGCAGGCCTCGACAAAATCGTGCTCCAACAACGCAGCCTCTACGGCGTTAAGGTCGATGCCACACGCTTTGAGCCAGTCCTGCCGATGCAACGAGATCGGTCACTCCTCACCGAAGTGCAGGGGCGTCCGAACCCATGCAGCGAAGGCGAAGTCGCCCACGAGTTGCTCCGGGTTCATAAGGCGCAATCTTAACTTCACAGTCTTCCCTCGTCTAGGCCGTGTGAACTCAGCGCGGCTGCGGAGGGAGCGGGATTGGATCGTCGGGCCGTTTCGATACGCTTGGCCAGCCCGGCCACGGTGGGAGTTTCGAACAAGTAGCGCAGGGGTAGCTCCACCCCGAAAACGTGGCGTAGCCGCGAGACGAGCTGAGTGGCCAGCAAGGAGTGCCCGCCCAGCTCGAAGAAGTCGTCATGCACACCGATCCGCTCGAGTCCGAGCACCTCCTCCCAGATCTCAGCCAGCACCTCCTCGAGCGGTGTGCGCGGTCGCACGTAAGCATCCTCCGCTCGGAGGCTGGACGGATCGGGGGCGGGCAAGGCGCGGCGGTCGACCTTGCCGTTGGGCATCAGCGGCAAGGTATCTAGCGCCACGAAAGCCGAGGGCACCATGTACTCGGGCAGCTTCGCCTTGAGGTGACGGCGCAGCTCGGTGGGCGTGGGCACCCCCTGGGTAGGGACGACGTAGGCCACCAGGCGCTTCTCGCCGGGTTGGTCCTCGCGAGCCGCCACCACGGTCTCTCGCACGTCTGGGTGTTGACCCAGCACGGCTTCTACCTCCCCCGGCTCTACGCGGAAGCCACGGATCTTCACCTGGTGGTCGATGCGACCAAGGAACTCGATGTTCCCATCGGGTAGGTAGCGGGCGAGATCCCCGGTCTTGTAGAGGCGCGAGCCGGGCTCGCCGCCGAAGGGGTCGGGGACAAACCTCTCGGCCGTTAGCTCCGGGCCGTTGAGATAGCCGCGAGCCAAACCGACACCACCGATGTGCAGCTCGCCCGGCACGCCGATCGGCACCGGGTTCTGGTTGCGGTCCAGCAGGTAGATCTGGGTGTTGGCAAGCGGGCGACCGAGACTCACCTCGTCTTGCGAAACGACTTCGCCGGCGGCTGCATTGGCGGTCGCCTCGGCTGGCCCGTAGAGGTTCCAGATCCGGAGACCTGGCAGCGTCCTGAAGGACCTGTCGACCAACTCCCTGCTGAGCCGCTCGCCTCCGACGAACAGAGCGACAAGGCTCTCGGTTGGTGTGACCCGGCCGGCGTGGTTCGCATCGAGTATGGCTTCCCACAGCGACGGCACGCAGTTGAGTCCCGCCTTGGAACGGGCGTTGAGTGCCTGCAGGAGCGCAACGGGTTCGGCCACGGCATTTCCCGCGGGAACCCACACCTCGCGGCCCCGTAGGAGCGGTGCGAAGAGTTGCTTGAGGGACGCGTCGAAGGTCGGGCTGGTGACCCACGGCAGACCGTCCACCGTGTCTCCCATCAAGACGTCGTTGGCCCAACGTAGGTAGTTGACCAGGCTCCTGTGCTCGATCATAACCCCCTTGGGCGTCCCGGTCGAGCCGGAGGTGTAGATCACGTAGGCCAGATTCTCCGCCGTTGCTCCGCTGATCGGGTTCTCCCCGCTCTCCTTGGCGGCAATCTGCCGATCAACGTCCAGACAGACCACCTTTGCTGCAGACGCGGGCAGATGCCCCAGCAGGCGTTGCTGGGTCAACAGCACCGGCGCCCGGGCATCCGCCAGCTTGAAGGCCAAGCGTTCCTTAGGGTAGGCCGGGTCTAGCGGTAGGTATGCTCCGCCGGCCTTCAGAACCCCCAGGAGCCCCACCACCATCTCTAGGGAGCGCACTACACAGATACCGACGGGCACCTCCGGTCCCACCCCCAACTCTTGCAAGTGACGCGCTAACTGGTTCGCCCGCCGGTTGAGCTCCCGATATGTGAGCTGTTGATCCTCGAAGACCACGGCG
>DATAAN010000175.1:0-8033 GCA_036260105.1 Actinomycetota bacterium
CCGGTCGGATACGCCCCGGGCAACCTGGTCAAGGTGGAGATCATGCTCGCCGGCTCCCCGGTCGACGCCTTCAGTGCCATCATCCACAAGGACAACGCCTACTACTACGGCCGCAAGATGGCGGAGAAGTTGCGGGAGCTCATCCCCCGCCAGCAGTTCGACATAGCCATCCAGGCATCCATCGGATCTCGGATAATTGCGCGTGAGACAATCAAGGCGTACCGCAAAGACGTGATCGCCAAGTGCTACGGAGGAGACATCACGCGCAAGCGGAAGCTCCTCGAGAAGCAGAAGGCCGGCAAGGCCAGGATGAAGCACGTCGGGTCGGTAGAGGTACCTCAGGAGGCCTTCATGGCCGCACTGAAGTTGAACGACAAGTGATGAGGAGCAGTCGGGATGTCTTTGACGTACCCATCGATGCCGGGCGCCGCCGGGCGGGCGCTCGACCGGCGGAAGGCGTCGATCCTGCGTGCGATCGTCCGGGAGTACGTTAAGAGCGGGCAGCCGGTCGCCTCTAAGACGCTCGTCGAGAAGTACCGCCTCCAGGTTTCGGCCGCCACCATCCGCAACGACATGGCGGTGCTGGAGGAGCTGGGATACATCGTCCAGCCCCACACCTCGGCGGGCCGCATTCCAACCGATCTGGGTTACCGCTGGTTCGTCGACAACTGGCCCGGTCCGTCCTGGCCGCAGATCACCGACGACGACCGCCGGGCCATCGACGTCGTCCTGGACGCCGAGTTCCGGGGACTCGAGTACACGCTGGACTCCACCTCGCAGGTGCTGTCCACGGTCACGGAGGCCGCCGGCATCGCAGTGGCTCCGCCCTCCCGGCGCAGCCAGCTGCGGCGGCTGGATCTGATCATGCGGGACGCCCGCCGGGCCACTCTTCTGCTGGTCGCCCGCAACGGCGAGGTCCAGCAGGGCGTCGTCGAGTTCGGCGACGAGAAGACCGAAGACGACCTCGAAGACCTCGCCAGGGCGCTGAACGCCAAGCTGGAGGGTGTCGACTTCGAGCGGCTGTCGGAGACGGTGCTCGCCGGGGAGAACGTGCCGGCCGACTGGAAGGCAGTCGCTGCCGAGATCGCGGACGTCATCGAGGAGGGGGCCAGCCAGCGGATCTTCCGGGGCGGCACCGCCAACATCCTGTCGCCCAGGCTGTTCTCCGACATGGAGACGGTGCAGTCGATCGTCGACGCGCTGGAGCACCCGCGAGTGTTGTCGGGGCTCATGACGGCGGTCAGCGAATCGGCGACCGTGCTGGTCTTCATCGGCCACGAGGTACCCGTGGAGCAGATGCGGGCGTGCACCGTGATCTTCGCCCCGTACGGGACCGAGGACAGGCGGGGCAGCGTCGGAGTCATCGGCCCGACACGAATGGATTACCCGCACACGATCGCGGCGGTCGAGGCCGTCGCCCGGCGCCTTAGCGCACTGCTGGAAAGCGCGGGATAGTAAAAACACAATGCCGAGGGACTACTACGAAGTTCTGGGCGTCTCGCGTGACGCCTCAGAGGAAGAGCTGAAGAAGGCGTACCGCAGGCTGGCCCGGCAGTGCCACCCCGACGCCAACCCGGACGACCCCGAAGCCGAAGCCAAGTTCAAGGAGCTTGGTGAGGCCTACGCGGTCCTTTCCGATCCGAACCGGCGGAGCACCTACGACCGATTCGGATCGGCGAGCAGCGTGGGCGGCGGCTTCGACCCGTTCGACATATTCGCCTCCTTCTTCGGCGGCGATCCGTTCGGCTTCGGCGGCGGCCGCCGGAGCGGTCCCCAGCGGGGCCGTGACTTGGTCGTGGCGCTGGAGCTGACGCTGGAGGAGGTCGTCACCGGTGTGACGAAGAGCTTCCCCGTGCGGAGCATGCGCAACTGCACCCGGTGCCACGGGTCGGGGGCCGAGCCGGGAACCAGCTCCACCACCTGCGACCGCTGTGGCGGGTCGGGGACGATCCGGACCATGCAGCGCGGGTTCTTCGGCAACGTCGTGACCGCCTCGACCTGCCCGGAGTGCCGGGGGGTGGGCGAAAAGATCAACGACCCCTGCATCGAGTGCCAGGGCGAGGGCCGGATCGAGCGGGAGGAGGAGGTCAAGGTCGAGGTGCCGGCCGGCGTGGAGGACGGCATGCAGCTGCGAGTGACCGGCCGCGGGGAGGCCGGGCCGCGAGGCGGCATCGCCGGAGACCTCTACGTGCAACTGCGGGTCAAGGAGAAGAAGGGCTTCGCCAGGGAGGGCGACGACCTGATCGTATCCGTGGAGCTGCCCTTCACCCAGGCCGCGCTCGGCACGACGCTCAAAATCGACTCAATCGACGGCAAGGTCGAGGTCGAGGTGCCGCCGGGCACCCAGCCCGGTGAGACGGTCCTTGTCCGGGGCGCCGGCGTGACCCACCTCAACCGCGGGGGCCGGGGGGACATGGTGGTCAAGCTGAACGTGCGGGTTCCGACCAACCTGTCCAGCGAGGAGGATCAGCTGATCCGCAAGCTCGCCGCCCTGCGAGGCGAGGACGTCTCCGAGCATCAAGGCTTCATGGACAAGATCCGGAACGCCTTCAAGGTGTGAGCCGTACCGAGCATCACGGCCACTTCTTCACCGACCCCTCCTACATCACCGACGCTGCAGTAGTCCTCCGGGACGCCAACGCCCACCACCTCAAGGTGCGCAGGGCGAAGCCCGGTGACCGGATCCATGTCGGCGACGGCGCCGGGCGACTGGTGGAGGCGGAAATCTTGACCGCCGGCTCGGCGGAAGTTCTCGCCCGCGTCGTCGAGTCCCGCACGGTGGAGCGGCCGTCCACTCGCCTTGCCGTCTTCCAGGGCATCGCAAAGTCCGGAAAGGTCGATTGGGTCGTCGAGAAGCTGGTCGAGTTGGGGGTCGACGAGGTCGCCGTCTTCGCCGCCGGCCGAAGCGTTCCTGTGTGGGAGTCCGCGAAGGGCGAGGTGCTTCGCGCTCGGTGGGAGAGGGTCGCACTGGCCGCCTCCAAGCAGTCGCGCAGAGCATGGATTCCCCAGGTCAGCGGCCCGCTGGACCCGGCCGAATTCCTCAAGCGGGTGAAGGCGGTGGGAAGCGTGCTTGTGGCCGACCCGAGTGCGCATACCAGCCTGGGCGCCTTCCTGGCCGATCTCGGCCGTCCTCCGGAGGTCGGTGTGGTGATCGGCCCCGAAGGCGGCCTTACCCGCGAGGAGATCGAAGCACTGGTCGAGGCCGGCGCAACTCCCGTCACTTTGGGATCCCAGATCCTTAGAACGGAGACCGCCGGGCTGGCGCTCTCCGCGGTCGTTCTGCACCACCTCGGCCGCTTGGGCTGAGCCTCCGCCGCCACGCACATTTCACGCTTGAGGGCCTTCCGCTGGAGAAAACCGCAAAAGTGACGTAGAGTCACATAGCGTGGTAGCTAGGCGGGAATGTCGTCACGCGCTGTGACGAGCCTCGCGGGGATCGGGGGTTTCACTCATGAGTTACGCATCGATGGTGGGGGAGCGGCTCCGCAACATCCGGCTGCAGAAGGGTCTGTCTCTCCACGACGTCCAGAGTGCCTCGAAGATGGAATTCAAGGCATCGGTGCTCGGCGCCTACGAGCGTGGCGAGCGCAGCATCTCCGTTCCTCGCTTGGAACGCCTGGCCCGCCTCTACCAGGTGCCGGTGGACCACCTCCTGCCTCGGAGCGGCGACAAAGCCGAGGTGCCCCTCGAGATGACTCTGGAGAAGCTGCGGATCGACCTGCGGCAGCTGGAGCAGACCGACGATCCCGGGGGTCAGGTCCTGCAGCGTTACCTGAACCTGGTGCAGATCCGCCGGAACGACTTCAACGGCAAGGTTCTGACCATCCGGAGCGACGACCTGCGGGTCCTGGCAAGCGTCCTCGACATGTCCCTGGACGAGCTGGCGCAACGGATCGAGGAGCTCGGGGTCAAGGCCTAGGTCGCTTCTTCAACTAGCCCGAGCGGCCACTGCATTTCACCACGACCAAGGGCGAATCCGACGCGTGCTGACCCTCCTAGCTCTATAAGGTAATGGGAAGGTCTAACCATGCCGGTTCACGCCTAGAAGTCGTTCTAAAACCTCGAAAAACTAGTACAATCCGCTTGAACAAGGTCGGCTACAGGACTAGAGTCTCTAACGGAAACGATTCCGGGTTTTAGTTAGGAGGCTCGTATGGCAGGTATCGCTCTCAGCGGTTACCGGCTCGGCCACTCACCTAGGGCGCTCCGGCAATTCGCTGCCGGACGGGTCTGTGCCGAACCGGGGTGCACCACCACCTTGTCCGTCTACAACGGCCAGGACAAGTGCTCGATTCACAAACACCCGACCAAGCCGCCGCGCAACCGCGGCCGGCGAATGGTGACCTACGAGACGGCAAAAGGAGGAGAGGTCCGATGACGCAGGAATCCGACCGCAGGTTCATCGGCTCCGAGAAGCACATCACGTTCGGCGGCACGCAAGCCGGCAACGTCAACATCCCGGGCGGCCTGAGGGCGCCGGAGCCGGTCCGCCACCCGGCGATGCACCGGGCGCAGCCCAAGCCCTCGCCCCGGGTCGAACCACAGTTCATCGGCTCGGACCGCCACATCACTTTCGGCGGCACGCAAGCCGGCAACGTCAACATCCCCGGCGGACTTCGCATGCCGGTCAAGACCCAGCACTAACCAGGCCTGCAAGCATCGAGATTGGAAAGGAAGCAGTAGATGAACCGAACCTCCACAGTGGAGTCCAGCCCTCTTCGGTCTGACCAGTCGCTCCAGCACGCGCTTCACCGGCTATGGACGGACCACGTGTTCTGGACACGCGAGTACCTGGTTTCGGCGATCGCCGACACGCCGGACGTGCACGCGGCTGCCAACCGGCTCCTCAAGAATCAGGAGGACATCGGCAACGCAATCGTGCCGATCTACGGCGAGGCTGCCGGCGCGGCCCTCACCGACCTCCTGAAGCAGCACATCCTCATCGCAGTGGACCTGGTAGCGGCCGCCAAGGTCGGCGACAACGAGCGATTCGCCGCCGAGGACGAGAAGTGGAACCGCAACGCGGTCGACATCGCAGTTCTGCTGGCGAGCGCCAACCCGAACTGGGACAAACGCGACATCCACGACCTGGTCGCCCAGCACCTCGAGCTGACCCGCAAGGAGGCGGTAGCCCGGCTCACCAAGGACTGGGCCGCCGACATCGCCGCCTACGACGACATCATGACGGAGATCATGACGCTGGCCGACAGCCTGTCCTCGGGAATCGTCAAGCAGTTCCCGGAGCGGTTCGTGACCTCTCCCGGAACGAGCAGCAGCCACGCCTCGGACAGCGCAGCGTGGAACCTGCGTCTCGCGCTGGACCGCTTGTGGGCGGACCACGCCATGTACACGCGGAATTACATCGTGGCGGGGCTCGCCGGGGCAGAGGAGACCCAGGTTGCCGCCGAGCGGCTGCTCAAGAACCAGGAGGACATCGGCAACGCGATAGTGCCCTTCTACGGAGAGACCGCCGGCGCCGGCCTGACCGAGCTGCTGAAGCAGCACATCCTCATCGCCGCCGAGATGGTGGGGATGGCGCACCGGCAGGAGTTCGGCGAGCGGTTCGACGAGCTGGAGAGGTCCTGGAACGTCAACGCGGCCCACATTGCGGGTTACCTGAACGCCCTTAACCCGTACTGGTCGGTGAAGGACGTCCAGGACCTGCTGGCCCAGCACCTGTCACTCACCGAGCGCGAGGTCCAGGCCCGCTACGAGCAGGACTGGGAGACTGACGTCCAGCTGTTCGACGACATCCTGACGGAGATCCTGACGATGTCGGGCGCGCTGGCCGCCGGCCTCATCCGGCAGTTCCCGGAGAGATTCCAGCCGTCCGAGGAGGATCGGGTGCCGCAGCCCCGGCAGAGCTACCGGCAGCCCACCCACGGTTACCGGGTGACCGAGCCTTCCCACAGCTACCGCGTCCGGGAGCCGGCCAGCGAGCGCCGGATTCCTCAGCCGGCGCCTGCCCGGCGGGCCGGGTCGTCTTCTGACGAGTACCGGTCGGCGCGGCCGGCGCAAGAAGGGCGCCCGCAGCGAGCTGAGACGGGGGAGCGGATGGAAGCTCCTCGGCCGCCACAGCCGACGCGGTCCGCTCAGCGGACTGAACCGGAGCGCGGACAGATGACGACCTGGCGAACGACCACCCGGCTGGCATCCGCCTTCCGCGAGTTCGTTGTGCCGAAGCGGCACGACGGTTAGCAGCGTGGATACCGATCTGATCGACGCCGGACCGTCGCCCACCCGCAGGCTGCACTTCGAAGGCTTGCGAGGAGTGGATGGGATCGGATACTCGGTGGACTCCTTCGACCACATGCCGATCCTCGCAGTGGTCGTCACCGGGAACGCCTGTCCGACGGCGAAGGCGTGGGACGCCGAGCTCGTCAAGCTGCAGCGGGACTATCTGCGATATGGCGTCCAGCTGGTGATGGTGAACCCGAACAATCAGTACCTGTCGCCGCAGGACGCCTTCGACCGGATGATCAAGCGTGCCGAGGCTGCCGGCTACAACTTTCCATACCTGAAGGACGAGGGAGGGGTGCTGGCCAGGCGTCTCGGAGCGTTCGTCACGCCGCAGGTCTTCCTGTTCGACGGGGATCGGGCCCTGCGCTATACGGGGAGGATCGCTGATTCCCGGCGTCCGGCCGCCGTCATGCGGTATGACCTCAAGAAGGCGATCGACGACCTGGTTGCCGGCCGTGAGGTCGAGGTGCCGGAGACGGATCCGTTCGGGTGCGCCCTGGTCCTGTAAGACCGAAGCGGAAACTGGGATTCATAAGAAGGAGGCGGACCGTAAGGCCCGCCTCCTTCTGTCGTGTTGTGGTGGAAGGCCTAGCCGCCGAGGGACTGGTTCCGGATGCTGTCCGAGAACTCCCGGCGCAGGTCGGGGTCGATCTCGTAGCTCCCGCGCCAGAAGCTGGTCCAGGTCCGCGACTGCTCCTCTCGGACTCCCCTCATCTGGGTGCACAGGTGAGTGGCCTCGATGTGGACCGCCACGCCGTGCGGCTCGAGCACCTTCACCAGCGTGTCGGCGATCTCCTGTCCCATCCGCTCCTGGACCGTGAACCTGCGGGCGAAGAGCCGGACCAGCCGGGTGAGCTTGGAGATGCCGATGATGTTCTCGTGTGCGATGTAACCCACGTGCGCACGTCCGAAGAAGGGAAAGGCGTGGTGCTCGCAAAGTGCGAAGAATGAGATCGGTCCCTCGATTATCTGACTGATCGCGCAGTGCGCTCCGCCCGGGCACTCGCTCGGAAAGGCCGTCAGCAGGTTGGCGTCGCCTTCGTAGCCGCTGGTCGAGTCGAACAGAGCCTTCAGGAAGCGCTCCGGCGTGTTGTATGTGCCGGGAGTGTCGAGGTCCATGCCGAGAGCCGAAAGTATGTTGCCGGCCGAGGCGACAAGCGTCTCCCACTGGGCCGGGGTGATGTTCCTGGGCTTGACCTTGGTCCATCCGGAGTCGCCCTCGGGATCGTCCGCAATCTCGAGCCGAGTCAAAGCCGGGACGTTTCTCGACGCCTTGCCGTTCACCGGAGATGCCACCGCGCTGCTGGAGTTCGTCAACTATGTGTCTCCTTTTCTTCGGAACGCCGCACGACCGTTTCGGCGCAGCGGCGGCTCGAGCCCTCGCTACTTCCGCCCGGACCGATCCGGGGTGCTCAGACTGCTGTCCGGTCGGCTCGATGCCTGGTGTCAGAAGGTAGTGACTTTGGGGTCAACCGTCAAGCTGCCTACACCAAGAAGTCTAAGCGATAGAAGCGTCCTTACGCCTAAAGCTGAAATTGAGACTAATTCGACCAACGTTAGACCGGTCGTCGCAATGGTTTGCACAGGTGCTGCGGTGGGGCCGGTCAGCGGTCATCCTTCGTTCACCGGCTACTGACCCGAGAAGTGTTGGCGAAACGCCCTGGGTATCCTGTAAGGAAGGTCATTGAGGAAAGGAAGCTCTGCCGATATTGCAGGAAATGACGCAGATCAAGATTCTCGTCCCTGGTTCCGAACAGGGCGACCATCTCTCGATCGTGGGGGACGAGAATCTT
>DATAAN010000176.1:0-22518 GCA_036260105.1 Actinomycetota bacterium
CGTCACCCGGAGGGGGGTCGTACGCCTGTGCCCTGGAGATTGCGATCGGCTCCGCCTCGGACTCCGGCTGCAGGGGCGCAACTACGTTGCCGATTCCTGTCCGCACCGACGGGATGGTGAGAACCAGTGCGGCGGCCGCGGCGATCACCAGGATCGTCGGCAGCATCCAGCGGCCTTCGGTGCGCAGAAACGAATCTCCCGGTGCCCGGCCACGGGCGGCCGCCCTTCGCCCGGCGGCCGGCGCGGGGGGAGGAGCCGCGGCGCGCGGAACGGGGGCGGGCTCGGGCCGGGCAGCCGGGCTGGCCTGCGTCTTGACAGGCCCGGCCGCCTGGGGAACCGGACGCGCCCTGGGCGCCTGCCGGCCGGCGGAGGGAAGCGTGGCGGGGGCCAGGCGGCGGAGGACGCGCTCCAGGGAGCGGGCGTTTTGGAAGCGGGCGGCCGGGTCACGCTGCAGGGCGCCTATGACGGCAAGGTCCAGCTCCTCAGGCGTCTCCGGACGCAGGTCCCTGGGAGCCGGGATGCGGATGCCGCCGGTAGCACCGGCCGTCGCGGCCGCCTTTCGGGCAGCGGCAACGGGCGTCATGCCGATAAGGCACTCGTACAGGATGACGCCGACCGAGTAGAGGTCCGACCGCGGGTCGGGCTGGGCGCCCTGCCCCAGCTCCGGCGCGGCGTAGAGACTGGCGTTCTGGTTGCCCTCCGGGTCGGTGAGACGGGGGTTGACCTTGGCCGCCTTGGCGATCGCAAAGTCGGACACCTTGAGGTGCCCCCCTTCGCTGAACAGGATGTTCTCGGGACGGATGTCGCCGTGCAGGATGCCGGCCCGGTGGGCGTGTCCCAGGGCGGCACAGATGTCGGCTCCGATCTGAGCCACCACCTCCGGAGCGAGCGGTCCTTTTTCGAGACGCTCCCGAAGGCTGCCGCCGCCGAGGTACTCCATCACTATGAATGGGGCCCCCTCGTGCTCGCCGGTGTCGAAGACCGAAACGATGTTCGAGTGGCTCAGCCGCGCGGCAGCAACCGCCTCGCGGCGGAACAGGCGCCTGATCGTCGGGTCGCTGACCAGGTCTGGGCGGAGGATCTTGGCGGCGACCGGCCGCCCGAGGACCTCGTCCTCACAGCGCCAGAAGTCGGCCAGGGTACCTCGGGCGATTCTCGAGGTCAGGCGGTAACGGCCGCCCAGCTTCACCTCCGAAGAACCGCTCCCCGGCGGGATCACCGACGCCGTTTGACGATTGTCGAGATCCAGCGCATCTCCTCCAGATTGAAAGCTTTGCTCGCTCCAGCGTAGATCAAAAGCCCGGCGGCGGTCGCGCCGAGCACCTGGAGGAGGAGGCCGACGACCGAGGAACCGTCGACCACGGAGCCGAGGAGCTGCGCCACTGCGAAGGCGCCGGCGCCGGTCGCCGCCGACCCGGCAAGGATTTTCGCCAGCGTGCGGCCGTAGCCGTCCGTCGGGCGGACACCCGCCCGGGAGGAGATGGCCCGAAGGGCCAGTACCGAGGCGGCGGCGTAGGAGGCGGCGTGGCCCGCCGCCAGGCCGGCGATCACCATTCGGGGCTCGTCGACGACTGCGACGACCACGAGGTTGAGCCCGACGTTCACGGCGAAGCCGGCGAGGTTGATCAGCATCGGCGTCTTCGTGTCGCCCATGGCGTAGAAGCCCCGGAGCAGCACGTAGAACGTGGAGAAGAAGAAGATTCCCGGCGCCCAGACCCGGAGCACAGTGGCTACCATCTGAGTCGATGCTTGTGTGGTAACGCCGTGCTCCAGCAGCAGCGCAACCAGTTGGGGCGCGATCGCCATGTAACCGGCCACCGCCGGCAGGACGAAGAAGGCGACGCCCCGAAGGCCGCGGCTCAGCTCCCTGGCGAACTCCGGCATCTCGCCCGCCACCGCCCGTTCGGTCATGATCGGGAACAGCGCCGTGACGATGGAGACCGCCAGCAGGCCGTGGGGCAGCTGGAAGAACACGTACGCGTACTGGTAGGAGGCTACGCCGCCTGTCACGTTGCCGGCCAGGATGAGGGCCACCCACAACCCGACCATGTTCGTGGCGACGTAGCCGGCCATGAACCCCGACATCTTCAGCAGGCGGCCGAAGCGGCGGTCCCGCAAGCCGTCGCGCGGACGAATGCCGAAGCCCATCCGGCGAAGGAACAAGAACGGCAGAATGCCCTGGATGGCGACCCCGGCGGTTGTGCCCAGCCCGAGAATTAGGATTCCGGTGGTCGGCAGCTCGCCGGGGGTCCGGAGGGACTCGGGGATCGTCGCGGCGAACCAGACCAGGGTTCCCGTCACCACCAGGTTGTTCAACGCCGGCACGAACATCGGGATACCGAAGCGGCGGTGGGCGTTCAGCGCCGCGGTCGAGATGTAGCTCAACCCGTAGAACAGGATCTGCGGCACGAAAAGCTGCAGGAGCATGGTGCCCACCGCCTGCTGGGCCTGCCGGCTGTCGGCGTCGTTGCCGATGGTGTAGAGGCGGAAGATGGCGGGCGCGGCGAGCACGATGAGCAGGCCGATGGCGGCGAGCAGGAGGACGGTTGCCTTCGTGACCCGGGCCAGAAACCTCCACGCCTCCTCCTGCCCGTCCTCGGACTTCACCTCGATGTACGCCCGGAGGAGCACCGAAGAGAGAACCCCTCCGATGATCAGCTCGTGGATCATGTTCGGCGTGGTGTTCGCCAGGTTGTAGGTGTCGGCCAGGCGGCTCTCGGTCACTCCGAGTGCGTAAGTGGTGGCTCCGAGCCGGAGGAGCCCGGTGGCCCGGCTGAGCGCGGTGCCGGCGGTGGCGATGGCCGCCCCCCGCCCGGCGGCCTCGACGCTTCGGCTCTCGGTCACCCGGCTTCCGAGGGATGCTCGGAAGCGGGGGAAGGCTGCTCGACTGATTCGGCCGCCGCTCCCGCGGGCACCGGAGCCGGTAGCTCGGGAAGCTCCTCCGGGCCGGGGGCCGCCGGCTGCTCGCCGTTCGAGACGCCGTCGGGCACGGCCGTTTCGTGCGCCGCCACCTCCTCCAGCGGCTCTTCGGCGCCCGGTTCCCAAATCGCCTCGCCGGCGTCCTCGTCGTCCGCCGGGCTCGCCTGCTCGTCGACCGAGTTCGGCAAGATCCGGCGGCGGAGCCATCCGAAGATCCACCACCCCACCAGGAAGGCGCCTGCGGCGGCGGTGATGGAGAGCGCCACGACGTTGTACGCGGTGGAGCGGATAGTCAGCTTGCTGTCCGAGATGAGCGTGCCGCCGGGAGTCAAAAGCCTGACGTTGAGCGGGAAGGTGCCGGACGCCTGGGTGATCGCCCGGATTTGGATCGTCTGGCTCGGCGCCTGGAGGTTGGCAATGTCGATCCGGTCCCCGTCGGGGAAGTGCAGCTTGTCGGACTCCAGCCGCAGCACCACGTCCACCGGGTACCCGAGCCGGGAGCCGATCGACAGCGGGATGACCCCGGTCCGCGACGTCAGGGTGATTGTCTGGGGGGCCGGGGCCAGGACCTTGCGCATCTCGGCGGCGACCGTGGACGGAATCGCCTCGGCGAAGGCCAGACCCTGCGCCATCCGCGAGCGGCTGGACCACCAGTCGGTGCTCTCGGCGATGAGAAGCCGGCGGGAGAGAGCGCCGATCCGGTCGGACGGGGGGGCGAGCGCCGAGTAGCGGGCGATCGCCCGACGGGCATTGGAGAGTGCGGCGAAGTACTCGCTGGACGGCAGATCCGGGCCGTTGTCCAGAACGGTGTCCGAGCTGGCAAGCCGCACGGTCTCGCGGGCGGGCGGGTTGAGGTCGTCGGTGATCGCGTCCGGAGTGGTGGGGGCGAGCCAGGACGCCGTGTCGAGCACCTCCAGAAGAGCCGCCGCCGAGCTGCCCTCCGCCTCCCAGTCGGAAGGGGCGACCGCTACCACGGCACGCACCAGTCCCGGTGTCTCCAGATGGATCGTGGCGGACTCCGCGGCGATCCTCTGGCGCGCTTCAATCGTGCCGAGCGCTCCGGCTCGGCCGATCTGCCGCTCGAGCCCCGGGTCGGTCACCAGGGCGATCGTCTCTTCGCCGGACACCCCCTCCGTGGCCGAGCCGGGTCCCTCCAGCCTGACCGGGAGCGCCCTGGTGAACGGGCTGTCGGTTGGGCTGAGCGTCTGCGCAGAGAGGATCAGGCGGTTGAAGTTGGCCCGGTGAAGCTGGGAAAGCGTCGGCTGGTCGACGTCACCGGAGGTCGGCAGCAACCAGCCCTGCAGAGGCTGCGACCGCAGGAGCCCCACCGGCTCGCTGAGCAGGACGTTGCGCCCCTCCGCCAGCTGGGTTGCCGCCAGCTCCTGAAGGTTGTTCCGGTAGAGGGCGGGCAGGGACGCCGGAGAGAACGTGGTGGCGAGCACCCGGGTGTTCGGCCGTGCGGCCAGCGCCTGCAGCCGGGCGAGGGTGCGGGAGCCGGCCTCGGCTCGGGGGTCCTCCCGAGGAACGTCGACCGGTCCCTCCGGCGTCAGCCGGCGGTACCCGTCCGCCATGTCGGCGAGGGTGCTGAGCAAAAGGCCGCTCGGCGCAATGGTCACCGGCAGGTCGGGATGTGCCTCCAGGGCATCGAGGATCCTGGACAGCCGGCCTCCGGCGATGGATCGCTCGAGCGACCCGTTGGTCACCAGGTCGGGCCGGCCGCCGTCGGTGTAGACCGGCGGGGAGTGCAGGGGCACGACCAGGCCGAAGCCCAGCGGCTTCTCCGGTGGCTCGTGAAAGAAGATCATGTGGGTGTTGAGGGCGTTGGACGACACGCGGCCCGCGCGCACGACCACCCGTACCGGGTAGGCCCGGTCCTGCGTGGAGTTGCGGAACTTGGCCAGCTCGCTGAGCGGCTTCGCCACCTCGATGCGCCGGGTCTCCCCGGCACGGAGAGTGCCCTCCACCGGCAGCGTGTCGACGGCCAGCGTGGTGCCGAGCTGCCCCTCGTAGGTCTGTTCGAGCCTGGAGCGGCTGGTCACCCCCTGGAAGATCGTCAACGCCACCTCGAGCCCCTCGGCGGCCAGGTCCCCCGTGTTCCGCACGTCGAGCGCAACCGACAGCGAGTCGGCCGGCCCCACGGCGATGGGAAAGCCGACCATCGTGGCTTCGAGCTTCACCTGGCGGGAAGCCGGGCTGGCGGAGGGGGACGCACTCGGCGTCGCGGCCAGCGCGGCGGCCGGAGCAGCGAGCAGCGCGAGAAGGAGCATTGCGGCCGCCGGTCCTCGCGGGTGGCGCAGCATTTTCATCCTTAGGACAGTAACCCGAACTTCCGCGGCGGCGGTAGCTTCTATCCTTCCGGTATGAGGGACCTCTCCGCCGATGCCATCCCGCCCGAGGCGTTCGACCTGGCTCACCGCTTCCGGGACGCCGGCTTCGGCCTGTGGCTGGTGGGCGGTTGGGTCCGCGACCGGCTGCTCGGCAGGGACCGTCCTCCGGCGCCCGAGTTCGCCGAAGACCCGGCGAGCGACCTCGATTTTGCCACCGACGCCCGGCCCGAAGACACGCTGGCGATCCTGAAGCGCTGGGGGACCTCGGCTCCCTGGACCTCCGGCATCGAGTTCGGCACCGTCGGGGTGCAGAAGGACTCGACCCGGGTGGAGGTGACGACCTTCCGGAGCGAGGTGTACGAGCTGGGGTCGCGCAACCCGCGGGTCAAGTTCGGCACCGACCTGGAGACAGACCTGTCTCGCCGGGACTTCACCGTGAACACGCTGGCCATCGGCCTTCCGGACATCGAGCTGGTCGACCGGTTCGGCGGCATCTCGGACCTGGTCGCCAAGAAGCTGCGGACCCCGCTGTCGCCGGAGATCTCGTTCTCCGACGACCCCCTGCGCATGCTGCGCGCCTTCCGCTTCGCCTCGACCCTTGGCTTCGAGGTGGAGGAGCCGGTGCTAGAGGCGGTGCGCCGGATGCACGGGCGACTTTCGATCGTGAGCAAGGAGCGGATCCGCGACGAGTTCTCCAAGCTCATGCTCGGCCCTGCGGTGAGCACCACGCTGGAGGCGGCTACGGACAATGGCCTGGCAGGGGAGTTCCTTCCCGAGCTCCCGGGCCTAAAGCTGGAGCAGGACCCCATCCACCGCCACAAGGACGTCTTCCACCACACACTGGCAGTTCTGGACAACGCGATCGGGACCGAGAGCGGGGGTCCGGAGCTGGTCCTGCGCCTGGCGGCGCTGCTCCACGACATCGGCAAGCCGAAGACCCGAGAGATCACTCCCAAAGGCGTGACTTTCCACCATCACGAGGTCGTCGGCGCCCAGATGACCGAAGCCCGGATGAAGGAGCTGCGGTTCCCCTCGAAGGTGATCGAGGAGGTGAAGGCGCTGGTCTACCTTCACCTGCGCTTCCATACCTTCCGGCTCGGTTGGACCGACCGGGCGGTACGGCGGTACGTGCGAGACGCCGGCCCGCTGCTCGACCGGCTCAACCGGCTGGTGCGGTCGGACTGCACCACCAGGAACCCGGCCAAGGCGCGCCAGCTGGCGAAGCGTATGGACGACCTGGAGGAGCGGATCGCCGACCTGCGGTCGCGTGAGGAGCTGGAGCGGCTGAGGCCGGCACTCGACGGCAACGAGGTGATGGCCCACCTCGGAATCCGTCCCGGCCGGCTGGTGGGCGACGCGCTGAACTTCCTTATGGAGATCCGGCTCGACGAGGGCGAGATAACCAAAGAGGAGGCTTACCGGAGGCTGGACCGGTGGCACGCCGAGAGGCAGGCCGGTTGACCCGCCCGGCGCCGCCCGAGCGGCACTGGTACAAAGCTCTGGCCGACCACCTCGGCGAGGCATATCTCGGCTACGAGTTCACGCAGGGCACGGAGCAGGAGGTGGAATTCCTCTACCGGGCTCTCAGCCTCAAGCCGGGGGACCGGCTGCTGGACGTCGGCACGGGTCCCGGCCGGCACGCCATCGAGCTGGCCCGAAGAGGGGTGCAGGTCGTCGGGATCGACATCTCGTCGAAGTTCCTGGACCTGGCGCGCCGGACGGCCAGCGACCAGGGTGTCCCTATCTCCTTCTTCGAGATGGACGCCCTGGAGCTGCCCTTCGAGGACGAGTTCGACGCAGCCATAAGCATCTGCGAGGGGGCGTTCGGGCTTGGCCTCGACGACCTGGCGATCCTGCGCGGCATCACCCGGGCGTTGAAGCCGGGCGGGCACGTCGCGGTCGCCGCTCCCAACACCTTCTACATCCTGCGCGAGGTGGTCGACCCCGGAGAGTTCGACCCGGTCACGTCGCTTTTCCGCCGCCTGGTGCCGGCCGTTCCGGGGGAGGACGGCACCTTCCGCGACATGGTGATGTGGAACTCCTGCTACACGCCCCGGGAGCTCGAGTGGATCGCCAACGGCGCCGGGCTGGATCCCGAGGCGATCAACGGCATCGCGCCCGGAGCGTTCGGCGCCGAGGTCCCCACCCGCGACCACCCGGAGCTTCTACTGCTCGCGCGCAAGCCCGCCTGATCCGACGGGAAGGCGGGCTCGCTGGAAAGGGGCTGGGTTCCTAGACCCTGATCGCCTGAGCCGACGTGCTGGAGATGAACTCCTCGACCCTCTGCCGGGCCACCTCGTCCGAGTACTGCTCGGGTGGCGACTTCATGAAGTAGCTGCTCGGGCCGAGCAGCGGGCCGCCGACTCCGGCGTCCTGCGCCAGGCGCAGGCAGCGGATGGCGTCGATGACGATGCCCGCAGAGTTCGGGGAGTCCCACACCTCAAGCTTGAGGTCGACCGAGATCGGAACGTCGCCGAACTCCCGGCCCTCCAGGCGGATGTGCGCCCACTTGCGGTCCTTGAGCCACGGCACGTGATCCGACGGGCCGATGTGGACGTCCTCGGGCTGAAGCGCCCGGTGGAGCTGCGACTGGACCGACTGGGTCTTGGACTTCTTCTTGGAGACCAGACGCTCCCGCTCCAGCATGTTCATGAAGTCCATGTTTCCGCCGAAGTTGAGCTGGTAGGTGTGGTCCAGCTTCACGCCGCGGTCCTCGAACAGCTTGGCAAGCACGCGGTGGATGATCGTGGCGCCCACCTGGCTCTTGATGTCGTCGCCGATGATCGGCACGCCATTGTCGGCGAAGCGGCGCCCCCAGGCCGGGTCGGAGGCGATGAAAACCGGCATGCAGTTGACGAATCCGACGCCTGCCTCCAGAGCCGCCTCGGCGTAGAACCGGGCCGCCTTCTCGCTGCCGACGGGCAGGTAGTTCACCAGCACCTGGGTCCCGGTTCTGCGGAGGACGTCGACCACGTCGACCGGCTCGGCCGGCGACTCGGTGATCGTCTGGCTGTAGTACTGGCCGAGGCCGTCCAGAGTCGGCCCTCGGAAGACGGTGACGTCCAGCTCGGGCACGTCGGCGAACCGGATGGTGTTGTTCGGCTCGGTGAACAGGGCTTTCGACAGGTCGGTTCCGACCTTCAAGGCGTCGACGTCGAAGGCGCAGGAGAACTCGACGTCGGACACGTGGTAAGGCCCGACGTGCAGGTGCATCAGCCCCGGCAGCTCGTCCTCGACGGTGGCGTTCCGGTAGAACTCGATGCCCTGGACCAAGGCCGAGGCGCAGTTTCCGGCCCCCACGATCCCGACTCTGATCTTGCTTGTCATGAAAACAACTCCTTAAGAAACGTATTAAGAGGCGGGCTTGCCCTTGAGGTTAGAGCTCAGGTTCAGCTTCTCCTCGGCGAGGAGCCGGTCGATCCACTCGATGTCTGCTCGAGTTGTGTCGACCCGGTGCTCCATCAGGCGGTACGTGTAGTCGTCGATCTTCTCCTTGTAGGACCGGAGCTTCTCTTTCAGGTCCGCCGCCATCTCCAGCAGGTACGCCCTACGGCGCTCCAGCAGATCGACTCGGTCGGTGGCGGTCATATAACGGAAGAAGGCGAACCTCACGCCGAACCGGGCGTCGTCCAGCACGGGAGAGCGTTCGCAGAGCTGGCGAGTGAAAAGCTGCTCGCCCGCAGGGGTGATCCGGTAGATGTTCTTGCGGCGGGCGATGTCCTCCTTCGGGAAGCACCGCTCCACCATCCCGTTCTTCTCGAGACGGCGGACAGCCGGGTAAAGGCTGCCGTAAGAGACCTGCCAGAATTGACCGAGTTGGGCCGTAAGCTCCTTCTTGAGCTCGTACCCATGCATCGCCCGGCCCTTCAGCAGGCCGAGAATTGCCATGTCGATCATTGACGTATCACCTCGATATATCGGTCCGATACATCTAACCGCTATGTCGTTGAGGTGTCAATCAAGTGCCCCAGGCGCCCGATCGGGTTTCATCCGGCCCTCGCGTACAATGGCTTCCCTATGCAGGGCTTCGTCGACTACACAATCGCCAAGCGCTCGGTCCTGGACGGCTTCAAGCGCGGATCGCTCGACCGGATGGACATTTGCGACGCCCATCCGGAGCTGATGCGGGTCGCTCGCAACGTCGGTCTCGACATCGAACGGCCGTGCCCGGTCTGCGCCTCCAAGAACTCTCTCAAGCAGGTGCGCTTCGTCTACGGCGACGAGCTGGGCCACCTTTCCGGCCGCGCCGTCTACCCGCAGGACTGGGAGCTGGAGCTCGACGGCCAGTTCGACGAGTTCCGCTGCTACGCGGTGGAGGTATGCGTCGAGTGCCAGTGGAACCACCTGGCGGCCTGCTACCTGATGGGCCGGCGGTTCCGGGCGAAGCGCCGCAGAACGGCGCGGAAGGCAACCTAGGCGCAGTATCGCTACGCTCGACTCTCGATTAGAGGGAGTCGACCCCGGTGGACTAAAGTACCGGCCATCGGATTCTTACTTGCCCCAATCGCAACCTTAATGCTCCTCATAGTGTCGGCCGCCGCGTCGCCGGAGTGGTCCGACAGGGAGCAGCTGATCGTCCACGTCCGTAACCGGGCATCGTTCGACACCCCGCAGGGGCGGGCGATATTCGCCCTCATTCCCTTCGGCGTCATCGCCGGCATACCGGCCGCCCTCGGCCTGATCCCGGCCAACGCCATGGTGCTGCTCGGAGCGCTCGTGGCGTGCATGGTGGCCCGCGCCTACCTGTCCCGCCCCGAGCGGGATGACGTGGGCGGCTGGACGCCGGCTCACGGCTGGTTCCTGGCGCTGGCGTGGAGCATCCTGGCCGTCCCCCTGCACGTGAACAGCATGGACCTGGTCGACGCCGTGGCAGCGCAGACCGCCCTCGGGCCGGCGCCGCTCTTCTTCGGCCCCGCGGGCTCGGCGGCCATGTGGGTGGCGCTGCTCGCCGGCCTCCTCGCCGCCTCGGGATGGTCGCAGGGGCAGCGCAAACTCTCCCGGCCGGCCAGCCCGGAGAACGACGCAGTCGATGCGGTGTCCCGCTGGGGAGAGAGCGCCCTGGCGGCGACGGCCGTTTCCGGCGTCATCTTCGGCCCCTCCCTCGGCGCCCTGGTGGCCGGGCCCATCGACGGACGGACGCTCGGCATCGTCTCCATATCTTTTGTCGTGACGATGCTGGCGGTGGCCGGGGTGTCCTACTGCCGCCGGTTCGTCGGGCACCCGGCGCAGTGGGGGTTTGCCGCCGGAGCGGCGATGCTGGCCATGACCGCGATGATGGTGGCGGCCTTTGTCCGCTAGGGGGACCGGCGCGCGATGATGCTCCTGCTCCTGTTCCCGCTGGCGGCAGCCGTCACGTTCGGCGTCCTGTCCCGCGCAGAGCTCAGGCGATTCCTTCCGTTCTGGGCGCCCGCCGTGGTGATCTGGCTGGTGTCCATCGGGCGAGAGCCGTCGGTGGTCTTTTTGATCCTGTTCCTCGCGCCCACCATAGTGATGGGCGTGGCAGTCGCCCGGCACAAGCTCGAGCCGGGGCCGTTTCTTCTCATGGCGCTGTCGGACATCGCGCTGGCGATCGCCCTGTCGCTCTACCAGAGCAAGACCGCGCTGTGGTCGCTCCCGGACATCGGGGCGTGGGGCTCCGGTGCGGGCCTCGCCGCCGGCGCCGCCATCCTGCGCCTCGGTGCGGCGGCCAACGACGTCGAGCCCAGGGAGGGCGGCTTGATCTCGGTCGGTTGGTGGCAGGGGGCGATGCTCGCCTACTGGGTCGGTGGCGAGGCGGCAGCAGTCCTGGTCACCGGCGGCGTGCTGCTCTGGGGCGCCACCGCCTACTTCTCCCAGTCCAACCTCAGCGCCCTGTCTCTCGCCGGTGGTGTGCTGGCGGTGGCCGCCGGCCTGGGGAGCGACGTTGCCGGCGTCATCGCGATAGGCCTGGCCGGCACCGCGATGCTTATGGGGGAACGAGTGGCGGCGACCTGGGTGGTCGCAATCCTGCCCCTGTCGCTGCTCACTATGGTGACTCTGCCCGGAGGGCCGATCATGGCCCTGCCCGCACTGATCTTCCCGGGCGCCTGGGCCGCCATGACGACCCGGCTCACCGAGATCAAGCCGCTTCCCGACGATGTGCCATTCCTGTCGTCCGCGGCGGGCCTCGTCGGCTTCGCCTTTGTGGCTGCTCTGGCGTCTTCCTTCTTCACGGGAGTTTCCGAGTTCGGGGAGGGTGGCATCCCGGTACAGGCCATCAACGCGGGGTGGCTGCTCTACGCCGCCGGCCTGGCGGGAGCGGTCACGATGTCCGTCACCTCCGGAGCTGCAGGGGTGCGGTGGGACCCGCAGTGGCAGCAGGGCCGCTACTCCAAGACCGACCTGCTGGTTCCCAAGCTGGTTCCCCCGGTGGCATGGTTCAGTCTCTTCGTCGCCACGGCGATCACCGTCCGCCTGCTGCTGGCCGGCTTCCGCACCGCCTTCCTCTAAGTCGTCGTGAGCGGGGTCGAGGCCGTCGCCGCGTCCCCGTCCGCGGAGTCGCCCCGTATCCCGGGCCGGGAGCTGGCCGGAATCACCGCCCTTGGCTGCCTGTTCGCCGTGCTGCTCAACCTGTCGCTCGTGACGCACATCACCAAGGTCCCCGCCGACAGCGCCGACCGCTTCTTCCAGAGCTGGCAGCTGGCGTGGAACGGCCATGCGCTGCTGAGCCAGCCGCTCGACTTCCTTCAGTCGAACGCGTTCTGGCCGCTGGAGGACTCGGCCGCCTTCTCCGACGGGCTGTTCGGCTTCACGCCGGCCGGCCTGATCGGCCGGGGTCCCGAAGCGGCTCTGGTCCGGTACAACCTGGTGTTCCTCTTCTGCGCGGTCGCTGCCTTCGCCGGGGCGGCCCTCCTGGGCCGCGAGCTGGGCCTGCGGCTCCCGGCAGCGGTGCTGGCCGGGGCGGCCTTTGCCTTCGCCCCGTTTCGGCTGGCCCACCTGAACCATCTCCATGTCCTCGGCAGCGCACCCATTCCGCTGTGCCTGTTCCTGCTGCTGCGCGGCTACCGGCAGCAGCGGCCGGGGCTGGTGTTCGCCGGTTTCGTCGTGGCGGCCTGGCAGGTGATGATCGGCTTCACTCTCGGCATCCCGCTCGCCTACCTGCTCGCCCTGCTCGGCGCGCTGGCGGCGATTCGGTGGTGGCGGACCGATCCCCGGCCGGCCGTCTCGCGGGGAGTGATCAAGGCGACCGTCGCAGGAGTCGCCGTTCTGGTCCTCTGGTCCGGCTTTCAGGCGATGCCGTACCTGGAGGTTCTGCGCCGGCACGCGGAGGCCAGGCGGACCGTCGAGTTCGTCGAGTTCTACTCTCCGCCCCTTAGGGCGTACCTCGCAGCACCGCCGGACAGCCTGCTGTGGGGGCGTGCCAGCGAGGCGGTGAGGCAGGGGATGACCTGGGCCCCCGAGATGGCGCTGTTTCCCGGCGTGACCGTAGTGGTGCTCGCCCTCGCCGGCCTTGCTTTGCCGGGAGCCGGACGGCGATGGCGGCTCGGCATCGCCCTGGCCGCGCTCGGAAGCGGCTTTCTGGCCCTCGGCTTCTCCAACCCGCCTGGCCGGGCGGTCTACGGTCTGCTCTACCACCTGGCGCCCGGCTGGCAGTCGAGCCGGACCCCGGGTCGCCTCTTCACGTTCACCTCCCTGGCTCTCGCGCTGCTCGCCGGGATGGGAGCGCAGGCGCTTGCCCGCCGCCGGAGCTCCCCGGCCGGCGAGCCGGCCTTGCCCTCCCGGCTTGTGCTGGCCGTGCCGGCCGTTCTGACCGTCCTGGTGCTTGCCGAGGGCGCCGGCAGGAGCACGGCGGACTCCTTTGCCGACCCGCCGGTACGCAGGCTCCCCCAGGCGGGGCCCCAGATGCACCTGCCCTCCGGCGGGTTCTACGACGTGACCTACATGTTCTGGTCGACCGACGGCTTCCCTCTGATGGTGAACGGCTACTCGGGTTTCACCCCGGACCTGCAGCGGTCTCTGCAGACCGAGCTGGCCGGCTTTCCCGACCTCCAGACCGTCGAACGCCTTCGCGAGCTGGGAGTGCGCAGCGTGGTTCTCCACCCGGACCTGGCAGCGGGGACGCCCTGGGAGGGGTCAGAGGACCGGCCGGTGGAGGGCCTGGGCCTGGGCGTAAGCCGCCAGGGCGGGATGGTGGTCTTCGAGCTGGCCGAGGGAGCGCCCGAGGGCCGGGCGCCGTGACCTGGCTTTCGGCCAGCCGGTCCGCTACGAGAAAGCTTGCCCTGGGCATGGCCGCCCTCGGCGTGGCGGTCGCGTTCGCCGGCAAGTACCAGTGCGTCCTCCACGGCTGGAGCGACAACTACCAGTACACCCACCTCTGCTACAACGAGATCCAGGCCCTGTTCGGAGTCCGAGGGATTCAGGCCGGCCTCCTGCCCTACCGGGACACCGCCTTCGAGTACCCGGTCCTGACCGGCATGTTCATGGACTTGGCCGGGCGCGTGTTGCGGGGCCTGGTTCGCCTGGGGGTCCTGCCGGCGAACTCGGACGGCGGCTACCTTCTCGTCTCCTCCGTCATGCTCGCACCCTTCAGCGTAGCGGTGACGCTCTTGTTGAGGCCGCTGGTGCCGGCCCGCCGCCTGGCCCTGTGGGCGATCGGCCTGCCGACGCTGCTGTACACGTTTCACAACTGGGACGTGCTGGCGGTGTGGGGCGCCGCCTGGGGGCTGGCCGCCTACGAACGGGACCGGCACGGCACCGCGGGGGCGGCTCTGGCGGCCGGTGCCAGCGCCAAGCTCTACCCGGCGTTCCTGGCGCCCGGTGCGGTGCTGGCCCGGTGGGCGGAGGGCGACCGGCGGGGGTCGATCCGACTGGTGGCGGGCTTTGCGTTGACCTATGCCGCCTTGAACGTTCCCTGGATCCTGTTGGGTGCGGGTGAGCCTTCGGTCGTCCCTGCCGACTTCCCGGGCGTTGCAGTTCGGGATACCGCGACCAACGGCTGGCTCGGAGTGTGGCTGTTTCACGCCGACAGGTATCCGGACTACTGGACGGTGTGGTACTGGATCGCCGAGCACTTCTCGGGCATTCGGGACCACCCGCCGTGGGGCAACGAGTTCAAGGACTTCGTCAGCCTCAGCAGCTTCGGGCTCTTCGCGGCGGCGACGGTGCTGCTGCTCTGGTGGGGCTGGAGGCGGCGGACCGAGCCCGACGGTTACCCGGTCGCGGCCACGGGACTCGGCATCGTAACCGCATTCCTGCTCACGTCGAAGGTGTACTCACCGCAGTACGCGCTCTGGGCGGTTCCTCTGCTGGTTCTGCTCAACATCCCGTACCGCTACGTTCTCGCGTACTTCGCAGCCGAACTCGCCGTGCTGGTAAGCGGCTTCGCCTGGTTCACCGAGTTCGACGACCCCGACGCCGGGTGGAAGGGAGCGCTCGAGGTGGCGGTCTGGGCCCGGGCTGCCATTCTGGCCGTTCTGCTCTGGCAGTCGACCCGTGCGGCTCGGTCCCGGCCGGCTGCCGGCTCTCCGGCGCCCGCCGAGGTCGCATCGCGAAGCCGCTAAATATTTCTTCCCCGCCTGGCGGTTTCGACTGGCTAGTTGTCACACCCGGTGCCTATCGTGTCCTGCGATGGACGCTTCAACCCAGGCACTGCTACGATTTCCACAGACACTTGTAGCGTTCCCTGCCCCTTCCGTGCCGGCCTCAGCTGCCGGGCAACACGTTCGGGGGCCTTCCGGTAACCCGGATGTCCAAAGGAGAAATCGATATATGCGCAACTACGAGGCTGTGGTCATCGTCGACCCGAGGCTGGAAGAAGCGGCTGTTCAGCAAGCGGTCGACAAGCTAACCAAGGTCATATCGGCCCGGGGTGAGATGGCCAAGTTGGATTCCTGGGGCAGGCGCAAGCTCGCCTACGAGATCAACCACCTCAAAGAAGGTCACTACTTCGTCGCCAACTTCAAGGCCGAATCCGACCTGATAGAAGACCTCGACCGCGCCATGAGAATCGGGGAGGAGTACATCCGGCACAAGATCGTCCGGGTCCCCTAGACGGAAGGGTTCGCCCTTCAGGAGGTTGTGCGGTGTCGAATAGCGTGACGGTGATCGGCAATCTGACCAGAGAGCCTGAGCTCAGGTACACGCCCTCGGGTGCAGCAGTCGTGAAGTTCGGGATAGCGGTGAACCGCTCCTACAACAACCGCAACGGTGACAAGGTGGAGCAGACCGACTTCTTCGACGTGACCGCCTGGCGGGAGCTGGGCGAGAACATCGCCGAGTCGCTCACCGTAGGCAGCCGCGTGATCGTCACCGGGCGGCTCCAGCAGGACCGCTGGGAGAACGACGGGGGCGAGAAGCGTTCCAAGATCTACATCGTGGCCGACGAGGTGGGGCCATCCCTCCGCTGGGCCACGGCATCCATAACGAAGACCACGCGTGGCGGCCCCGGCGAATGGCAGTCGGGTGCCCACGGAGATATTGAAGAGGAGGTTCCAACTGGGGCGTAGAGACTCCCGGAGCTCCGGCTCCGATTCCAGGGGAAGCAAGAGCGACAAGAAGTCCGGTCGGCCGCAGCGGAAGAAGGTCTGCTACTTCTGCAAGGAGAAGATCGAGTACATCGACTTCAAAGACGTCGCGATGATCCGCAAGTTCGTGTCCGACCGGGGCAAGATCCGCGCCCGGCGCGTCACGGGCACCTGTGTCCGCCATCAGCATGAGGTGGCTGCGGCCATCAAGAATGCCCGAGAGGTGGCTTTGCTGCCGTACGTCGTCCGATGAAGGTCATCCTCAACCAGGACATGAGCAACCTGGGCAAGAAGGGCGACGTCGTAGATGTGAAGGACGGCTACGCCCGCAACTTCCTGCTTCCCACCAGCCGCGCCTTCACGGCGACCAAGGGGGCACTCAAGCAAGCCGAGGCCATGCAGCGTGCTCGCTCGGCTCAGGAGGCCCGAGACCGGGCGGCCTGGACGGCGCTGGCCAACCGGATCAGCTCGGCACGGCTGTCGACCAAGGCAACCGCGGGCGCCGAGGGTCAGCTGTTCGGTTCCGTCACCACCTCGGACATCGCCGAGCTGCTGGCCGCCCAGCTGGGCGAGGAGGTAGACCGCCGGAAGGTGATGCTGCCCGAGCCGATCAAGTCGGTCGGCACGCACACCTACCGGGTGCATCTGCACGCTGACATCGTGGCCGAAGGCAACATCGAGGTCCAGGCGGACGGAGCTCCGCCGGCCTTCGACGCCGAAGCCTAGAGTTTCCTAGGCCTCGAACCTTCGCTTTACAGCCGTCCAAGACGGGCGCCTTTTCGGCGCGCCCGGTGAAGGGAAGCGGTCTTGAGCGGCGTCCTGGTTCTTCGTGGGTTCACTGTTTGCCCTCGGGCTCGTCGTCAAACCGCTGCATACACACGGGCTGTCACGGCTGACATCCGCCTTGAAACCGGGAACCAGGGCATTATCCACTCGAAGAGCTTCCACCCGTCTGGCGAACTGCTCGCACAACTTCTCACGGCGGCCTTGATCGGCAGTCATCGAAAGCGCTTCAAGGTGACTTTCCCATCCTGCATTTCCGGAAGCCCGTTCGTACCTCGAGTCGAGGAGAAGCGCCGCGATGTCGTTGCGGGCCTCCGGGTAGTCTGGTTTGAAACGAAGTGCGGCTTGATACGCCAGCAACGCCTCGGAGTAATCTCCCTGCTCGAGACGAACATTTCCCAGGTTGTCATGGGCCAAGTGGAAACTGGGGTTGGCGCGAAGCGCTTTGTCTGCCGCTCGCTCGGCCCCTACTAACAACTCCTTACGCCGGCGGGGCTCCTTCGTGGTCTTCGCCCACTCCAACTGAAGGTTGCTCAGATTGTTGGCTGCGACGTAGTGAGCGGGGTTTAGTTTGAGTGCCCTCTCGTACCCCTTTAGCGCCTTGTAACGATGCTCCTCTGAGGTTCGAAGCGTCTCCCGTGGATCTATGGCCGAAGCGGAGTGCTTGTAGAGCCACTCTCCGATCTGGTGATGGGCGTAGGCATAAGCTTTGGCAGCTGCGTCGAGCTTGGGCTGCAGCTTTACGGCGTGTTCGGCGAGCTCAAGTGCCTCGCGCAGGTCCTCCAGGTCGCCGGCTTTGAAACGGTGAACTCGGGTCAAAAGCGCATTGGCCATCGCCGAGTTCGCACGTGCCCGAAGGTGGTCATTGGGAGCAGTCAGGGCGACCCTGAAGAAGTCCAGCGCAGCCTCGTTAGAATCTTCGGAAGCGAACCTGGTGTAGATGAGAACGCCAAGGTTGTAGCTGACCACCTGGTTCTGCGGTTCGAGTCCCAAGGCCATGCGGTAATGGCTTTCCGCCCCCTGGTCGTCAGCGGGCCGCCCGAGGTCCATGAAGCTGATGTGCTGGCCCAGGCCCAAGGTGAACTCACGGAAGCATTCCCAGGACTTGAATGCTCTTTCGCGCAAAAGATCCATGTAGATCCGGTAGCCGAGCTCCTCGATGACCTCGGGAATATCGGTGGTTTCGGGCTTGGCGGTCTCCACTTCCCAAAGCCGATTGCAACGCCGTTTCGAAACGGGATGCTTGTAGTTCTGCAGGATCGCCTGAAGGCGATACCGCGCGCCGTACATGTGAATGCTTCCGCGCAGCCGGGTGGGGGGTGACAGGAACGGAAACGCTTTGAGCATGAAGACGAACAGCGCCGTGATCACTCCCGGGGCGGATCCAAGTTGTGCGGATCCGAGTAGCTCCATGTCGTCTTCCAAGCCCTGGGCGACGATCGGGATGTCACGGTAGGAGTTGGATATCTCTACTTGATCGATGGAGTTCTCATGGATGCTCGATATAGACCCGAGCCGGTGCAGGAGCATCTCACCCACGCTCCGACCGAGCACCTCGTCGGCGTTGGGTCTGAGGTCGCTCCACGGGTCGAAGAGAATCTGTTTACGCCCTCGAAAACGCCGAATCAGAATCAGCAAAACAAGAAATGCAATGAGGGCCGTTGCCAGGGAGGTGGTGAATCCGACCAAACCCTGGATCAGGTTCTCGAAGGCGTTGAACATGTGATCCCCCAGCCAGGGAGTGTAGAACTAAAGCTGTGACGCGTCGGGTTTGCAGCCCGGCGACAAGGAAACTTTGTTTCCCACACCACGTTGACCCCTAGCGGGCTGCCCCCATATATTGCGCCTTGCTGACCTTACCCCCTACATGTTGTGGGTAACTGAGCGGAAAGGCTGTGGGGATCCTGTGAATTCGGAGCTTGTTCCTGTGGAAGGCGCGCCTGACACCCTGTGGAAGAGGCCCCGTGCAATGCCGGGGATCGTCGGCCCCCTCCTTTATCCTTACGAACACATGTTCGTGGAGCTCCCATGGCTACCCGCTTAACCAGCCGACCGGCCCAGGAGTCCGGCTTTGCCGGGCACGTCCCGCCGTACAACCTGGAGGCGGAGGAATCGGTTCTCGGCGCGTGCTTGCTCTCCCGGGAAGCGGTGGCCAACGTGCTGGAGATCGTTCGGGCGGACGACTTTTACAAGCCGGCTCACACCGAGATGTTCAACGCCATGCTTGAGCTCTACGGCCGTGGGGAGCCCATCGACGCGGTGACCCTGGCGGAGGAGCTCCGGCGGCGGGGCACCCTGGAGCCGCTCGGCGGCAAGTCCTACATCTTTACCCTGGTCCAGACGGTGCCCACCGCCGGCTCGGCGGTGCACTACGCCCGGATCGTCGAGGAGAACGCCCTGCTGCGCCGGCTGATCGACGCTGCCCACAACATCTCCGAGATGGCGTACGGGGTCCCCGAGGACGTCGAGTCCGCCATCGACTACTCCGAGGACCTGATCTACAAGGTCAGCCAGCGCCGGGACACCCAGGACTTCCAACCCCTGCGGGAGTTGCTGACCGAGAACATGGAGGTCGTCGAGAAGCTCTACGAGCGGGGTTCCTCGATCACCGGCCTGCCCACCGGGTTCACCGAGCTGGACAACATCACTGCCGGGTTCCAGCCTTCCAACCTCATCGTGATCGCGGCCCGGCCCGCTATGGGCAAGTCGGCGCTCGCCGTCTCGATGGCCCAGCACGTGGCGGTTGAGCAGAACACGCCGGTGGTCATCTTCTCCCTGGAGATGTCGAAGATGGAGCTGACGCAGCGGCTGATGTGCGCCGAGGCACGAGTCGACTCCAACCGCCTGCGCAGGGGCCAGCTTCAGGACTCGGACTGGCCGAAGCTCTCGCACGCCCTCGGCCGGCTCGCCGAGGCGCCGATCTTCATCGACGACACGGCCAGCGTCTCGATCATGGAGATGCGGGCCAAGTGCCGTCGCCTCAAGGCCAAGCACGGCCTGGGTCTGGTGATCGTCGACTACCTGCAGCTGATGCAGCCCACGTCCCGCGTCCGTGGCGACAACCGGGTGCAGGAGATCGGCGACATCTCGAGGTCGCTCAAGATCCTTGCTCGTGAGCTGGAGCTTCCGGTGATCGCGGTTTCCCAGCTCTCCCGTAACGTCGAGCACCGGACCGACAAGCGGCCGATGCTGGCAGACCTTCGGGACTCGGGAAGCATCGAGCAGGACGCCGACATCGTGTTGTTCATCTACCGGGACGAGGTCTACAACCCGGACAGCCCGCAGAAGGGCATAGCCGAGGTGATCGTGGCGAAGCACCGATCCGGCCCCATCGGCAAGATCGACCTCGCGTTCCTGAACCACTACACGAAGTTCGCCAACCTGGCCCGCAGCCTGTAGCCGCTAGCCCAGCCGGCCCTTCAACACTGCAACCGTCCGGGCGATCTGATCGCGGTCGTCCGGGCTCAGCGGCTCCAGTAATGCGGCGACCGCCTCTACCCGACGTTTCCGGGCGGCGTTGAAAAGCTGCTGGCCCTGGCGGGTGATCGCCACCTCCACGGCCCGCTGGTCCGCCCCGAAGCTTCGCCGCTCCACCAGGCCCTGCTCAACCAGGCCGTTGACGATGCCCGTCATCGTCGGCGACCGGACGCCTTCGGCGGCCGCCAGCCGCCCGACCGTCAGCGGTCCCGAGAACGCAAGGACCGACAGGACCGACAGGCGCGCAGGTGAGAGGCCGGACTTCTGGTCCTCGCTCCGCACCCTTCTGAGCAGACGGACCGACGCGCTGTGGAGCCCGTCCGCCAGCTCGAGAAGATCCTCGTCTTTACGCACCCGGCCATTATAGGTAGGCTACCTATCGGATTGCGATTCGGGGAGGCTTCATGGGCGAGCTGGTCGATGCGGTGCAGGCTGGGAACAGGGAGCGGGTATTCGAGCTGATCTCGGACCGGCGGGTCGCCGACGAGCGGGACGAGAGCGGTGTCTCGGCGGTGATGCACGCGCTGTACCGGGGGCAGGAGGAAGTGGCAAGGGCGATCGCCGAAGCGAAAGGGTGGCTGGACGCGTTCGAGGCTGCCGCCATCGGCGACGCCGGAAAGCTCGAGCTTGCGCTGAAGGAGAATCCTGAGCAGTTGAACGCGTGGTCGCCCGACGGGTTCACCCCGCTGCACTTCGCCGCCTTCTTCGGCCGCCGGCTCGCAGCCAACATCCTTCTTCTGGCCGGCGCCGACCCGAACGCCCAGGCCAAAAATCCCAGCCGCGTAAGGCCCCTCCACAGCGCGGTAGCCGGACCCGACCCAATGCTCGCCGAGACCCTGCTTGCGATGGGCGCCGAGGCGAACGCGCAGCAGGAGGGTGGGTACACAGCCTTGCACGCGGCGGCCAAGCACGGCAACGAACGGCTGGTTGAGCTGCTTCTCCGTAGCGGCGCCGCCCCGGACATTGCCACCGACGACGGACGAACGGCTGCCGACTTCGCGCGCGCGGAGGGGCACAGTCCGTTGGCCGAGCGTCTGGCCTAGGGGAGCGGGGTGTCGGTCTTGCGGGTGAAGCCGCGGATCCAGCGGTAGCCGTAGCCGGGGATCCGCACGTTCTTGTCCGACACCTCGTCGCCCGGCCTGGCCCCGGAGTCGGATAGCTCGATCTGCAGGTACTCCGCTTCCTTGCCGGCCAGCCGGCGGAGATTCACCATGCGCGATTTGTCCGACAGGTTGTGCACCGCCAGCACCAGGTTGGTCTCCCATACGAAGCGGTGGGCCAGCACGTCGTCGAAGCCGGAATCCAGCACCTCTACCGGTCCGTAGCCGACGGCCGCGCTCTGCTTGCGGGTCTGGACCAGACGGCGCATCCACTGCAGCATCGAGTCCGGGTCGTGCGCCTGGTCACGGACGTTGACCTGCTTGGGACCGTAGGGCTCGGTGGCGACCGGGCGCACCATCCGGTAGGGCTCGGCGTCGGAGAAGCCGCCGGTGTCTGAGGCGGTCCACTGCATGACCGTCCTCGCCGGAAGGCGGTCGGGCAGTTCGAGGTTGTCCCCCATACCGATCTCGTCGCCGTAGTAGAGCATCGGCATACCGGGTGTGGAGAAGGTGAGGCTGTACAGCAGCTCCAGCCGCTTGCGGTCGCCGCCGAAGATGGGCGCCAGCCGCCGGCGCATCCCGCGCCCGTAGATCCGCATGTTCTCCTCCGGGGCGAAAGCGTCGAACACGACCTGGCGCAACTCCTCGTCGAGCGTGTCCATGTTGAGCTCGTCGTGCAGGCGGGCGAAGTTCACCCAGCCGCAGAGCTCCGGTGCCGGGGGGAGCGCGGCGAAGTAGTCGTGGAGGGGCTTGGCAGTCCCGGTGGCGAGGCTGGCGATCAGCGAGCTGTTCTGGGAGAAGTTGAAGAGCAGGTGCAGCTCGTGCCCTTCCCCGAAGTACTGGGCGATCTGGTTCGGGGGCAGGTTCGCCTCGCCGAGCAGGACCGCGTCGCCCCGCCGCCGTTTGACGAAAAGCGTGAAGTCCCGGAGCCAGTCGTGATGCGGCTCGTTGACGCCGCCGTGCACGCCGACCGTCTCGATCATGAACGGCGCCGCGTCGAAGCGGAATCCGGCCACCCCGAGTTGCAGCCAGAATCGCATGATCTGCTTGATCTCCTCCCGCACCTCGGGGTTGGCGAGATTGAGGTCAGGCTGGAAGTCGTGGAACCGGTGGAAGTAGTACTGGCCGGTCTGGCGATCCTGGGTCCAGTTGGTGGTCTGAAGGCCGGGAAAGATCAGCGACTCGGCCTCCTTTATCGGCTCGTCGGACCAGACGTACCAGTCCCTGTGGCGGGCGTCCCGGCCGGAGCAGGCATCCTGGAACCAGGGGTGCTGATCCGACGTGTGGTTCACCACCAGGTCGATCACAACCCTGATCCCCCGCTCGTCGGCGCCGTGGATGAACGCAACGAAGTCGCCGAGCGTGCCGTACCGCGGGTCGACCGTGTAGTAGTCGGCGATGTCGTAGCCGTCGTCCCGGTTCGGAGTCGGG
>DATAAN010000177.1:0-13444 GCA_036260105.1 Actinomycetota bacterium
CGCCGCCGGGTTCGAGGTCGTGTCTGTCGAGCTGCGAGGGTGGGCCCAGGCGTCCAAGGACGCCATGGCACTGATCGCCGCCGAGGCGTACGAAGCCAACGGGCACCTGCTCGGATCCGGCAAGCTGGGCGCCGACGTCCGGCGGCGTCTGGAAGGCGGCGCTCGCACCACCGCAGCGGAGCGAAGCCGGCTGGAGATCGCCCGGCAGTCGTGGAAGGGCGAGCTGGCACGCGCTTTCGACGCCGCTCCCCTGATCGCCACGCCGGTCCTCTCCGGCTTCCCGCCTCCTCTGTCAGACCCGGAGCTGATGTATTCGCTGCGGCAGACCCCGTCGGTGAACCTGGCCGGTGTGCCGGCGCTGGCGCTGCCCGTACCGACGGAGGCCGGCTTTCCGACGAGCCTGCAGCTGATCGGCCCACCCGGCAGCGAGGAGGTCCTGCTGGCAACGGGGCGGGTGCTCGAGCCGGCGGCCGGCTAGGAAACCGACCGGGCCGGTTGCGTGTTTAGATAGGCACTCGCCCGACGGTAGAGGAGCGTTGGATCGTGGCCCGCACTTTCGAGTCGCAGGTGGAGCAGATCATGAGCCTGCTGGTCGCCAGCGGGCGGCGCCGGACTATGAGCCGCCAGGCGGTCATCCAGGTCATCGTCGACTGCCACGGACACATCAGCGCCGACGACATAGCGACCCGGGTGCAAGAAGACTTTCCCTCGATGGACGTGTCCACGGTGTACCGTACGCTCGAGACGCTTCGGGAGCTCGACATCGTGGACCGGGTCTACTTTGCCGACGGCAGCACCGTCTACCACCTGAAAGACCACCAGCACCACCACCTGTGCTGCGAGAAGTGCGGCTCGGTGCAGGAGCTGCCCGCTTCATGGATGTCCGGCGTGGAAAGCGACCTCCTGGACGAGTTCGGGTTCGAGCTGCATCAGCGTCCGCTGGGCCTGTTCGGGCTCTGCAAGGCGTGCCGTAACTAGGTGGCCACTCCCGGCTTCATATCGACCGCCCGCCACAGGTACCAGCTGGCCACCGTCCGGTAGGGACGCCAGCGCTCGCCCCGCTCCTCGACCTCTGCCGGCAGGGGAAGCTCGCCGCCAAAGACGCGGGCAAACCCTTTCCTGATGCCCAGGTCCGCTGCAGGAAGCACGTCCGGACGGCCCAGGCGGAACATGAGGAGCATCTCGACGGTCCATCTGCCGATGCCCCGCACGCGGGTCAACCGCTCGACCAGCTCCTCGTCCGGGAGGAGACGGGCCTCGGCCAGAGTGGGAATCTCGCCCCGCAGCTGCCGTTCCGCCAGGTCGCGCAGGGAGCGGATCTTCGGGCGCGACACGCCCGCACCCCTGAGCTGATCGTCGGTCAACCGCAGCAGCTCGCCGGCCGTGGGGCCGGCCTCGGGCCGGGCGAACAGGGCGCACATCCGGCCGTAGATAGTCTCGGCAGCCTTGCCGCTCAGCTGCTGGTAGGTGATGGCCCTGGCGAGCGCGACGAAGATGCTCGGGGTCGTGCCCAGCTCCATGGTGAACGGGCCGACCGCCTCGATCAGCCGGCCGAGCTCCGGATCGGCGGCGACGAGATGCCTGACCGCGGCTGCCCGGTCGAAGTCGAAGTCGTCTGCGTTCCGGGGCGTCGACGCCGCGGCCCCGAGGCGGACGCCCTCGATCTCGAGCATGCGGGTCTTGGTGCATACGCCTCCGGCCGCAGAGAAGCCACCGGGCTTGCCGCCCGCCGCCAGGACCCGGTGGCACGGAACCAGGATCGCCAGCGGGTTGCGCCGCATGGCGTTTCCGACCGCCCTGGCGGCCCCGGGCGAGCCGGCCAGTGCGGCCAGCTCCCCGTACGTCAACGTGGCGCCCCTGCCGGTCGTGCGCAAAGCCTCGTAGACCTGCCGGTGGAACGCCGGCACGCCGTCGAGATCCAGAGGAAATGCAGCCAGATCCACCTCTTCGCCGCCCATCAAGGAGACGATCGCCTGCAGGGCAGCTCGGGCGTGGGGGCTGGGGGCCGCCTCGGCCAGGTGCGGAAAGCGGGTCTGCAGCTGCTCGCGGGTAGCGTCCTCCGACTCCTCGGGAAGCTGGACGCCCACGACCCCACGCTCGGTCCACGCAATGCCGCAGGGTCCGATCGCCGTCTGGAAGACCGCGTAACCCTCCGGGTCTGAGGTCGGAGTCGCCACGACCGGAATTGTGCCGGATTCAGCGGACTTCCGCACGGGATTCACTCCTGCGGCTGCACCAGCACCTCGATCTTCACCGAGCCCGCGAGAAAGCACTCCCTCTGCGGACAGGCGCCAGCGCAGTCCGGCCGAGTGCTCCGACATGCCACCCAGTATTGCTCAGGAGCCACCGGCCACTCCATTTCCCAGTTCGCGGTTGCTGAATTCACGGTGGGGGTAGAGATTCGCCGCGAAGATGAAGGCGGCAACCGCAGTGCTCCGAGCCATGGAGTGGGCGGACCTTTCCGGGTCCGGCGTCCCCACCTTGTCCCGCCGCTGGGTCGACAGCCCCAAGGCCTTCCTCATGGAAGCGAAGCTGCGCTGGCCGTGGGCCCTCGCGGCAGGGGCGGTCAGCATCCTGGGCGCTCTCGGCGTCGTCATCTGGATGGCCACCTTCGACATCCCGTCGCTTGCCCCGCAGGCCCAGTCATCGCGAGTTCTGGCAGCCGACGGGCGGCTCATCGCCACTCTGCACGGCGAGGAGGACCGGACGGTCGTCGAGCTGAGCAACATATCGAAACACCTCCGCTCCGCCGTCCTGCTGGCCGAGGACCGCGACTTCTTCGAGCACGGCGGCATGAGCTACAAGGGAATCGTGCGGGCCGCCTACACCAACTTCGCCGGCGGCGGTATTCGCCAGGGCGGCTCGACCATCACGCAGCAGTACGCACGCAATGCCTTCCCCTCCATCGGGCGTGAGCGCACGGTCACACGAAAGCTCAAGGAGGCCTTCTGGGCGGTCCAGCTCGAGCAGCACCTCTCCAAGGGCGAGATCATGCAGCGCTACCTCAACACTGTGTACTTCGGAAGAGGCGCCTACGGAGCGGAGGCCGCGGCCCGGACCTACTTCAAGGTGCCCGCCGCCGACCTGACCGTCGGCCAGGCCGCATACCTTGCCGGCGTGATCCGCTCTCCGGAGAGGTATCAGATCGACGAAGACCCCCAGGGAGCCACCCGTCTGCGCAACCAGGTGATCGACGCACTGGCCGGCGCCCGGGCCATTACCGAGGCGGAGGCGCGCAAGGCCAAGCAGGAGAAGCTGGCCCAGCAGTTCAAGCCGGGTGCGTCCGTGGAGCTCGAGTCTCCGCGGGCGGGCTACTTCGTCGAGTACGTCCGCCGTACCCTCAAGTCCGAGTACGGGCTGAGCGACGGCCAGATCCTGCGAGGGGGCCTGGACATCTCCACCACCCTCGACCTCGACATGCAGGACGCCGCCGAGGACGCAGTGAAGGGTGTCCTGAACCGGCCGGACGACCCGGAGGCCGCGCTCGTCGCCATGGGGCCCCAGGGAGAGATCAGGGCGATGGTCGGCGGGCGTGACGTGAGCAGCGTCAGCCGCTCCCGCGGGTTCAACTTCGCCACCGACGGCGGCTCGAACGGCGGCGGGCGGCAGGCCGGCTCGGCGTTCAAGCCGATCGCTCTGGCCGCCTTCCTATCGGAGGGCAAGTCGATCGCATCGACGTACTCCGGCGCTTCCCCGATCGAGATCCAGTCCGGCCGCTGCCGGAACCAGGACGGGTCGGCCTGGAAGGTGTCCAACTTCGAGGACGCCTCCTACGGCCCGATAGACGTGGCCTCCGCGACCGTGAGCTCGGTCAACACGGTCTACGCGCAGATGATGAACACTGTCGTGACTCCGGCCGAGTTCATGGCGACCGCGGCCAGGACGGGCATCGAGATCCCCCGGTTCGACGCCGGCTGCGCCCTGGCACTGGGGACCTCAGACGTGACACCGCTGGAGATGGCACGGGCGTACACCACCTTCGCCCAGCGGGGAAACCGGCCGGACCCCATCGCCATCGTCCGGGTGACCGACCCGAGCGGCAGGGTCCTCGTCGAGAACTCGCCCAAGGTGACCCAGGCTCTCGAGCGCAACGTAGCCGACACGGTCAACTACGTGCTCGAGCGCAACATCCGTTCCGGCACGGGAACCGGCGCCAAGATCGGCAGGCCGGCGGCCGGCAAGACCGGCACCACGCAGAACCACGCCAACGCCTGGTTCGCCGGCTACACCCCCAACCTCACAGCGGTCGTCTGGATGGGATACGCGCCCGGCCCGGACGGCACCATCAAAGAGATGAAGGACGTGCACGGCATAGAGGTGACGGGCGGCTCGCTTCCCGCCACGATCTGGCGGCGGTTCATGTCCCAGGCGGTCCGGAAGCTGCCGGAGGCGAGCTTCCGCAAGCCGAGCCTGGCGGGCCAGGCGGTGAGCTACGGCGGCGAGAACCCGTCGTCGGCCAAGCTCGCCCAGTCCAGCACCCCCTCGACTACGTCCGCCGGTCGGGACGGCCAGCCGGCAGACGATGAGGAGGCTCCGCCGACGGGAGCGGACGGCAGGGACGTCGACACGGGCCCGCCCGCCGAGCCGTCCGAGCCGAGGGTCGAGCAGCCGGAGAACCCGGCCCCCCGACGGCAGGAGCCCGAGACCAGATCGGCGCCTCCGTCCTCCCCGGGAAGCCCGACCGACAGGTTCGGCTCCTGCTTCCCCTTCTGCGACTGACTGACGCCGGACTAGGAGGGCGCCGGCGCGTGCCGCCTTCGCGCTCCGAGTGCCGCGGCAACCAGGAACAGCGCGATCCCCACCAGCACGATCGTCGCTCCGGGAGAGGTGTCCGCCTGGTAGGCGAGCAGCACACCGCCGACGGCTAGAGCTCCTCCGAGCACCATGGCGGACACCATCGTCGTACGGAAGCTTTGCGAGACCTGCTGCGCTATGGCCACCGGGATGACCAGCATGGCCGAGACGAGAAGGATGCCCACCACGCGCATGGTCACACCGACCGTCACCGCGGCGGCCAGGGCGATGAGGAAGTTCAGCCTCCGGACCGCCAGCCCGGAGACGTGGGCCACCTCCTCGTCGTAGCACACGGCGAACAGCTCCTTACGCCAGAAAAACACGGTCGCCAGGACGAAGGCGGCCGCGGCCACCAGGATCACCAGGTCGCCCGAGGTCACGGTGAGCACCGATCCGAACAGATAGCCCAGCACCTGGTTCGAGCGGCCCGACCGGAAAGCCAGCAGGGCCCCGCCGGCGATACCCCCGTAAAAGAGCAGGGCGAGGGCGACGTCGCTGGCCGTCCGGCCCCTTTCCCGCAGGGCCTCGATCCCCGCCCCGGCAAGCGCGGCGGCCACGATGCCGGTGACTACGGGCGACGTGCCGGCGAGCAGGCCGGCGGCCACGCCCATGAAGGCGACGTGGCCGATGCCGTCACCCATCAACGCGAGTCTTCGCTGGACCAGGAAGATCCCGATGGAAGGGGCGGTCACGCCGACGATAAGAGCTGCCACCAGGGCCTTCCGCATGAACTCGAGCCCGAAGACGCCCACTATCTCTCCCTGGGCAGGCCGCCCGCGGAGACAGGTCCGGAATGGTGGTGGGCGTGCGCGTCCTGGTGCTCGGCGGTCGGCGGCCCGTCGTAGGCGACGGCCCCCCGCTCCAGCACCACGGTACGGTGGACCAGGGGCTCCAAGGCGCCGAGGGCGTGGGCTACCAGCAGCACCGTGACGCCCGACTCGGTGAGCTCCTGGAGCGAGCCGGCGAACAGCTCCTGGTTCTCCAGGTCGATGCTGGAAACCGGCTCGTCCAGAAGCAGGAACTCCGGCTGGTTGACCAGCGCCCGGGCGATGAGGACCCTCTGCTGCTGACCGCCGGAGAGCTGCGACACCCGTTGCCGGCGCAGTTCCCCGAGACCCATCCGCTCCAGCGACTCCAGCACCGCCTGCCGGTCCTTCCGGGAATAGCCCCGCAGCCGGCGAGCCAGTGCGATCCGGCCGGTGAGGACCACCTCCTCCACCGTGGCGGGTACCCCAGAGCTGGCTCCGAAACGCTGGGGGACGTAGCCGATCCGCGCCCAGTCGCGAAACTGCCTCAGCGGCGTCCCGAAGAGCAGAACCTCGCCGGAGACCAGCGGCAGCAGACCCAGCAGCGCACGGACGAGGGTCGTCTTACCGGAGCCGTTGGACCCGAGAAGGGTTACGAACTCGCCCTTCCGAAAAGTTACGTCGACGCCGTTTAGGACCCGGAGCAAGCCGAGGTCGACGGTAACCCCGCGCAGCTCGGCAACGTGGGTTGCGGTCACCGGCAGTTGAGGGCCGTGCGGAGCGCCTGCAGGTTGGCGCGCATGGCGCTCAGGTAGTCACCGGTCCGGGGAGGGCTCTCGAGCGGATCGAGCAACGCAGTTTCGGCCCCCGTCTCTCCCGCCACCGTCTCGGCGATGTCCTCCGGCAGCAGCGCCTCGAAGAAGATGGTGGTGATGTTGCGCTCCCTAACGACCTGCGCGACCTCCTCGAGCCGCCGGGGCGACGGCTCCTGCTCCGGGCTGATGCCCGCGATGCCGATCTGCGTGAGGTTGAACCGCTCGGCGAGGTGGCCGAAGGCCTCGTGCGTGGTCACGAACTCCCGGCGCTCGCACCGGGAGAGGCCGTTGACGAAGTCGTCGTCCAGGTCGTTGATTCGGGTCACCAGGTCGGCCGCGTTGGCGCGGTAGTCGTCGGCGTGACGAGGGTCCACCTGCGCCATGGCATCGGCCACCGCGTCGGTTATACCGGCCATGAGGACCGGGTCGAGCCAGATGTGCGGATCGTCCTGAGGCGACGACCCGGGGGTGACGGTCAGAACGTTCAGGGTCCGCTCGACCTCGGGGACCAACTTCTCCAGCTCGGGCTGGAAGCCACCCCCGAGGTACACGAGCAGGTCAGCCTCCGTGGTGCGGCGCACCTGGCTCGCGGTCAGCTCGACGTCGTGCGGCTCCACCCCCGCCGGCGTGACGCTGGAGACGTCGGCCATGTCTCCGGCCACCTCGGTGGCGACGAACGTGAGCGGGTAGAAAGCGGTGACCACCGATCTCCGGGACGTATCCTCTGCCGGGTCGTCCTCCCCACAGGCGGCCAGCAGGAGGACGAGAACCAGTGCCGTGACCGCGAAGCGCATGCGTGCACCTTAGCTGAAGTGAGAATCATTCGCATTTGCTCCCCTGTGACGTCGAGACTTCGTCTGCCGGCCTGAACAGCCGTTGCGGGAACGGCGTTATCTCACTACGACGTTTACGAGCTTGGGCGGCACCGAAATCACCTTCAGCGGCTCGTTGCCGTTCAGGTACTCCTTCACTCGAGCGCTGCCGAGCGCGAGCTCCTTCATCTCGTCCGCGGAGATCTCTGCCGGCACCTCCATGCGGTCCCGCACCTTGCCGTTGACCTGGACCACCATGGTCACGTTCTCCACTGCCGCCAGCGCCTCGTCGTAGTCGGGCCACGGCTGCCGGTGCACCGAGTCCGTGTTCCCGTACCGGTGCCACAGCTCCTCCGCCATAAAGGGCGCAATGGGAGCAAGCAGGCGGAGAAACTTCTCCGCCGCCTCGCGGGGCACCGGCCCGCCTGCCTTGGAGAAAGCGTTGACCAGCTCCATCATCTTGGCGATCGCCGTGTTGAGGCCGAACTCCTCCATGTCTGCGGTGATCGCCTTCACAGTCCGGTGGACCTGGCGGTTCAATGCGTCGGGCACCGGTTCGCCGGACGGATCCTGAAGGATGCGCCACACCCGGGACAGCCAGCTGTTGGCCACCCGGCCGATCTCCCCGTACCCGTCGGCCGGGAAGTCGTAGTCGGCGGCCGGCGGGCTCGAGAACAGGATGAAGGTGCGGGCGGAGTCGGCGCCGAAGGCGTCGATGACCGCGGCCGCCTCGATGACGTGACCGGTCGACTTGCTCATCTCCTTGCCGTCCCAGCTCACGTGCCCCTGGTTGAACAGCTTGAGGAACGGCTCGTCGAACTCCAGCAGGCCGATGTCCTTGAAGAACTTGGTGAAGAAGCGGGCGTAGATCAGGTGCATCACCGCGTGTTCGACCCCGCCGAAGTAGTTGTCCACCGGTCCCCACGCCGCCACCTTCTCCGGCCGGAAAGCGGCCTGGTCGTTCTGAGGGTCGCAGTAGCGCAGGAAGTACCAGGACGAGTCGAAGAAGGTGTCGAGCGTGTCGGTCTCCCGGCGCGCCTCTCCCCCGCACTTCGGGCAGATCACGTTCACGAAGTCGGAGTTGTTTGCCAGGGGGCTCACCGCTGCGTCGGTCGGTGTGTAGTCCGCCTGCGGCGGGAGCAGCACCGGCAGCTCCTCCTCGGGCACCGGGACCTCGCCGCAGAACGGGCAGTGGATAATCGGGATCGGCGTGCCCCAGTAGCGCTGGCGGGAGACCAGCCAGTCACGCTGCCGGTAGTTGACCTGCCGCCTCCCGAGGCCCTGGCGATCCAGCCACGCGATGACGTCCAGGATTCCCTCCTGGGTCTGCGGGTCGACCCGCGTGCCGGTGAAGGGCCCCGAGTTGACCAGGACCCCTGTTCCCGGCGCGGCCTCAGTCATCGTGTCGCCGTCCATCGGCTCCTCACCGTCGGGCTGCACGACCACCCGGATGGGGATGTTGTGCTTGCGGGCGAAGCTGAAGTCCCTCTGGTCATGCGCGGGTACGGCCATGATGGCGCCCGTGCCGTACCCCATGAGGACGTAGTCGGCGGCCCAGACGGGAATCTCCTCCCCGTTGACCGGGTTGATGGCCACCGCCGGTAGCCTCATGCCGCGCCCCGCCCCCTTGGCGCCCAGCCGGTCGATCTCGCTCTGGCGGCGGATATCGTCGACGAAAGCCTGGTACTCGCCCTCCTGCGGCGTGCCGGCGACCATCTCGGCAGCCGCCGGATGCTCGGCCGCCAGGACGAAGAAGGTGGCGCCCCACAGGGTGTCGGGGCGGGTGGTGAAGACCGGAAAGTCCCTGGTCTCGTCGCTTCCGTCAGGCTTCATCTTGAACACGACCTCGGCGCCCTGACTCCGGCCGATCCAGTTGCGCTGCATGGTGAGCAGCGACTCCGCCCAGTCCAGCTGGTCCATGTCGTCCAGCAGGCGGTCCGAGTAGTCGGTGATCTTCAGGAACCACTGGGTCAGGTCCCGCACCTCCGGGACCGATCCGCAGCGCCAGCAGACTCCGGTCGAGATCTGCTCTTTCGCCAGCACGGTCTTGTCGACCGGGCACCAGTTCACCGGCGACGTCTTGCGGTACGCCAGGCCCCGCCTGTACATCTCCAGGAAGATCCACTGGTTCCACCTGTAGTAGTCGGGCAGACAGGAGATGACCTCCCGCGCCCAGTCGTAGGAGTAGCCGAGGCGCAGGAACGAGGACCGCATCTTGGCGATGTTCGAGAGCGTCCAGTCCTGGGGATGGATGCCTCTTTTGATGGCTGCGTTCTCCGCCGGCAGGCCGAAGGCGTCGTACCCCATCGGGTGCATGACGCAGTACCCTCGCATCCGCCAGTAGCGTGCCATGGCGTCCGCGATGGTGTAGTTCTCGACGTGACCCATGTGCAGGTCGCCCGAGGGATACGGGAACATCTCCATGACGAACCGCTTGGGCTTGCCGCCGGGGTCGTCCGGCACGGCGTAGACCGCCTCCGACTCCCACCTCTGCGCCCAGCCGGGCTCGAATGACTGCGGTTCGTAGGGATCTGTCATGCCTTTTACGTTACAGCCCCTGGGAAGGCAGCCGCTTGCAGAATATTTAGACTCATCTAAACTTCGGTTTATGCAAGTTACGGACGCAGTTCAGGATTACCTCAAAACTATCTACTCGATTGCCCGGGCCGGCGAGGGCGTGTCCACCAACGCAATCGCAGAGCGTTTGAAGGTGAGCCCGGCATCGGTCACCGCAATGGTCAAGCGGTTGACCTCTATGGGTTACCTGACGCACCGGCGCTACCAGGGGGTGGAGCTGACGGAGGAGGGGACAAAGATCGCCCTGGAGGTGATCCGGCATCACCGGCTCCTCGAGGCCTACCTGCATCAATCGCTCGGCATCCCGTGGGACCGGGTGCACGACGAGGCGGAGGTGCTGGAGCACGCCATCAGCGAGGACCTGGAGGACGCAATCGCCCGGATGCTCGGGGATCCCACCCACGACCCCCACGGCGACCCGATACCGCCCAAGGGGGGCCGCTACCAGGAGGAGCGCCATGACCCGCTCCAGCAGGCGGCACCCGGACCGGCCCGGGTCGAACGGGTGTCGGACCGGGACCCGGAGGTGCTCCGGCACCTCGCCGCCCTCGGCCTGCAACCGGGGACCGACATTCTCATCGAGAAGAAGGACCCGTTCGGCGGCCCCGTCTGGGTCAAGGTCGGCAAGCGGCGACACGCTCTCAGCGGCGAGGTCACCAGAAGCGTCTACATCTCACAGGAGAAGAAATGAGCCATCGAACGTTGAAGGGCCGGTTGGCGGTCGTGCTGGTGGCCGCCGCCCTGCTGGCCGGCTGCTCCGCCTCTGCCGAGGAGGACTCGGGCAGGCCCCGGGCCGCAGTGACCATCAGCATCCTCGCCGACATGGTGAGAGCCGTCGCCGGCGACGCCGTCGAGGTCGAGAGCATCGTCCCCATCGGCGGCGATCCCCACGTCTACGAAGCCAAGCCGTCCGACGCCCGCCTGGTCTCCGAGGCGGACATCGTTTTCCGTAACGGGGCGGGCCTGGAGCGGTGGCTGGACGAGCTCATCGAGACGGGGACGGAAGACCAGCCCGTCATCACGGTCACCGAGGGGATCCAGCCGATGATCCAGACCGCGGGCCAGTACCAGGGAGACCCGGACCCGCACATGTGGATGGACCCGGAGCTGGCGAAGGCGTACGTCGACAACATCGCCCAAGGGCTGTCCGAGCTGCTGCCCGAGCAGTCCGAGGAGTTCGAGGCGAACGCCGCCCGGTACAAGGAGGAGATCTCCAACCTCGACCGCGAGATCACCCAGCTGGTCCAGACCATCCCGGAGGGCAACCGGAAGCTCGTGACCACTCATGACGCCTTCCGCTACTTCGGCAGCCGGTACGGTCTCGAGGTCATCGCCACCATCTGGGGCATCTCCACCGAGAGGGAGCCGTCGGCCGACGAGGTCCGGACCATCGTCGACGCCGTCCGCCGGTCCGGCGTGCCCACGGTGTTCGTCGAGACAACGATCAACCCCCGCCTGATGGAGAGGGTGGCCAGCGACGCCGGCGTCGAGATCGGCACCCCGCTCTACGGGGACTCGGTCGGTGCCGAGGGAAGCGGAGCCGAGAACTACGTCGGCATGATGCTCGCCAACGCCCGCTCCATCGCCGAGGGCTTGGGCGGTGGGGCGGAGTGAAGTTGGAGGTCAAAGACCTGTCCGTCTCCTACGACGGCACGCCGGTGCTCCGGTCCGCCTCCTTCGCCTGCGGCCCCGGGGAGATCGTCGGAGTGATCGGCCCGAACGGCGCCGGGAAGTCGACCCTGGTGAAGGCGGTGATCGGACTGATCCGCAGGGACACCGGCGAGGTGCTGGTCGACGAAGGCCCGATCGGCCGCGTCCGCAAGAACATCGCCTACCTGCCCCAGCGATCGGAGATCGACTGGGACTACCCGGCGCTCGTGCACGAGGTCGTCACCATGGGCCGGTACGCGCATCTGGGGTGGTTCCGCAGGCCGACCGACGCCGACCGGGCGCTGGCGGGAGCGGCGATCGAGCGGGTCGGGCTCAGCCAGCTGGCCGACCGGCAGATCGGCGAACTATCGGGTGGCCAGCAGCAACGGGTCTTCCTGGCCCGTGCCCTCGCCCAGAAGGCGCGCCTGCTGCTGCTCGACGAGCCGTTCGCCGGCGTCGACGCGCTGACGGAGCAGCTGCTGTGGCGGGAGATGAAGAACCTGAGGGACGGAGGCGCCACCCTTGTGGTCATCAACCACGACCTGGCGTCGGTCAGCAACGCGTACGACAGGCTGCTCATCGTCTCGCGGCGCGTCGTGGCCTTCGGGCCGCCGGCGGAGGTCTTCAACGCCGAGAACATCACCGCAGCCTACGGCGCGGTGCCGGCCGTGCTGAGAGGGATCGCGTGAACCCGTACGAGCTCTTCATCGAGCCCCTCACCCGATACGGCTTCATGCGGACCGGCCTAATGGTGGCCGTGATCGTGGGTATCACGTCGGCCACGCTTTCCTGCCTGCTCGTAGTACGCCGCTCAGCCCTCCTGGGCGACGCCATATCCCATGCGGTGCTCCTCGGCGTCGCCCTCGGCTGGATAGCCGGACGGCACGTCGGCATCTTCTGGGGCGCGCTGATCGTCGGCATCCTGACGGGGCTGGCCGTGACCTACATCGAGCGGAACAGCCGGATCAAGCAGGACACCGCGATGGGGATCCTTCTCACCTTCACCTTCGCCCTCGGCCTGGCGATCATCAGCATCGTGGATCCCCGCGGCATCGACCTGTTCCACGTCCTTTTCGGCAACGTTCTCGGGGTCAGCAACAGCGACCTCCTACTCACGTCGGTGAGCGGCGGTCTGGTTCTTCTCGTCGTGGTTCTGCTCTTCAAGGAGTTCCACCTGTGGAGCTTCGACCCGACGATGGCGCAGGCCATCGGGATGCCGACCCGCGCCCTCCAGTACATATTCACGGCGCTTCTTTCGGCCACGATTGTGTCGGCCCTCCAGGCCGTCGGCCTGATCCTCGTCATAGCCATGCTCATCGTGCCCGGGGCCACCGCCTACCTGCTCACCGACCGGCTGTCCCGCATGATGCTGATCGCGGCGGCAATCGGGCTGGTCTCGGCGATCGGCGGCCTCTACGGCTCCTACTACGTGGACGTGGCGTCGGGGCCGTCGATGGTCATCGTCGCCTCCACCCTGTTCGCCCTGTGCTTCTTCTTTGCTCCCAAGCGGGGGCTGGCGGTGAGACGGCTCCGGCGGCGCCGGGTCAGCAGCCGCACCCTGGACGAGGACATCCTGAAAGAGGTCTACAAGACCGAGGTGGCCGGCGGGATCTCCTCCGGCGCCGCGGTGGCTGCCCGCATCGGCCGCACCGACGACGAGGTGGCGCACGGGGCACGCCGGCTTCTCCGAGGCGAGCTTCTGTCCGGCTCGACCGATGACCTCAAGACCACGCGGGAGGGCGCGGCACAGGCGCTGGAGCTGGTTAGGGCACACCGGCTTGCCGAGCAGTACCTGTCCGAGGTGGTAGGGCTCCCGCTCGACGCGCTTCACCGGGAGGCGGAGCGGATGGAGCACGCCATGTCCCCGGACGAGGTGGAAGCCCTGGACCGGGAGCTCGGCCGGCCGCTGACGGACCCCCACGGGCACCCGATTCCCCGCCGGTCCCAGGATTTGCAGCAGATTTCCGGGCACCCGCTCTCCGAGGCCCCCGTGGGAGAGGCCGGCCGCATCCTCATGGTGCTCGACGACCGGGAGGACCTGCTGCGGGAG
>DATAAN010000178.1:0-5007 GCA_036260105.1 Actinomycetota bacterium
GATCCTGGCTCTCGTCTGCTGGGGCCCGCTCGGCGGAGTGACGACGTCACCGTACGCCGACATCCTGGCGGCGGTGACGTTGGTGTCGCTCAACCGGTTGGTGTTCTCCCTGATCCCGGTCGCGTTGCTCGACGGGTACGCTCTGTTTCACCACCACCGGAGCCTCTGGGCGGCGCTGTACGGCGCCTCGCTGCTGGTCTTTCTGCTCCTGGTCCTGCTTCCCGCCACCAGGGAGGCCCCGAGCAGCTCGGTGGGAGCCGCCGCGGTTCCCTTCGTAATCTTTGCCGGCCTATCCCTAGCTGTTTGGGCGTGGTTCCGCCGGACCGACGTCCGCAGCCAACCGGCGTAGCGGCAGTGGCCTACACACTTCTGGAGCTTCCGACATGGTTGCTCGGCTCTTTGATCATCGTCCCGTGCATCGTCCTCACGCTGCTCGGTGCAAGGGTGCTGCACCGGAAGATGCCTGCTCCCGTGGACAACGAGGCTCTGGTAGCGCTCCACGCAACCGTGTCCACCATCTACACGGTGCTGCTGGCTTTCGTCGTGGTCGTGGTCTGGCAGCAGCTGTCGGACGCGGAAGGGCAGGTGGACACGGAGGCCACCCGGCTGAGCAACATCCTGCGGGACAGCGAGGCGCTGAGCCCGGCCGACTCCAGGTCGGTCACCGAGGCCGTGCACGACTACATTCACCTGGCCAGCACCCGCGACTGGGCCGCCATGGCCCGCGGCCGCGAACCGGACCGGCAAACTGCGATTGCGTACGAACGCATTTGGGAGGCGGCGTACCGGATCGAGCCGGCCGGGCCGCGGCAGGAAGCGTTCTTCCGGGAGCTGGTGGTCCGGTTGAACGAGCTGGGGGCGGCGCGGCGAACCCGTCTGCTAAGCGCCAGGGCCTCCGTGCCGCCTGTCATGTGGCTGCTGCTGGTGGCCGGCGGCCTGATGGTCGTCGTTCTCAGCTACCTCCTTCCGCACGGCTCCCGGCGGGGAAGCAACCTGGCTCTCGGCGCCACCAGCGGCGTGATCGCCATCACCCTGTTCCTGATCTTCGCCATGGACCATCCGTACTCGGGAGATCTCCGGGTCGACCCGTCCCCCTTGACCGACCTGATCCCCCGGACAGAGGAGATGAGGGTGGGCGGGGTCAGCGAGGCGCCTTCTCCCCGAGCCTCCTAAGCTTCCTCTGGCCGGTTGAGCTCCGGCGGCGTCCAGCTGCGCGATCATCAGGGCGCTCGAAATCCGAGAGGAGGCAAGTGGCAACAGACGCAGCTCTGTCCGGCGGCATCCCGCTGCGGACGCCGCTGGAGGTTCTGGCAGACGACGGACCGGAGTCCTTCCCGCTTCCGTCCCGGCTTCGAATGTTGTACGGATCAGGCTTCGGGTTCGCCGTCCCCCTGCTCTACGCCAACTTCGTTCAGTCCATCGACGGGGTCGTGGCGCTGAGAGGCGTCGCCTCGCCGGCTCCGATCATCAGCGGCAACTCGGCCGCCGACCGGTTCGTCATGGCGCTGCTCCGGGCCTGCGCCGACGGCGTGCTCGTCGGAGCGGGAACGATGAGGGACACGGGGCAACCCTGGACTCACCGCACCGTCTTCCCCGAGCTGGCGGAGGAGTTCGCCGAGCTTCGCGGAAATCTCGGCCTGCGACCCGAACCGGACCTGCTGCTGCTGAGCTCCAGCGGCCGGATCGTCCCCGACCACCCGGCGCTCTACCGCGGTGCCCGCGTGCTGACCACCGCCGCGGGGGCCGAGCGCCTGGCCTCACTGCCTGCCGCGTCCTCAGTTACCGTCCTTTCGGACGGTCCGGCGGTCGACATCGCATATGCCGTGACGTTCCTACGCGAGCAGGGCTACCGCTACATCCTTAGCGAAGCGGGCCCGAACGTGACCGGCCAGCTGGTGAAGGCCGGGATGCTGGATGAGCTGTTCGTCACCGTCGCACCGGTTTTGGCGGGGAGGCGGGACGGTGACGGCCAGGGCCTTGTCGACGGCGTCCGGCTGCTTCCCGAACGCCGGGAGAGCCGGGAGCTGCTCAGCCTGCGCAAGCACGGCAGCTACCTGTTCCTGCGCTACGGCGCCGCCGGCGAGACTTCCTCCACCGGCCGGTAGACGCGGTGCGCATCGCCTTCGTTGCCCCCCAGATCGCCCCGTTGCGGGAACCCCACCTCGGCGGCGTCGGCACCCTGCTTACCGACATCGCAGCCGGCGTACAGGCGGCGGGCCACGAGGTCACCGTCTTCGCGCCTTCAGGCTCCGAGGTGGACGGCCTCACCATCGCGGACACGGGCGTTGATTCCGAAGCGCTCGCCGGCACGATGTTCCGGCCCCTCGAGCCCGGCGGCGGCCGGCATCCGGCGGCGGAGAGGGCGTCGGCCGAGGCGTTCCGGTCGGTGTACGAGCAGGTCGGCGCCGGCGGCTTCGACATCGTCCACAACCACAGCTTCGACGCACCGGCGATAACGCTCGCCGGTCGGGCCGGTCTGCCGGTGGTCCACACGCTGCACCTTCCGCCGGCGGACTCCGTGTCCCGGGCCATCGCCGCCGCGCAGGCAGGACCCCGCCCGCCCGTCGTGGCTTCGGTATCCGAGTCTCACCGGCGGTTCTGGCAGCGGCGCAACCGGATAGACCTGCTGCTGAGGGCCGGCATACCGACCGAGCGGATCCCCTGGTCGGAGCAGTCGTCGGACGGTCTGGTCTTCGCCGGCCGCATCAGTCCCGAAAAGGGTGTGCTGGACGCCATCGCCATCGCCGCGGCCTCCGGAAAAAAGCTCACCATCGCCGGTCACCGGTACGACGAGCAGTACGCGCGTCAGGTCGACCACGCTGTCGGACGGGCCAATGCCGTCTCGTACGCGGGGTCGTTGAACCGGAGGCAGCTCTGGGAGCTTTTTGCGAGGTCTTCGGTGCTGCTCTTCCCGATCCGCTGGGAGGAGCCCTTCGGGATGGTGACTGCGGAGGCACAGGCGGCAGGTTGCCCGGTGGTGGGCTACCGTCGCGGGGCGCTGTCGGACGTGATCGACGAAGGCGTGACCGGCATAATCGTCGAGCCCGGGGATGTGGAGTCGGCCGCGGCCGCCGTCGGCCGGGCGCTCAGGCTCGACAGGAAGTGCTGCCGTTTGCATGCGCAGAAGAACCTGGACCTCGAGCCATCCATCGAGGACCACCTGAGGCTCTACGAGCGTCTGCTGCCGCAGTGAGCCGGTAGACCGAGGTCAGGGCGGCTGCCCCGGCTCCACATCCTGCTGCTTCGCCATCCCGAACATGTAGGGCCGCTCCGGGCCGCCGGACCCTTCCAGCGCCTCGACGAGCAGAGCGGTGTGGTCGCCGACCGGAGTCCGGTCGAGCACCGTGCAGATCAGCCGGCTCGGGCATCCATCCAGCAGAGGGACCCCGCCCGGGCCCTCGGACCACTCGCAGAGGCTGAACTTGTCCAGGTCGTAGCCGGTCTGGGAGCCGAATAGGTCGACCAGGTCGGTCCGCTCCGCCGGCACCAGGTGGACCGCCAGGTGCGACGACTCCAGCGCCACCTCGTGGGTGTGGTTCTTTTCGGAGATGCACACCAGTAGCCGGACCGGCTCCATGCTGCACTGCGTCAGGAACCCGACCATGCAGCCGGATCGCTCTTTGGAGGAGGACGCCGTGACTACGTAGAGCGGGAAGTCGAGCTTGTCGAGGAAGCGGTCGATGCCGGAGGCCACGAAGCGGCTAGGCGCCGTTCGACCGGCAGAATCTGAGGAACTCGTCTCTCAGCGAGGCCTCGTTCTCGTAGTTGCCCCGCCAGAAGGACGTCCAGGTCCGTGACTGCTCCTCCCGGACCCCGCGCATCTGCGTGCAGAGGTGGGTGGCCTCCAAGTGCACTGCGACTCCGTGCGGCTCCAGCAGCTCGACCAGCGTGTCGGCGATCTGCTGCCCCATGCGCTCCTGGACGGTGAACCGGCGGGCAAAGAGGCGGACGAGGCGTGTCAGCTTCGAGATCCCGATGATGTTCTCGTGGGCGATGTAACCGACGTAGGCGTGTCCGAAGAAGGGTAGCGAGTGGTGCTCGCACAGGGCGTAGAAGGAGATCGGCCCCTCGATGATCTGGCTGATCGAGCAGTCGGGTCCACCTCTGCACTCGGTCGGAAAAGCAGTCAGGAGCTTAGAGTCGCCCTCGTAGCCCATCGTCGAGTCGAAGAGCGCTTTTAGGAAGCGCTCCGGGGTCCTGACGGTCCCGGGGGTGTCGAGGTCCATTCCAAGGGCGGCGAATATCTCGCAGACGTATCCCTTGTAACGCTCCCAGTCGTCCACGGTGATGGTCCTGGGCCGGGTCGTCTCCCAGTGGGAGGTCTCTTCGGGATCCTCGACGAGGAACGACGTAACGGCCCTGCCGTTGCCGGAGGCTCCGTTTTCTCGCGACGAGACGTCGTGGGTCGTAGCTTCTTTCAAGGTCATCGCCCTTCGGTGGTGGTTACGACAGATTAGTCGGCCCGGCGGGACTTCGCCGCGCCTGCCACCTGCGGCTCCGCCTGCCAGGGCCAGCGCCCCGAGATCTCCATCTCCAGCGTGAAGCTCAAGAAGGTGCGGATCGCAACGATTGCGGCCAGGACTCCGACGGACTGAAAGGATGGCGATACCGCCACTGTCCTAATGATGTCCGCCGCAACCAGCAGCTCCAGTCCCAGCAGGATCGAGCGGCCCACGGAAAGCCGAGCCTGCCGGTAGAGCTCTTCGGGGTCGTCCGACCTTCCCGTCCTGCGGCCGGCGTAGAGGACCAGTGCGCCAACCACACCAACGACCATCACCAGAACGCCGACGCCGTCCATGGCGAGACCGACCTGGCCGATGATCTCCTCGAAGTCCATCGCTCAAGTGCCTACCCCGGGGGCGAGCCGCCGAACCGGCGCGCACTCCGTGCGCACTCCGAAGGCCGGCTACCGGGCGCGGCGGACCTTGCGGTTCACCTCCCGCCCCTTGCGGGCGCTCGCGTCGGCTGCTTTGCGTGACTTGTGGAAGGCGGAGGCCGCCATGTTCC
>DATAAN010000179.1:0-16189 GCA_036260105.1 Actinomycetota bacterium
CAGGGGTCGAAGGCGCCCGTGCAGCGGCTGGCCGACAAGGTGGCGGGGATCTTCGTCCCGGCGGTCCTCCTGGTGGCGGCAGCGACATTCGCCACCTGGTACGCCTCGTCCGGCAGCATCGAGGAGGCGCTCATTCCCTCCATCGCAGTGCTCATCATCGCCTGTCCGTGCGCCATGGGACTCGCTACTCCGACCGCCATCATGGCCGGATCGGGGCGGGGAGCGGAGATGGGAGTGCTGATCCGGGGCGGCGAGGTCTTCGAGCGCTCCGGCCGGCTCGACGCGGTGGTGCTCGACAAGACCGGAACGTTGACCGAGGGCCGTATGACGGTGACCGAGCTGGTCCGTGGCTCCGGGTCGGTGGAGCCGGCCGAGCTGCTGGCCCGGGCGGCTTCCGTCGAAGCCGGCTCGGAGCACCCAATCGGCCGGGCAATCGTGGCCGCGGCCGAGGAGCGGGGCCTGAAGCTCTTCGAGGTGTCCGACTTCCGGTCCTCGACCGGGTTCGGTGTCGTCGGGAAGATCGACGGCAAAGAGGTAGCAGTGGGAAAGGCGCTCCTGCTCTCCGAGCTGGGCATGCAGAGATCCGAGGAGCTCAAAACGGAGGCTCGCCGCCTGCAGGAGGAGGGAAAGACGGTCGTCGCCGTCGGGTGGGACGGCGAGGCTCGAGGGGTGATCGCGCTCTCCGACTGCCTGAGGCGCGGGGCTGCGGAAGCGGTGCAGGCGCTGAAAGCCGACGGCATCGAGGTCGCCATGATCACCGGCGACAACTGGGTGGCTGCCCGGGCGATCGGCCGGCAGGTGGGCATCGAAAACGTCATCGCCGGAGTCCTGCCGGGCGGCAAGGTGGACGAGGTGAGGCGTCTTCAGGGTGACGGCAAGGTGGTAGCCATGGTCGGCGACGGCATAAACGACGCTCCGGCCCTGACGCAGGCAGATCTCGGCATCGCTATCGGAACCGGCGCCGACGTGGCCATCGAAGCCTCCGACATCACCCTGGTGGGCGCGGACCCGACTCGCATCCCGGCCGCCATCAGGCTGGCACGGATGACCCTTCGGGTCATCCGGCAGAACCTGTTCTGGGCTTTCGCCTACAACGTCGCGGCCATCCCCCTGGCCGCAATGGGCCGCCTGTCGCCTGCCATCGCGGCGGGAGCCATGGCCTTCTCGAGCGTCAGCGTGGTCGCCAACGCGCTCCGCCTCCGGGTTTTTCGGCTGGGATGAGCCGGTAAGCTGGGACTCATGACGGGCGACGGCTGGCAGCAGTTCAGCGCGCGGATGCGGGAGCTGCGCCACCTGGAGAGCATCGGCGGCCTGCTCAGTTGGGACGAGCAGACTTTCATGCCGCCCAAGGCCGCTCCCGGGCGGGCCGCCGCCACGGGGACCCTGGCTGCAATCCAGCACGAGCGGCTCACCAGCCCGGGATACGGCGCCCTTCTCGAAGAGCTGAGCGGCCAGGATTTGGACGGCGAACGCCGCGCCATGGTCGAGATGGCCCGCCGTGCCCGGGACATGGCGGTGAAGCTGCCGGCCGAGCTGGTACGGGAGATGGCCGAGATGGCTTCCCGGTCGCAGGCCGCCTGGGTCAAGGCCCGGGCCGAGGACGACTTCTCCATCTTCGAGCCGCTACTGCAGCACATGCTCGACCTCAAAGCGCAGCAGGCGGAGCACCTCGGCTACGAGAAGGAGCCCTACGACGCCCACCTCGACCTGTTCGAGAGGGGTGCCACCGCCGAGCAGCTGCAGCCCATGTTCGATTCGGTGACTGCGGGCATCACCCCCACACTCGAGGCGGTTCTGGCGACCAACGGCGCGGACAGGAGCTTCCCGCCCGGGCCGTACGACGCCCAGGCGCTGCTCCGGTACTGCACCGACCTGCTCGCCCGCTTCGGGTACGACATGCAGGCCGGCCGGCTCGACCTCTCGGCCCACCCGTTCACCTCCGGAGTCGGGCCACAGGACGCCCGCCTGACCACCCGCATCGACGTCAACGACCCGAAAGAAGCGATCCTGGCCACCATCCACGAGATGGGCCACGGCCTTTACCACCTGGGGCAGCGCCAGGAGTGGGTCGAGACCACCATTGGCGCCTCGGTGTCCCTCGGCGTCGACGAGTCGCAGTCCCGGCTGTGGGAGAACCACGTCGGCCGGAGCCTCGCCTTCTGGGAAGGTGAGCTGCCGAGAGCTCAGAAGTCGCTGCCCCAGCTGGCATCGGCCTCCGCCGAGCGAATCTACCGGGCGGTCAACCGGGTCCAGCGCTCACTGATCCGGGTGAAGGCGGACGAGGTGACCTACCCGCTCCACGTCGCGGTGCGGTTCGAGATCGAGCGCTCGATCGCCAAAGGCGAGCTCAAGGCGGCCGATCTCCCGGCCGCCTGGAACGATCTCTACACCAGGCGCCTCGGAGTCCGGCCGCCGAACGACGCGGACGGAGTCCTCCAGGACATCCACTGGAGCATCGGCTACCTCGGCTACTTCCCGACGTACCTGATCGGCTCCGTCTACGCGGCTGCCCTCTTCGACGCGTTCACAAAGCAGGCCGGTGGAGCCGAAGCCGTGACAAGCCAGTTCCGGAAGGGCAACTTCGCCCCGCTGTTGGGATGGCTTCGGACGAACGTGCACGAACCCGGCTCCTCGAGGCTTCCCGCCGAGATCATCGCCGCCGCCACCGGACATCCCGCTACGGCCGGCATCGACACGGGCCCGTTCACCGCTTACATCCACACCAAGTACGCCGAGCTTTACGGACTCTGAGGCCGCCTCGCCGGTCCCGCGTAGAAGCCCCCTTATACTGAGCGCCATGAACAGGCCGTCCCGGACTCTTCTCGCGCTCCTGGCGGCTCTGGCCGTTTTCCTCGGGGCCTGCGGTGGCGAGGAGGAGCCGGCGGCTGCTCAGTACAGGTCCTTCACCTCCGAGGAGGGCAAGTTCAAGGCGGACTTCCCAGGCACGCCCAAGCGGGAAGCCCGCACCGAGACCGCGGGCGACATCCGCCTGAACCTCGTCCACTTCAGCGTCGACAACGGCGACGAGGCGGTGTCCGTCTCCTTCATCGACTACCCGCCGTCGGTGGCCACCCAGGACCCGAAGGCGCTGTTGAACGGCATCGCCGACGGAGCAGCGACCGCTGCCGACGGCAACGTCCAGGGCGCCAGCAGCGAGCTGGTCTCGAAGACGCCCACGAGCTTCGAAGGCCATGAGGCCATCGACTTCGAGGTCGACATCGACGAGCGAAAGCTGAACGCCCGGGCTGTTCTGGTCGGCACCCGCATGTACCTGATGCAGGTGGTCAGCGAGCCGAACGTCGACTCGGCGAGCTACGAGCGGCTCACCGAGTCATTCGAGCTGACCGAGGCTTCGCCGCCGCCGCCTCCTCCGGGCGACCCAGCTGCCTCCCCGGCCGCCGAAGCCAGCCCCTCGCCGAGTCCTTCCGCTTAGTCAAAAGAAAGGACCCTCCCGAAGGAGGGTCCAAGGTATTGATTTCGTTGGCTGCTTCAGCTGATTGCGGGCAGCAGCACCCTCGCGATGAAGTACAGAATCACGATGGTGATCGCCAGCAGAAACGCGTACTTGACGAAGGCGTAACCGGCAAGGCCGTCGCCGGTCGTTCGGTCGTCGGCGACTACCCGCCTTTCAACGTAAGGTTCTTCCTCGTAAACGGGCACTCGGGGCCTCCTTGTTCGACGGTATTCCACATACCTCATGGCATTTAGGATTCCCGTCGGCGACTCCGGGCAAACCAAATTCGTGGCAGACTGCCTTGTTTGGACCACGGAGAGTGCAGATGGATGACAAGCAGGAGTACGACTTTCGCCGGGTCGGGCGGTTTCCGCCTTACGTATTCGCGCAGGTCAACGCGCTGCTGGCCTCGGCACGCCGGGCGGGCGAGGACGTCATCGACCTCGGGATGGGAAACCCGGACATCGCCACGCCGGATCCGATAGTCGACAAGCTCGTCGAGGCCGCGTCAAACCCCCGCAACCACCGCTACTCGATGTCCCGCGGTCTTCCGAAGCTCCGCCTTGCCATCTGCGACTGGTACGAGCGGTGCTACAACGTGACCCTCGACCCCGAGAACGAAGCCCTGGCGGTCATCGGGGCCAAGGAGGGCCTCAGCCACCTGATGTGGATCCTGCTGGAGCCCGGCGACTCCTGCCTGGTTCCCGAGCCGACCTACCCGATCCACACCTACGCCCCCATGCTCGCCGGCGCCAACGTGATACGGGTGCCCCTGTCGCTGGACGCCGACTTCTTCCGCAACCTCACCGAGGCCTTCGACAACACTTCCCCCTCACCCCGGGTGGTGATCGTCTCCTTCCCGCATAACCCGACAACGGCGACCGTGGGGCTCGAATTCTTCGAGCGGCTCGTCGACTTCGCCAGGCGCCACGACGTCCTGATCGTCCACGACATGGCCTACGCCGACCTGGTCTTCGACGCCGAGCGCGCCCCATCGCTCCTGCAGGTGCCCGGAGCCAAGGAGGTCGGCGTGGAGTTCTTCTCCATGTCGAAGTCCTACTCGATGGCCGGGTGGCGCCTGGCCTTCATGTGCGGGAACAAGGAGATCGTGAACGGGCTCGGGCGCCTCAAGTCCTACCTGGACTACGGAGTGTTCCAGCCCATCCAAATCGCCGGCATCATCGCCCTGAACGAAGTGACGGAGGCCCCCAAGCAGATCCGTGAGACGTACCGAGGTCGCCGGGACGCGCTGGTGGCGGGACTAGCCCGAGCGGGATGGAACATTCCCACCCCGCCGGCCACTATGTTCGCCTGGGCGCCCATCCCGGAGAAGTTCCAGCACATGGGCTCCCTCGAGTTCTCCAAGATGCTCATCCGGGAGGCGAAGGTAGCGGTATCACCCGGCATCGGGTTCGGGCGGGCCGGCGACGGCCACGTCCGTTTCGCCCTCGTAGAGAACGAGCACCGCATCCGCCAGGCCGCACGGGGAATCAAGCAGGTCCTGGACCAGTAGGGCTGCCGGAACCTTTGTAGGTAAACCGGCAAATCAAGTAGATTTGTCCGGAAGGCCGGGCGCACATTTCCTCTACCCTCCGGTTCGAATCATGTCCACCCCTGCTCCGATCACTGCCGACACGCTCACCGGCCGGCGGTTCTACCGCTTCCTCGAGCTCACCCTCGCGCCCTACCTTCGATGGGCCTACCGCGTGAAGGTGTTCGGGGCTGAGACGTTCCCCATGGAGGGCCCGGTGATAGTGGTCGCCAACCACGTCTCCTTCTGGGACTCGTTCTTCGTGCCGCTGTGCGTCCCTCGCCGGGTGGTGTTCCTTGCAAAAGCGGAGTACTGGGACAGCTGGAGGACCCGCTGGCTCGTGAAGTCGCTGGGGATGATCCCGATCCGGCGTGACATCCGGGCCAAGAGCCTCGCCGCTCTGGAAACCGGCATCGAGTTCTTGAAGTCGGGGGGAGTGCTGGGCCTGTACCCCGAGGGCACCCGCTCGCCGGACGGCCGCCTCTACCGGGGCCGCACCGGAGTCGCCCGGCTCGCCCTGGGCGCCAAGTGCCCCGTGGTGCCCATCGGGCTGATCGGCAGCCGGGACATGATGCCGAAGGGCGCCAGGTTCCCCAAGCTGCGGGGCAACGTCACGGTCAAGTTCGGCCCTCCGATGACCTTTGAGAAGTACGCCGACACCGAGAACCCCAGGCTGGCGCTCCGAGCCATAACCGACGAGATCATGTTCGCCATCATGGCCCAGTCCGGCCAGACCTACGTCGACGAGTACGCCTCCCGGGACACTGCGCCGAAGCCCACGTCCGAGGACCTCCGCATCCCCTCCGAGGAGAAGCTCGGCTAGAGCATCGGGCTCGGCCGTCACCAGCGCTCCAGGTCATGTCTTCCGAACACCACCCCGACCAGGACCGCTACCGGATTCCCGTCCTGGACGACAGCGTGCTCCAGGAGGCGATCGGCGGAGCGGAGTGGGCGTGGATAGCGATTTACCGGCAACTCCACCCGTCCGTGGTCGGCTACCTCCGAGCCCGGGGATCGACCGAGCCGGAGGACCTGACCGGGGAGGTCTTCCTTCAGGTGGTGCGCTCCCTGCCCAAGTTCTCAGGTGACGCCACCGGCTTCCGGTCCTGGGTTTTCGTCATCGCCCACAACAAGCTGAACGACGACCGCCGGCGCCGGAACCGGTATCCGACGGAGCCGGTCCCGACCTTCGACGAAGCCCGGCCGGACGCGGCCGATGTGGAGATGGAGGCCCTCGGCAACGTGGGGGCGGAGCACCTCCGGAGGGCGATCTCTCACCTGACGCAGGATCAGGCCGACGTCCTGCTTCTCCGGATCTTCGGTGGCCTCAGCCTGCAGGAGGTGGCGGCTGCGCTTCACAAGAGGCTGACCGCGGTCAAGGCGCTCCAGCACCGGGGCCTGGCGGCCCTGCGTAAGGAGTTGACCCCGACCCGTATCCCGGTGGATGCACGCCGCAATTACATCTATGAGTATCGGGACCCCATGAGATGACCCCCCGCCAAGATCCCCTCGAGGAACGGTTTGAGCACCTGCTGCGCGAGCAGGTGTCCACCGGCGCGCCCGACGCCATGTCCGGCCTGGTCGGTGACCTGAGGAGGGCTTACGCCAGGCCCCTGCCGATGGAGGTGCAGAACCGGCAGATCGCCAGCCTTGTGGAGGCGGGGCGGGAGGCTTCAGCATCGCGGCCCGCGCCCTGGCGTCGCCGGATGAACGGTGTCTGGTACCGCTTCTCGCAGCGCTTCATCGCCGGGTCCGTGGTGGGCAAGGTGATCCTTGCTGCCTCGGTCGCGACGGCAGCGACCACCGGCATGGCCGCCACGGGCAACCTGCCGGATCCTATGCAGATCGCGATCTCGGCCGCCGCTTCGCACATAGGTGTGTCGATTCCCACGCCGGCGCCTGTGCCCGCGCCGGCCGCCCCCGGGCCGTCTCCGGCCGTGGCTGGGCGGGCGCCGGTGGCAAATGCGCCTGCCGCTGCTCCGCCGGCGAGCAGCCCGGCTCCGCCGCCCGCGGGCGCTGCGCAGGCGCCACAGGTTCCGGCCACCACGCCGGCCGACGTGTGCCAGGCTACGGGTCTGTCGGCATCCGGGCAGTCCCCCAACGCAGACGTCCTGGAGTCCTTGAGGAAGATCACCAGCGATCCGAAGAAGCTGGAAGAGCTTTTGAGGTGTCTGGTTCCCACACCGACGGGCGCGCCGCCCGCTCCTTCCTCGGGCGACTCCCCGGACGCTCTCGCCAGGCTGCTCGAGGACCTGCTCGGCATAGGCTCCTAGCTAGAAAGCTAAGCCGCCACAACACCGAACTCCGCCGTCCGATCCTGCCCAGCGAAATCGAACAAAATCTTCGCCTTCGGGAACCCGCCGGCCTCATCGGACCGTCTATCATTTCGGCCGGTGTCCGGGCTGCAACAAGCAATCAGCGGGCTCTGAGCCAAGCAGACCTGCAGGTTGCACGGAAGGACCAGATTGAGCCGAACTCGATATGCGGGGGCCTGCTTGTTCCTTCTGCTTGCCCTCACGCTTCTCGGACAGCCGGCGTTTGCGAGGAGTGCGGGGCCACGGCCGGTCACCATTGCGGTGAACGCGGGCTACGACCAGCGGAGGGTTCCCGGCAAGAGCCTTCCGATCTCGGTCACCCTGGAGGCAACCCGTGCTATCGCGGCGGACCTACAGGTCGCGTCGGCGGCCCCCGACGGCACGTCATTGGTTCGGGCCATCGCGGTCGAGGTTCCGGCAGGAGGGCGCAAGCAGTTCGACCTTGTCGTCCCCGCCGCGGCGTTGCCGACCCCCCGCCTGCAGGTCTCGGTAAGAGAACCCGGCGAGACCCTGGCCAGCGCCCAGGTCGAGCTGATCAACGCAGGCAAGGACGTGCTCGTGGGGACGACCGGCGACGAGATCCCCGGCGGAATAGGCGGCACGAGGCTCGAGCCGAGCGGCCAGGAGATGAGGGCCGTGAAGGTGCCGCCGGAGTGGCTGGCCCTGGGCCAGGGAGCGCTCCAGCCGCTTTCCTACCTGATCCTCGACTCGGAACGGGCTCGCGGCCTGCCGGCCGGCGAGATCCGTTCGATTGTCAACTGGGTCGTCGGAGGAGGGCGGCTGGTCGTCACCACCCGCGACCCGACGACCCTGGAGTGGGTGCCCCAGTCGTGGCGGTCGGAGTGGACGCGAGACGCCGCCGGAGGATGGGTGCCGGCGCAGTCCGGCGCCGGGCGAACTCTGACATCGGGAGCCCTCGCCACCCCGGCGGGCCTGGGGCGTCTGGTGGTCGCTCCCAACAGCGGGCCCGGCGACCTGGCTCCCGTGCTCGCAGCCGTCGGTCCGGCGCCGTCGAGCAACAGCGGAAGAGCCGAGCTTTTCGGGGCCCCTACAGTGGACTTCGAGCTGTTGGGCGCACTCTCCGCTACCGCGGGCGAGTCCGTCCGCCTCGGCTGGCTAGTGGGCTTCCTCGTCATCTACGTCGTCGTGGCCGGCCCGCTCAACTACGTTGTCCTCCGCAGGCGAGGCCGCAAGGAGCTGGCGTGGCTCACGATCCCGTTGCTGGCGCTTGTCTTTAGTGGGGCGGCTTACGGACTTGCCCGCCAGACGCGAGGCGGCCTGTCGGTGCAGCAGGCCAACGTCGTCTTCGCCACCCCGGAAGGCCACGCGAGCCAGAGAACGGTCACCGTGGCCTCCGGGACCGGCGGTCAGCACCGGGTGGACTTCGGTACCCGTGACGCCGTGGAGCCGTGGGGCATGTCTCAGAACTTCGACCCGTTCGGGGGGCAGGCGTCCCGCCGGACCCAGATGGTCAGGCTTACCGGCCCAGGATCGCAGGCGATCCTGGAGACCAGCCCATTCTCGGCGGGCGTCGCCAATGGATCCCTGCGCTCGTCCCCCGGCTACCTCGAGTCCGACCTGGTCTGGGACGGGAAGGCCCTCGCTGGTGAGGTCACCAACCGGACCGGCATGGACCTCACAGTCGCGCTCGTCGCCCCCGGCATGCGGGAGGAGCTTGTCGGCAGACTGGCAGCCGGCGCATCGAAGCAGGTGCGGGTCGAAGCATCCCGCTTCGGCGGGGTGGCCAGGCGATTCGACCCGTTCCTGTTTCAAGGCGGAGCCCCAACCGACGAGTCGATCCGGCGGACCCTCACCCGGTCGGCGTACTCGGTGGTGGGGGCGGAGCACAGCTTCGGCCTTCCGATGCTCATCGGCTTCACCAAGGAATTCGCCCCGGAGGTTCGGGTTGACGGGGAGGTCCACACACCCGAGGGTCCGGCCCTCATTGCCTCGCCGCTACGGACGACCGTGCAACCCGGGACTGCAGGGCCCATTCCATCGATGACCGGACGGCTTGAGATCCGATCCGTCGACGGGACGGCATTTCTGGGCAACGGGGCGCTGCAGCTCGGTGAGTTCCGTGAGGCGGTCTTCGCCTACCGGCTCCCGGCCGAGGTCGGCGCCTCCCAGGTGGCCGGTGCATCGGTCCGCCCTGGCTTTCAGGGTCCCGGGTTCAACCTGGAGGCCTTCGACTGGGGGCTTCGCCGGTGGGTGGAGCTTCCGGCGGATGGCACGTCGCGCCGCGCCGTTCCGGCTGCTGCCTTCACGGACGCCGGTGAGGCGCACTTCAGGATCACGCCGGAGAGGGAGCCCTTCGTGGAGTTGTGGTCGCTGGATGTCGAGGTCTCGCTGAAGTGATCGTCGAAGCTCCGGAAGCGAAGGGCACGGTGGAGGATCGGGTCGTCAGGACAACCTCGCTGACCAAGGTCTACGGAGGTATTCGCGCGGTCGACGAGATGGACCTCGAGGTCCCGGCCGGTGCGGTGTACGGCCTCATCGGCCCCAACGGGGCAGGCAAAACGACCACTTTCTCCATCCTCGCAACGTTGATCGCCCCGAGCTCGGGCGTTGCGGAGGTGTGCGGATTCGACGCCACCGCCGAGCCCTACGAGGTGAGGCGCGTGCTCGGCTACATGCCCGACTCGTTCGGCCTCTACGACGATATCCGCGTGGCCGAGTACCTCGACTTCTTCGCATCCGCCTACCGCCTCCCGGCCCCCCAGCGACGCAGCGTGGTGCCGGACCTCCTGGAGCTGGTGGAGCTCAGCCACAAGGCTGACGAGTACGTGGAGTCACTGTCGAGGGGGATGAAGCAGCGGCTGGGCCTGGCGCGGGCGCTGATCCATGATCCCCAGGTGCTCATCCTGGACGAGCCGGCCTCGGGTCTCGACCCCCGTGCCAGGCAGGAGTTTCGAGAGCTGGTGCTTGAGCTCCAGCGCATGGGGAAGACCGTGGTGATCTCGTCGCACATCCTTCCCGAGCTCCAACAGATGTGCACTCACATCGGTGTGCTGGAGGCGGGCAAGCTCCTGGCCGAGGGGTCTCCTGACGACATCCTTGCCAAGATCGGCAAGGGCAGGTCCTACCGCATGCGGTTGGCGGCATCCGGTGCCGAGGACCGTGTGATGGAGCTGCTGAACGGCAGCGGTCTGGTGTCGGGTGCCGTCTGCCGGGACGGCCTGTGCGAGTTCGTTCTGGACGGCGGAGAGGAGAACGCCGCCGACCTGCTGAGCAGCATCATCGGTGCGGGAGTTCGCGTGTCGGAGTTTGCCGAGACCAAGACCGACCTGGAGGACCTGTTCCTCAAGATCACAGAAGGTGACGAGGATGAGCCTGCAAGCTGAGGGCGGTCGCCGCCGCCGCTTCGCCGCCAACCCCGTCCTGGCGAGGGAGCTGAAGGAGCGCATGCGGTCACGGCGGGCGACAGTGATCCTGGTCGTCTATCTCACGCTGCTCGCAGGAGTCCTCTACCTCAGCTACCGCATGGGGCTGCTCAGCCTTCGCAGCCAGATGTTCGGCGGAGGGGGCTTCGTCGGAAGCTCCATGGGCGCAGCGGCTCTGGGACGCCTCATGTTCGAGGTGCTGATGATCTTCCTGCTCAGCCTGATTGCATTCATCGCGCCCGGGGCGTCCACCGGCGCCATTGCCGGAGAGCGGGAGAGGGGCACGCTTCACCTGCTCCAGGTGACGCTGCTACGGCCCGCCTCGATAATCCTCGGAAAGTTGGGCGCGTCCATCGGTTTCGTGCTCCTGCTTCTGGTGGCCTCTCTGCCTCTGCTGGCCGTGGCGCTGATCCTCGGGGGTGTCACGCCCGGACAGGCACTGCGCGGCATGGTGGTGGTCACCGTGCTGGCGATCTTCCTGGCCACCCTGGGGGTCTTCTTCTCCACCATTGCCCGCCGGACCCTTCACGCCACCATCGCCACTTATGCCGCCACGTTCGTGCTGCTCTTCGGGACGATCCTGACCTACGGAGCCGAGCGGATAGCCGCTTCCTCCGGGTTCGAGCTCATGGAGCGGCCCGTAAGCACCTACCTGAACCCGTTCGCCGCCCTGACCGACGCGGTGGTCGACCGGCGGGGAAATGCCGGCATCCTCCCGAGCCCGCTCAGCATGGCTCGCCAGATGATCCCGTCCTTCCTTCCCGGGACGGCGCGGTTCTCCGAACCGCCCCAGGTGATAACGACGGGCGAGGACGAAGGGCGCAGTTGGGTGCTCACCGCCCGGAAGGACCCCAATGGGGGAGTCTGCGTCGGCTTTCAGGACAATCAGGGGGGATCGGAGACCTGCGGCAGCTCCGAGCCGATGACGGTGGCGCAGGCGCCCACGGCCGAAGGCCGGCAAGCCTACTTCGGGCCGCTCACCGGTGACGTCCGCAAGGTCGTCGTGGAGCTGGAGGAGGGGAAGCCGATGGAGGTGGAGCCTCTCACCGACGAGGCCCGGGAAGCGGGTTTCGACGACGTCACGTTCTTCGTCTTCGAGCTCGAGGAGGGGCAACGAGCCGTCGAGATCAGGGCACTGGACAAGTCGGACGAGGAGATCGCCAGCCAGAGTCTCGCTGAGATGCCCATCCTGAAGCCTGGGGTCGTGGTGGAGGATGGCGTGGAGGTTCCCGTCCCGCGGCCGGTCGGGACGCCGCCGCCTCCGCCGGCCACTGCACCAGCCCCTCCTGATGGCGTGGAGGTGCGCCGGATCCTTCCGGCTGCCCCGCTCGCCGTTCAGGCTCCGGACCCGGCAGCTCTTCCGGCAGTCGATCCGGCTTTGCCGCCTCCCGTCGCAGAGGGCCAGGTCTTGATCGATCCTGTGCCCGGCCCAGAACCCGGCATGCTGCCGCCCGGCCGGCAGCCGGCCGACGAGCCTCTCCGGGTATGGGTCGTGCACACCGTGGTGCTGCTCGGGTTCAGCGCTCTGCTGGTGGTTGCCGGTAGTTACCAGCTGCGAAGGCCCAAGATGCCCTCCCTTCTGCCCTGGAGCCGTCGGAGGTCCTCCGCGTGACCGCGGACCAGTCGCTGAGGCCATGGCTCGGGCATGTCCGGAGGAGGGTTCGGGCTCGCCGCGGTCTACGGTGGATGGTAACGGCGCTCGTCGCCTGGGGCGCCGGTTCCACCGCTCTGCTGCTCGTCGCGAGGGTTGTGCCGCTTGGGTGGGAACGAGATGCCGCTGCGGCGGCAGCACTGATCTCGGCCGTGGCCGGCCTTGCTCTCGGTTTGGGAAAGCGGTTGCCGCTGCCCCTCGTTGCCCGCTCCGCCGACCTGGAGCTTCAAGGCAAGGACCGGATCGCCACCGCGTGGGAGCTCCTCCACCGCCCCGAGCAGTCCACTCTCGCCGGCGGGCAGGTGCGCTCGGCCACCCAGTGGGCTTCCGTGCATCCGGTTGCCGGCGCTGCCCCTCTCCGCCTCCCGAAGCGCCGATCGGTGGCGGCTGCCGGACTTGCCGTGACCGTGTTGCTCCTGGCTTCGCTTCCGAACCCCAACGACGCCGTGGTGGACCGGCGCAACGCCGAGCGTGCTTTGGTCGAGCGGCAGGCGGAGGAGGTTCGAAAGCAGGCAGCCGCGGCGGCAAAGCTGCCTGCTGATTCGACGGAGAGACAAAATCTGGTCTCGGAGCTGCAACGGCTGGCGGCCGAGCTGGAGAAGACCCGCGATCTGGGGAGTGCGTTGCGGGAGCACGCACGCACGGAGGGACGGCTCCAGGCTCTCCAGTCCAGCGAGCAGATGGCGGCTCGGACCCTGACCCGCAGCTTCGAGCGGTCGCTGGCCGGCGAACCGCTGGCTCGCGGGCTGGAGGGCGACCTTGCCGAGCAGCTCAGGGGGCTCCAGGCGCTGGCTCCCGAGCTCTCCGGTCTGGAGAGGGACGAGGCGGCCAAGCGGATCGAGGACCTGGCCGGCTCGCTGAGCGCCGCCGACCCCGCATTGAGCGGCGCCCTGGCCGAGGCTGCCGAAGCCCTCCGGTCCGGCGATTCTTCCGAAGCCGTAGGTGACGCGGCGTCGGCGGCCCAGGCGGCGAAAGGCAGAGCGGACGCTCAGGACGCCGTGGCTGCGGCGAGGGCTGCACTGTCCAGCTTGCGCTCCCAACTTGCGGCGGCCCAGGGACAAGGCCAGGGACAGGGGCAAGGCCAGGGGCGGGGACAAGGACAAGGACAGGGGCAAGGCCAAGGACAAGGACAGGGGCAAGGCCAAGGACAAGGCCAAGGACAAGGACAAGGTCAGGGGGCGGGCGCCCCCTCCGGAGTCGTTGGCGGAAGCAATGCTGCGACCGGGGGCCAGGCCACCGGTGGACCCGGCAGGCCCCAGGGCACCGGCCGGAACGCCTCCACCGCCGTCGGGGAATCACCCATCTTCAACCCGGTCCAGGAGGGTGGGCCAGCCGAGCGGGTGCAGGCACGAGGCACCGCCGACCCCTCCGGCGAGCAGACCACCACCGGCCGGCAAACCGGAGCCGGCGCCGAGAACCAGGCATTGGTGCCGTACCGGGAGGTCTATCCCGAGTACTCCAGGCGAGCCGCCCGCACGGTGGAGCAGTTGCCGGTGCCGGCGTCGCTTCGGACCTTCGTGCGTTCCTACTTCGAATCTCTCGCACCCACCTCGAACGGAGGCTGAAGAAGCGTGACCGAGCAGCATCCCGCCACCGAGCACCAGCCGATGACCCCCGAGCGTTACGCCGCCGCGGCGGCGTCCATCGAGTCGGAGGTTGCCAAGCTCATCGTCGGCCAAGCGGGGCTGGTACGGCAGGTCCTGATCTGCCTGCTCGCGGAGGGGCATGCCCTTCTGGAGGGGGTCCCCGGACTGGGCAAGACCATGCTGCTCCGGACCCTCTCCCAAGCGGTCGACCTCGAGTTCTCACGCATCCAGTTCACCCCTGATCTCATGCCTGCCGACATCGTCGGGACGCAAGTGCTGCGTGAGGACGACACCGGGCGCCGCCGGTTCGAGTTCTCCCAGGGACCGCTGTTCGCCAACCTCGTGCTGGCCGACGAGGTGAACCGGGCCACTCCGAAGACGCAGTCGGCGCTTCTGGAAGCCATGCAGGAGCGGTCGGCGACGGTGGCCGGGCAGACCCGGATGCTTCCCCGGCCGTTCTTCGTCATGGCGACGCAGAACCCGATCGAGATGGAGGGCACCTACCCGCTGCCGGAGGCGCAGCTCGACCGGTTCCTCCTCAAGATCCTGGTCGAGCTGCCGGAACCCGCCGACATGGTCAAGATCCTCGAGCGCACGACGGCGAGCTACGAGCCGGCGGTCACGAAGGTCGTAAACGCCGCCCGGCTGAGGGCGATGATCACCCTCACCCGGCAGGTCCCGCTCGCAAGCCACCTGGCCCGCTACGCGGCGTCCCTCGTGGCCGCCACTCACCCCGGCCGGCCGGAGGCGCCGGACATGGTCCGCCGTTACGTCCGCTTCGGTGCGAGCCCTCGGGGGGCGCAGTCCTTGGTGCTGGCCGCCAAGGTCACCGCACTGCTGGGCGGGGAGCTGAACGTCTCGGAGGAGGGGCTCCGAGCTGTTGCGCTGCCCGCCCTCAGGCACCGCATCATCCTGTCGTACGAGGCATTGGCCGACGGCATATCGGCCGACTCGGTGATCGACGCAATCCTGGCGCACGTGCCGTCTCCGGCCAAGGAGCTGGAGGGCCTCGGATGACGCCGGATACCTCGGGGCCGGTCGGGCGACAAGCCGCCGCCCGGTAGCCCATGCTTCTCGAACCGAGAACCCTCGAAAGGCTGGACCGGCTTAGCCTGCAGGTGCGGGAGCGCCTCGCCGGCTCGAACCCCGGCGAGCACCGCAGCCTGCGGACCGGCAGCTCGGTCGACTTTGCCGACTGGCGGCCGTACGTCGAGGGTGACGACTTCCGGCGGATCGATTTCGGCATCTACGCCCGGCTCGACCGGTTGGTGGTCCGGCTCTACGAAGCGGAGGAGGAGCTGAACCTCCGCATCGTCGTGGACGCATCCGCCTCCATGGGGTTCGAACGCAAGCTGGAAACCGCGCTGCGTCTTGCCGGTGCCATCGCGTACCTCGGCGGCGCCCACCACGACCGGGCGCGGGTCTGGGTGGCCGACGGAAGCGGCATCCGGCCGAGCCCCTGGGCCCGTTCGCGGCAAGGCGCCCTGCACGTGCACCGCTGGATGGAGGCAGTCGAGGCCGGAGGAGCGTCGAACCTCGCCGAGGCGCTCCGGCGCCTGGCCTCCTCCGGAGGGCTTCCAGGGCTCACCATCGTGATCTCGGACCTGCTGTTCCCCGAGTGGGAAACGGTGGTCCGCCGGCTCGGCGGTCCGGGGGCCGAAGGGGCCCTGCTTCAGGTTCTCGCCCGCTCGGAGCTGGAGCCGTCGCTGCGAGGGGACCTGCTCCTGGTCGACTCGGAGTCGGACGAGCTGGTCGAGGTCTCGATGTCCGACCAGGTGCTCAAGGAGTACCGGGCTCGCGCAGTACGGTTCGTCGCCGGGGTGGCGGAGGCCTGCCGTAGCAGGGGGATCCGGTACAGCCGGGTCTCCCCGGACGACGACCTGGAGGCACTCCTTCTCACCGAACTGCGAACGCAGGGCCTGGTGCGGTAGTGGACGGTCTGGCGGCACCGGCGGCGCTGTGGGGGCTTGCCCTGGCCATCCCGATTCTCGTCACGTACATGCTGCGCACCCGGCGGCCCCGGCAGGTGGTCGCGTCCACCTTCCTCTGGGGTGAAGCAACCAGGAACGTGGCGGCTACCCGGCCGTTCCAGCGGCTCCGCCCCTCCGTGCTCCTGCTCCTTCAGCTGCTCCTGCTGGCAGCCCTCGTGCTGGCGCTCGCCCGGCCGTTCCGCTCGACACTCGGTGTCGGAGGGAGCCACCTCGTTCTTGTCGTAGACGCCTCCGGGAGCATGCTTGCGACCGACGAAGTGCCAACGCGGTTGGAGGCC
>DATAAN010000180.1:0-3305 GCA_036260105.1 Actinomycetota bacterium
CGCACGCCGGAGGAGGCCGCCAAGCGGGCGGAGCAGCGGGCGAACCGGTACTACCGCGTCTAGAAGCCGTTTCCACTGACGTGGAATCGGCTCTCTTCGTTGCCGTGCCGCATTTCTGACGGCGAACCGGAGCCACTTCGCCGACAAATGCTCCAGCGCATCGTGCGGAACAGTGGACCCGGTTCTCCGCCCCGAACGATGCGCCGCTCAGGAAGTGGAGCCTCGGATGGATCCCAACAGTGGAGTCCACCGTTGGGTCCGAGGTTCCAGCGAAAAGGGAGCGGCGCCCCGCCCCTCCCGGAACACCGGAGACGTTCATGGCCGACGCCGCCATCTCCCACGCACATGCGCCGGCAGTGCCGTCCCGGGAGCCCCTTCTGCAAAGCAGGGGCTTCCTCGGCCTGCTCTTCATGCTGCCTGGAGCAGCGTTCCTGCTGATCTTCCTGACCTATCCGCTCGGTCTCGGCGTCTGGCTCGGCTTTACCGACACTCGGATCGGCCGCGCGGGTGTCTTCGTGGGCCTGGAGAACTACCAGCTTCTCTGGGACGACAGCATCTTCTGGCTCTCCGTGTTCAATACCATCCTCTACACGGTGGCGGCCTCCATCCTGAAGTTCGGCCTGGGCCTCTGGCTCGCGCTGCTCCTCAACGAGCATATCCCCTTCAAGGCCTTCATCAGGGCCGTGGTCCTGCTGCCGTGGGTGGTGCCGACAGTCCTGTCGGCCATCGCCTTCTGGTGGATCTACGATACGCAGTTCTCGATCATCTCCTGGGCGCTCCTGAATCTCGGGCTGATCGAGACGCCGATCAACTTTCTGGGAGACACGACCAATGCCCGCATCACGGTGATCCTCACCAATGTGTGGCGCGGCATCCCCTTCGTGGCGATCACGCTGCTGGCCGGCCTCCAGACGATCTCGCCCTCCCTGCACGAGGCCGCCACCCTCGACGGGGCTACGTCCTGGCAGCGATTCCGGTACATCACGCTGCCGATGCTGTCGCCCCTGATTGCCGTGGTCATGACGTTCTCGGTGCTGTTCACCTTCACGGATTTCCAGCTCATCTACGTCCTGACCCGCGGCGGACCGCTCAACGCCACGCATCTCATGGCAACCCTGAGTTTCCAGCGCGCGATCCCCGGCGGACAGCTCGGCGAAGGCGCGGCCATCGCGGTCGCCATGGTGCCGTTCCTGCTCGCCGCGATCCTTTTCAGCTATTTCGGGCTGCAGCGCCGCCGCTGGCAGCAGGGAGGAACGGACTGATGACCACCAGCGCCAGACCCGCCGCCCCTGCCCTGACCGACGAAAGCGTCGGCATGAGCTACCTCAACCGGCTGCCCCGGCGGCTGGTCACGATCTACCTGCCCCTCGCGGTCTTCGTGTTCGTCCTCCTGTTTCCCTTCTACTGGATGACCATCACCGCCCTGAAGCCCAATGCGGAGCTCACCAACTTCCGCGACTTCAACCCGCTCTGGCCCGAAAGTCCAACCCTTCAGCACATCCGCTACCTGCTGTTCGAGACCTCCTATCCCGGCTGGCTCCTCAACACGATGGTGGTGGCGGTGGGGTCGACCATCCTGTCCCTCGCGGCGTCGGTGCTCGGCGCCTATGCGATCGAGCGCATCCGCTTCACGGGCTCGCGCTGGATCGGGCTCGCGATCTTCCTCGCCTATCTGGTGCCGCCGTCGATCCTCTTCATCCCGCTCGCGGTGATGATCTTCAACTTCGGCATCTACGACTCGAGACTGGCGCTGATCTTCACCTATCCGACCTTTCTGATCCCGTTCTGCACCTGGCTGCTGATGGGCTACTTCCGGTCGATCCCGTTCGAGCTGGAGGAATGCGCCCTCGTGGACGGAGCCTCACGCTGGCAGATCCTGATCCGGATCATGCTGCCGCTTTCGGTGCCGGGCCTGATCTCGGCGGGCATCTTCGCCTTCACGCTCTCCTGGAACGAGTTCATCTACGCCCTCACCTTCATCCAGTCCTCGGAGAACAAGACCGTGCCGGTCGGCGTGCTGACCGAGCTGGTGCGCGGGGACGTCTACGAATGGGGGGCCCTGATGGCGGGAGCCCTCCTCGGGTCCCTGCCGGTGGTCCTGCTCTATTCGTTCTTCGTCGACTATTACGTATCGTCGATGACGGGCGCAGTGAAGGAATAGGGCACGCCAAGAAGGATCATTCACGGAGTTGTCAATCTCGTGAATTCCTTGCTCGTGTTAGACTTCCGTTCCTGATGACGGTCCGGCTCCCGCACCGGAGCACGGGCGTGCGACACGGGAGGATCACATGGGCGGAACCGGCGGCGGCGTTTGGCTCTTCGCAGCATCGATCGGCTTGTTTTGCCTGGCTCCCGTCGCGAGTGCCCAGGCGCAGGATGCCGGAGCGGCCAACATGACGTTCTTCGTCACCAGCGTCGGGTCGGGCAAGGGCGCGGATCTCGGCGGCCTGGAGGGTGCGGACCGGCATTGCCAGTCCCTGGCCCAGGCGGTCGGCGCCGGAGGGAAGACCTGGCGGGCCTATCTCTCCACCCAGGCCACGGGCGGCGCGCAGGCCGTCAATGCGAGAGACCGCATCGGACGCGGTCCCTGGCAGAACGCCAAGGGCGAAGTCATCGCCAAGGACGTCACGGACCTGCACGGCGCCAACAACAACCTGACCAAGCAAACTGCCCTGACCGAGAAGGGCGAACCCGTGAAGGGGCGCGGGGACTCGCCCAGCCAACACGACATGCTGACCGGGTCGCAGCCGGACGGTACCGCCTTCGCGGGCAGCGAGGACCGGACCTGCGGCAACTGGACGAAGAGCGGCACGGAGGGCGCCGCAATGGTCGGCCACCATGACCGCATAGGTCCGGATGACAGCCCGCCGTCGAAGTCCTGGAACTCGTCCCACCCGACCCGGGGCGGCTGCAGTCAGGATGCGCTCCGGGGAACGGGCGGCGCCGGGCTGTTCTACTGCTTTGCTGCAAACTAGTTGGGGAAATTCCGGCGTTCCGGCCGGTTTTGACTCTACGGCAGGCCGCTGCCGTGGCTCTTCCGGGCTTGACCACGTTATCGAATCCTTCATGAGCTAAGCTTCCTAGCCAATCATGAGGGTGACATGAATAAGAACGATCTGATCGAGTTCATTGCCGAAGAGCACGAAGTGACCAAGACCTTCGCCAGGGACATGGTCGAGAACGTTTTTCAGGCCATTGCCGACTCGGTTCAGAAGGGCGAAGAGGTTGCGATTTTCGGCTTCGGCAGGTTCAAGATGGTCGAACGCGGAGCCCGCAAGGGACGCAACCCCCAGACCGGCGAGGCC
>DATAAN010000181.1:0-12208 GCA_036260105.1 Actinomycetota bacterium
ACGGTGGTTACGCGGCGGGGCGGCCGGGGGGTCAGCATTGCCGACCGGCCGGTGGCGATGCGAACGATACGCCGCCACGATCTCTCACGATGCCTCCTGGAGACGCCACGTCTTGGCGAGACCTCGGAAATCTGGGCCAAATGATGAACGTTTCCCGGCCCCGATGCAACGGGGACCGTACCCGGGCCTAATCCTCCAGAAACAGCACCTGCTCGGAGGGCCGGAACCGAAGAACCGAATCGATGTACGACCTGAGTCCAGTCTCGTTGTCCACCTCGTAACCGGCCGCCTCGGACAGGTAGTAGCGGTGCTCGAGCAGCTCGTGGAACAGCTCGGCCGGCTCGAGCTTTCCCCGCAGGTCCTCGGGGATCTCGGCGACAATGGGCTCGTACACCTCCGCCATCCAGCGGGCGGCCGTGACTCCCGGCGGGGGCGTCCGTCCCTCTACCCGGCCGAGGTAGGCGCCGAACGATGCGATGTCGTTCAGCAGCCGGCGAGCCTGGTTCTCCTGCACCTCGAGGCCCGTCATGCGCCTCAGCTCCCGGGCGTGGTGGCCCTCCTCGATCAAAGCCGGGATCACCCGCAGGCGGTCTCCCTCCGGGACCCGCTCGACGACCAGCTCGTCGACGTCGAACCCCATCTCGTTGATCCGGCGGATCCTCTGGTCGATCAGATGCCGCTCCCTCGCGTCGATCTCCGTCACACCGGTCAGCTCGTTCCAGAGCATCCAGTACCGTTCGATGAGCAGATCGACCACCTTCCGCACGTCGACGTCGGTGGACAGCGTGCCCTCCGCCGCAAGGTCCAGCAGGCCGCCGGCGAAGTTCTCCCGGGCGATGTCCAGCTCGGACTGCCGCATGCCGTCCGGGATGGGGTTCCGGTAGGCGGAGGTCTCGGCGTCCACCAGGTAGGCCATGAGGGCGCCGGCGTCCCGCCGGAACAGCAGGTTCGAAAGCGAGCAATCGCCCCAGTAGAAACCTTCGACGTGGAGCCGGACCAGCAGGACAACCGCTGCATCGACGAGCTTCTGACTGAGGACCGAGCCGCTCTCGACACTGAACAGATAGCGGAACGGCAGCGAGTACTCGAGGAAGCGGGTGACCAGGATGCCGTCGAGGTCCCGGCCGTCCGGCGCCTGCCGGCCGGTCACCAGTCCGGTCGCCTCTACCACCGGGAGCCCGGCGCCTTTGATCTGCCGAAGTAGGCGGTACTCCTTGCGGGCTTCGCCTTCCGCCGTCTCCTTCAGGGCGTAGGTGACGGAGCCGACGGAGACAAAGCGCACCACGTGCCGGCTCTGACCCCGAGTTCGCCGGACCAGCGCCGGGTGGTCCCACTCCGCCAGCGGGTCGGACCAGGGCAGGTCGATGAAGTTTGAGGGCTCCTCGCCCGGAAGGAACCGGAAGCGAACAGTCCTCGCCATGAAGTCAGGCTAGCGCCGGAGTGTCACGACGGCCGAACCGGCGGAGCGGCCCTGCCGAGCTCCGGGCTTAGTCGTCCCCGGTGGTCTCTTCCGTTTCGTCGTCCTCGACCTCTTCGCCGCCGCCGCAAGCGACACCGAAGACCGAAAGCGCGGCCAGCATCATTGCGAGGATCTTCTTCTTCCAGGTCATGTCACCCTCCTGTGGGCCGGTTACGGTGGCTAGTTGCCCAATTGACGGCAAGTTAAAGCTCCACGACCGCCATGTTGGCCCATCCGGATCGCCGGACGGTGCGTAGTATTCTCGATAGGCGGCCCGTACGCCGGGCCGCCGCCCTCGATGGCCAGATAGCTCAGTAGGTAGAGCACGCGGCTGAAAACCGCGGTGTCGCTGGTTCGATTCCGGCTCTGGCCACTTTCCGGCTCCCCCTACCCACCGGCGGGAGCGCGCCCTATGCTCGGCCCGTCGGATCCTGCCGAGTGAAGGGAGCGCTGCAATGGCCGACGCCGTTCTTCGAGTTGGGTCGTCGGGCGACGAAGTGCGGGTCCTGCAGAGCGCGCTGGCGGCGGCGGGGTTCGACCCCGGGCGCATCGACGCCGTCTTCGGCCAGCGCACCGAACGCGCAGTGAAGGCGTTCCAGGCAATGCGAGGGCTGCACATCGATGGAATAGCCGGGGCTGCGACGCTCTCCGCCCTGCGGGCGACCCGGGTGCCGCTGATATCGATCCGCCAACCTCGGCCCTTCGACATCGTCGGGGACCCGATCCAGGTCGCCGGCATGGTGGGCGCCTTCGAGGCGACCTTCCAGGCGCGGGTGCGGGACGCCAACCGCAACGTGCTGGTCGACCAGACCAAGACCATGGGCCGCGGTGACGGCATCTCAGAGGTGGCGTTCGAGATTGTCACCGGTGTGCCTCCGACGCCGCACGGCTCCGTCGACATCTTCGAGTTCTCCGCCGAAGACGGCAGCGTCGTCAACCGCAGCGTCATCCCGGTCGTCTTCGGCAGAGGGATCATGAGCGGCTACGGCGCCTTCCAGACCCACACGGTTCAGCAGGGTGAGACTCTGTCGGGAATCGCCCGCACGTTCTACGGCGACCCGTCCCTCTTCAACCGCATCGCGCTCGCCAACCCGCACCAGGTCCTCGACCCGAACCGGATCCATCCGGGGCAGGTGCTGCGGGTTCCCATCGAATAAGGCGCTTGAAGGTCTACGCCGAGCTGCCGGGGCGGCGGCTCAGACAGCTCCTGGGCGACGCCGCCCTTGCCGGCTGGGTCGGCTTGTCGGTTGCCGCCGGGCGGCGGGTACACGAACTGGTGAGTTCGCTCGCCTCGGCGGGCAACCTGCTGGTCGACGCCGGCACGGACCTGGAGCGCAACACCTCCTCGGTTCAGGGAGCGGTGCTCAGGGTCCCGGTAATCGGCAACTTCCTGAAGGAGCGGTTCGACGGCCTGGTCGGCGCCGGACGATCGCTCCGCCAGGCCGGCATGAACCAGATCGAGACGGTGAATTCGCTGGCGCTGTGGCTCGGCTGCGCCGTCGCCCTCCTGCCGATCCTGCTGGGACTGTGGATCTGGGGCACCCGGCGGCTGAGGTGGGTGAGGGAGGCGTCAGCCGTCAGCCGCCTGCGGGCGGACCCGGCGAACCTGTACCTTTTCGCCTTGAGAGCCGCCGCCACCCGCCCGATCAAAGACCTGAGCTCGTCCGCCGGCCGGGCGGCGCTCACGAGCTTTCAGTCCGGCGACTACGCGCCGCTGGCCGACCTGGAGCTCCAGCAACTGGGCCTCAGAGCGGCCACGCGCCCACGGCGTCCCTAGACCGCAACCTCCAGGGGCCCGTCCGTCCGGCGCTGCCGCTGTTCGCCCACCGCCCGGCGGGTGTCCTCCTCGACCAGGTCGAAGTTGATCTGCGCGGCGGCGAAGGCGGCTGCCGCGGCGGCGCCACTTACCTGGGCAGCCAGGTCCGTCACGTTGCCCGCGGCCCACACTCCGGGGACCTCGGTCCGGCCTGTCGGATCGGTAACGAGATGCTCGCCCATGCCCGAGGGATGCTCCGCCGGCCGAAGGCCGAGGGACTCCAGAAAACCGGTGCGCGCCCTCATACGTGTGGAGACCACCACGGCATCGCGGGCCACCACCGTGCCGTCGCCAAGCCGCAATCCCACGAGACGGTCCTGTTCCACCTCGACCGAGAAAACCTCGCCGTCGACCATGCGGATCCCACGGGCGGACAACTGCTTCAGCTCTTCGGCGGTCGGCGCCGGCATGGTATGGGTGAAAAAGACGATGTCGGCGCTCAACTGGCGAAACATCAGCGCCTGATGCACCGACCGCGGTCCGCTGGCCAGCACCCCGATGGCTCGGTCCCGCACCTCCCAGCCGTGGCAGTACGGGCAGTGCAGTACGTCCCGGCCCCAGCGCTCCTGGAGTCCCGGCACCTCGGGAAGCTCGTCGACCAGGCCGGTCGCCAGCAGCAAACGGCGAGCCCGAATGGACCTGTCTCCCGCGAGCGCCACCTTGAATCCCTCGGCGTCCCGGGTGGCGACGGAGACCTCGCCGGCGAGGACCTGGCCGCCGTAGCGCCCCACCTCCGCACGACCCCGCTCCACCAGCTCGGCCGGGGGTATCCCGTCCAGCGCGAGAAGCCCGTGGACCCCGTCCGCAGGAGCGTTTCGAGGCGTGCCTGCGTCGATCACCACCACCGACCGTCGCGCGCGCGCCAGCGTCAGCGCCCCGCTCAGCCCGGCGGCGCCGCCGCCGATGACCACCACGTCGTATTCGTCGTTCAACTCGTTAGATTCCATCGCTACACCTCCTGGGACGATTGTGCCAGGGGTTCGTCAAGCTGGCAACTTCCTTTGCTGATATGGCAAACTAGCAGCATGGAGGACCAACTCAACCAGGCGCTGGCAACAGTCGGTCCAAGGCTCCGAGGCCTACGGCAGGAGCGGGAGACGACGCTGGCCGCCCTGTCGGCTGCAACCGGCATCTCGGTCAGCACGCTGTCGCGTCTTGAGTCCGGTGCGCGCCGCCCCACCTTGGAGCTGCTGCTTCCTCTGGCGAGGGCGCACGGCGTGACACTGGACGAGCTCGTCGATGCGCCGCCGACCGGGGACCCCCGGATACACCTTCGTCCGGTCAGCCGCCAGGGCATGACCTACGTCTCCCTGACCCGGCGGTCGGGAGGGATCCAGGCGTACAAGATCGTGATCCCACCTGGTGACTACCGGAGGGAACCTGAGCTGAAGACGCACGAGGGCTACGAGTGGCTCTACGTGCTGAACGGCCGGCTCCGGATGATCCTCGGCGGGCACGACCTGGTGCTGGAGCCAGGGGAAGCCGCCGAATTCGACACCCGGGTCCCCCACTGGTTCGGTGGAGCGGACGACCAGCCGGTCGAGTTTCTGAGCCTTTTCGGCAGCCAGGGGGAGCGAGCCCACCTGCGAGCCAAACCTCCGGAGAAGAAGACCTAGGGCAGTATCACCTCGGCCGTGGAGTCGTCGGGGCGGGCTCGGATGACGCCGATCGGCTGCGCCGCGTAGCCGGCCTCGGCGATTGCCTCGAGCGCCCGGCTCGCGCGGTCCACGTCGACCACGGCGACCATGCCGATCCCCATGTTGAAGGTCCGGAACATCTCGGCGGTCGACACACCCTCGGAGGCGATCAGCCGGAAGATCGGGGGGATGGTCCAGGCGGAGCGCTCCACCACCGCCTGCAGGCCGGGCGGGATGATCCGGCCCAGGTTGTGCGCCAGGCCGCCGCCGGTGATGTGGGCGAACCCGCGGGCCAGGTCCTCGGGGTGCAGCGCCGCCACCACCGGCCAGTACATCAGGGTGGGCGTCAGGAGCTCCTCGCCGAGCGGCCGGTCCAGCTCGGCCGGCTGGTCGTGCAGGTCCAGCAGGCTCTCCTCGATGATCTTGCGCACCAGCGAGAAGCCGTTCGAGTGAAGGCCCGACGAGTTGAGGCCGATCACCACGTCTCCCGGAACCATCGAGGCCCCGGTGAGCACCTTGCCCTCCTCCACCGCGCCGACGCAGAACCCAGCTAGGTCGTAGTCACCCTCTTTGAAGTGCCCCGGGTGCTCGGCTACTTCTCCCCCGAGCAGCGCGCAACCGGTCCGGAGGCAGCCCTCCGCCACGCCGGAGACGATCTGCTCGATCAGCTCAGGGATCACCTTGCCGGTGACGATGTAGTCGAGGAAGAACAAGGGCTCCGCCCCCTGCACCGCCACGTCGTTGGCCGACATGGCGACGAGGTCGATGCCCACTGTGTGGTGGATGCCCATCTGCTGGGCAATCATCACCTTGGTGCCGACGCCGTCGGTCGCCGAGACCAGAAGAGGCGGCTGCTTGTACTTCGAACGCCCGAGGGAGAAGAGCCCGGCGAAGCCTCCGATCCCGCCGATGACCTCCGCCCGGTCGGTGGCCCTCACCCGGTTGCGGAACAGCTCGACCGCACGCTCGCCCGCGGCGATGTCTACCCCTGCATCTGCGTATGTGGCGGAGCGTCTGGCGGGGGGTTCGGTGTTCAGATTCGCTCCAGCATGTTCTTCGTCACCTTCACCTCATCGGGGACCGGGATGGGGTAGTTAGACGAGAAGCATGCGGTGCAGAGCTTGTCCGCGGCAACCTCGGTCGCCTCGATCATGCCGTCCTCGGAAAGGTAGGCCAGCGAGTCCGCTTCGATGTGGGCCCGGATTTCCTCGACGCTCTGGTAGCCGCCGATGAGCTCGTCCCGGTTGGCGGTGTCGATGCCGTAGAAGCAGGGCCACTTGATCGGGGGGGAGGAGATGCGCATGTGCACCTCGGCCGCCCCGGCGTGGCGCAGCAGGCGGACGATCTGGCGAGTCGTGTTGCCCCGGACGATGGAGTCGTCCACCACCACCAGGCGCTTGCCCTCGATGAGGTGGACGATGGGGTTGAGCTTGGCTCCGATTCCCCGCTGCCGAACCGCCTGCGACGGCTGGATGAAGGTGCGGCCGACGTAGGCATTCTTCACGAAGCCCTCGACGTACGGCAGGCCGGACGCCTGCGAGTAGCCGGCAGCAGCTCCCCGTCCGCTGTCGGGCACCGGGATCACGATGTCCGCCTCCGCCGGGCTCTCATCGGCCAGCTTCTTGCCCATCTGGTAGCGAGCCTTCTGGACGCTCTTTCCGTACAAGATGGAGTCCGGCCGGGCGAAGTAGACGTACTCGAAGACACACAGGGCCGGGGTGGCCTCGGCGTAGCGATGGCTGCGAATCCCCTGGGCATCGATGGTGACCAGCTCGCCGGGCTCGACCTCGCGGAGAAAGGTGGCTCCGATGGTGTCCAGCGCCGCGGTCTCCGAAGCAATGGCGTACCCGCCGACATCCAGCGAGCCGATGACCAAAGGCCGCAGGCCATGCGGGTCGCGAGCGCCGAAGACTGAGTGGTCGTCCAGCATGACCAGGCTGAAGGCGCCCTCGAGCTTGGGGAGGGTGCTCAGGATGCCCTCCTCCACCGTGGCGGCGCCGCTGGTGACGATCATCTCGGCGATAAGGTCGGAGTCGTTGGAGCATTCCGGGGCGGCGCCTGGGCCGCGGTCGGGTGCGCCGAGCTCCTCCGCCAGCCTCATGGCGTTCACGAGGTTGCCGTTGTGCCCCAGCGCCACCCCCAGCTTGCGGGAGTGCCGGTAGATGGGTTGGGCGTTCTCCCAGACGCTCGATCCGGTGGTGGAGTAGCGGACGTGGCCAATGGCCATGTCGCCGGTCAGGGAGTTGAGAACGTTCTCGTTGAAGACCTGGGCCACCAGGCCCATCTCCTTGAAGGTGGTCATGAGCCCGCCGTCGTTGACCGTGATGCCGGCCGACTCCTGGCCCCGGTGCTGGAGGGCGAGCAGCCCGTTGTAGGTGAGCTTGGATACCTCTTGACCGGGGGCGTAGATTCCTACGACCCCGCATGCTTCCTGCGGCTTGTCCCGGCCAGAAGTCAAATGCATGTCCTCGATCCACCTTAGCCGAAACGGGAAGCTCGGCGCCGGTGCCACTAAACCTTCCTTTAGTTCCAACGAGAAAATCGGCGGGTTACTCCCATCCGGGCAGAAAAGTTACGGGGATTTAGCTTTTCCTCGGCCCCGTGCCTATCGACTACTCGGGCGGTTGGGGCCGGTCGTCCGTCAATCGCCGGCCGAGCGGGCGGAGGAACCACAACCAGACAAACAGCACTCCGAGGCCTGCGGAGACCGTGACCGCGAACCGATGGCCCATCACCATGTCGGTGACAACGAACACCATCCCGCTGAACGCCACGGTCAGAAAGGCGAGACCGGCGAGCAGCATCCGGTTGCCGAACTGCAGCAGCTTCTCCTTGTCGTACTGCCTCCAGCGCAGGCGGTGGAAGGCCACCGGAGCTATGAGCAGTGCGGTTGAGATGGCGGTCGCAAGGAAACTTCCGATGTAGACGTCCCTCTGCAGGTTCGAGATCTGGGGGAACCGCTGAGTGAAGGGCACGCCGAGCTCAATGGCGAACAGCACCTGCATTCCGGGCAGAGCGATCCGAAGCTCCTCCAGCAGCTCTGCGAGCTCGCGGTCCAGGCGCGAGCCTTCCATCTCCTCGCTTACCAATGTGGCCTTCCTGCGCTCACCGAACGGGATGCGCAAAAGCTACCCCGCCAAGCAGCCGGAACGCCACACGAAGGGGGATCGATATGGCGAGAAGGGGCGCCGGGCGGCTCACGGGAGTGCTCTTCGGAGCACGCTTAGGCGCGCCGAACGGGGAGTTCTTATCGGAAGGTGCAGAACCGCCGGTTAGCGGCTGACGTGGGAGCGAAGCAGGACGTTGCCCATCTTGTCCTGCAGCTGGAGCTCACCGCGAAGGCGGCGGGGAAACGAGGATTTCGACACGCCGGTGACCGTCATGGTCGCCTTCTTGCCGCCACTGAGTTTCATAGTCCCGAACCCTTTGCTCACCCACCGTTATTCGGCACAAACGGCGGATCGTTAAGGACTATTCCCCCGGAATCACCCCATCAATCTTGGAAAGCCCTGCTCATAGGCTTCCTTCAGTGTCAAGGCCCTGATGTCCGGCATGCCGCGAATCGACAGCAGCCGGCCGGTGACCATGCCGAGCTCGGTGATCGGCGTGCCGATTCCCTTGGCGAGGTCCCGGAGCTCGGACAGGTCGCCGGGCGCCACGGCGACCACCACCCGCGCGGTGGTCTCCGAGAACAGCCATGGCACCAGGTCGTGCCCGACCTCGGGCTTGATCTCGGCGCCGAAGCGGCCCAGAGCGACCATCTCGGCAAGCGCCACACCGACTCCTCCCTCCGAGCAGTCGTGCGCGCTGGTCAGCAGGCCTCGACCGATGAGCTCGCGGAGCAGCCAGCCCAGGGTCGCCTCGGCGTTCAGGTCCAGCTGGGGCAGAGGCCCCTCTAGCTTGCCGAGGATCGTTCTCTGGTACTCAGACGCCCCCAGCTCGTCCCTGGTCCGGCCGAGCAGGACGACTACGTCCTCCTCGTTTCGAAAGCCGATGGGCGGGGCGACCGTGCCCGCCTTGACGATACCCAGCATGCCGATAATCGGCGTCGGGTAGATCGCCTCGTCGAGGGTCTGGTTGTAGAAGGAGACGTTGCCGCCGGTGATCGGCGTCTCCAGAACCCGGCACGCCTCCCCCATGCCCTGCACCGCCTCGACGAACTGCCACATGACCTCGGGGATCTCCGGGTTCCCGAAGTTCATGCAGTTGGTCACGGCGACCGGCTCGGCCCCCATCGTGCACAGGTTGCGGTAGGCCTCGGCGACCGAGTGCCGGGCCCCCTCCCGGGGGTCCACCTGCCCGTAGCGGCCGTTGCCGTCGACGGTCACCGCGATGCGGGTCTGCGTCCCCGGCAGCCTCAGGATCGCCGCGTCCGGACCGGGGCCGGCTACGGTGTTTAGCTGCACCTGGTAGTCGTACTGCTCCCAGACCCAGCGCTTGGACGTCAGGTTGGCGGATGCGACGAGTGTCTTTAGCGCCTCTTCGGGCGGCGTGTCCGGTCCCGGGGCCTCGGTCGTCAAGTCTCGGCTTGCGGTGGGCGGGGAGTACGGCCGGTGGTAGAGCGGGCCGTCGCCCAGCGACGCCGCAGGTACGTCGGCGACCACCTCGCCGCCTTTCGTGCAGACGAGCCGGCCGGTATCGGTTACCTCGCCGATAACCGATGCCCGCAGGCCCAGCCGGTCGCACTCGTCGAGGGCCGCCTGAACCTTCGGGGGCTCGACTACGACCAGCATCCGCTCCTGCGACTCGGAGGTGAGGATCTCGAAGGGCTCCATCCCGGTCTCCCGCAGGGGCACCTTGTCGAGGTCGATCGCCATCCCGGTCCCGGCCTTGGCGGCCGACTCGGAGGTGGCGCAGCACAGGCCGGCGCCGCCGAGGTCCTGGATGCCCACGACCAGGTCCTTCTCGATCAGGGACAGGGAGCCCTCGATGAGCAGCTTCTCGGTGAAGGGGTCACCGACCTGGACGCTCGGCCGCTTGGTGGAGGCTTCCTCGTCGAACGAGGCCGACGCCAGCACCGACACGCCGCCGATTCCGTCGCGCCCGGTGGTCGAGCCCAGCAGCAGCACGGCGTTGCCGGGGCCCGGGGCCCGGGCCAGCATGATGCCGTCGACCGGCGCCACGCCGATGCACATCACGTTCACCAGGGGGTTGCCGGAGTAGCTCCGTTCGAACTTCACCTCACCGCCCACCGTCGGGACCCCGATGCAGTTGCCGTAGAAGGAGATGCCGGAGACCACGCCTCCGGTCAGCCACCGGTTGCGCTCGGCCGTCTGGTCGGCCCCCGTATCTCCCGGCAGGGGCCCGAAGCGCAGTGAGTCCAGCAGGGCGATCGGGCGGGCGCCCATGGAGACGACGTCCCGCACCACTCCGCCTATCCCGGTGGCGGCGCCCTGCACCGGCTCGACGAACGAGGGGTGGTTGTGCGACTCGATCCGCATCGCCACCGCGACTCCGTCGACCTCGATCACCCCGGCGCCCTCCCCTGGGCCGATGAGCACGTGCGGCCCTTCCGACGGCAGGTCCTTCAGGTGCGCCCGGCTGGACTTGTAGGAGCAGTGCTCGGACCACATCACCGAGTACATCGCCAGCTCGGCGTGGTTAGGCACCCGGCCCAGGATGTCCTGGATGCGCTGGTACTCGTCATCGGTCAGCCCGAGGGAGCGGTGGAGCGGCTGCTCGGTTGCGGTGCCGTCGGACATTAAGTCTCGGCCGGCTGCAGCGAGTAGAGGACCGAGGCCAACAGAAGCCGGCCGTCGGTGCCGCCGACCGCCGGGTCGACCGCCCGTTCCGGATGCGGCATCATTCCCAGCACGTTGCGCTCGGCGTTCAGGATGCCGGCGATGTGCAGGCGGGAGCCGTTCGGATTGGACTCGGGTGTCAACTCCCCCCGCTGGTCGCAGTAGCGGAAGGCGATGCGGCGCTCGGCCAGCAGCTCCTCCAGCGTCTCGTCGTCGGCGTAGTAGCTCCCGTCGAAGTGAGCGATGGGGATGGTGAGCACCTGCCCGGGCCACATGCCGCCGCTGGTGAACGGCGAGTCGAGCGTCTCCACCCGAAGGCGCACCGGCATGCACCTAAACCTCAATCCGGCGTTGCGGCGGAGGGCGCCCGGAAGCAGGCCGGCTTCGCAGAGGACCTGGAAACCGTTGCAGATGCCGATCACCGGCTTGCCGGCGGCGGCGAACTCCCGCACCGAGTCCATGACCGGAGAGTAGGCGGCCATGGCTCCGGTCCTCAGGTAGTCGCCGTAAGCGAAGCCGCCCGGCAGCACGATGACGTCGATGCCGCTCAGGTCGGTCTCCGTGTGCCACAGGAAGCGGGTGCCGGCGCCGAGGTACTCGAACGAGTAGTTGGCGTCCCGGTCGCAGTTCGACCCGGGGAACACCACAACGCCGACCGTGGGTCTCAAAGGGCGCTCAACTCCAGCTCGAAGTCCTCGATCACCGGGTTGGCGAGCAGCTTCTCGGACGCCGACTCGACGATGCTGCGGGCGGCAGCCTCGTCGTCGGCCTCGACGGTGAAGGTGATCCGCTTGCCCACCCGGACGTCGGAGATCCCCTGGAACCCGATGGCGGGCAGGGTGCGCTCCACCGTCTGGCCCTGCGGATCGGAGATCTCCGCCCGGGGCATCACGTTGACGTGGGCGGCGAATCTCATGCCCCGACGGTCGCCAGGTAGTCGGCGAACGACTGGCCGGTGATGCGCTCGTAGGCCTCGATATAGCGGCTGCGGGTGCCGTCGATCACCTCTTGCGGGAGGGTGGGCGGCGGCGGCTCCTTGTTCCAGTCGAGCCCGCTCAGCCAGTCCCTGAGGAACTGCTTGTCGAACGAAGGAGGGTTGCTGCCGGGCTGCCATGCGTCGGCCGGCCAGTAGCGGGAGGAGTCCGGGGTCAGGACCTCGTCGGCCAGCACGACGTTGCCTTCGGGGTCGACGCCGAACTCGAATTTGGTGTCGGCAAGGATGATCCCCCGCTCGGCGGCGTAGTCGGCGCCGCTTCGGTACAGCTCGATCGCCAGGTCGCGCGCCCGCTGCATCCGCTCGGCCCCCAGGATCTCGCCGGCCGCGTCCTCTGAGATGTTCTCGTCGTGTCCGGTGACCGCTTTGGTGGCCGGCGTGAACAGCGGCTCGGGAAGTTTGTCCGCCTCGCGCAGCCCTTCGGGCAGCGGCATCCCGGCGATGGTCCCGTTGCGCTTGTACTCCGACCACCCGGACCCGACGAGGTAGCCCCGCACGACGAACTCGACCGGGAGCATGTTCAGCCGCCGCACGATCATGAAGCGGCCGTTGAGCCGGTCG
>DATAAN010000182.1:0-17484 GCA_036260105.1 Actinomycetota bacterium
GCGCCGAGGCCCCAGCGCCGGCAACACCCAGGCGTGCGATTTCGTTGTGGTGACCGACGCCGACCGCCGCGGTGAGATCGCGGCGATCGCCGGCGAGCCGGACTACGTCGCGCGCGGCTTCGATCCGTGGCTTTCGAGCGCGCCGGTCCACATTGTGATCTGCACCAGCGAGCAGGCGTACCGCGGCCGCTACCGGGAGCCCGACAAGCTTGTTCCCGGGCGGGAGCGCGCCTGGCCGGTGCCGTACTGGTACGTCGACGCCGGGTGCGCGCTCATGCTGCTTCTGCTGGCGGCGGTCGACGAAGGCCTGGCGGCGGGGTTCCTCGACCTGGATGCGCGAGGCTACGACGCCCTGTCCGAGCTCCTGGGGATTCCGCCGGACGTTACGCCCATCGGTCTGGTCACCATCGGCTATCCAGCCCCGGACCGTCGCTCGGGGTCACTGGTCCGAGGACGCCGGCCGGTCGACGAGGTCGTGCACCGGGAGCAGTGGGGGCCGCGGGCTACGCCGGACGTGCCACCAGCGTGATCGCCGACGCCTCGGGCGGGCACAGGAAGCGGAAGGGTGCGTACTTGCCGGTGCCTACGCCGGGTGTGACGAACAGCCAGGAGTCGCCGACCCGCGAAGCCCCGCGGGCCAACGCAGTCGGGAGCGTCGAGTTGGTGACCAGGGCGCCCACGAACGGGAAACGCACCTGTCCGCCGTGGGTGTGGCCGGCGATCAACAGGTCGTAACCGGCGCTGAAGGCTTCGTCGTACGGAGCCGGGTCGTGGACGACCACCATCGCCAGCTCCGCCGCCGGGTCTCGGCGCAGCAGCGTCCGGTCGTCCCGCTTCAGGTACGGGTCGTCCATTCCCGTCACCTGGGTCCGGGTGGCGTTGACGTCCAGCACCAGATTGGCGTTGTTGAGGTCTCTCCAACCCTCGGACTTCAGGCTGCTGCGGAAGTACTCCGTCGGGTTGCGCACCGACCCGTGGCTGCGCCGTTTGAGGAAGTAGTCGAAGTAGTTCTTGAGAACCGGCGCGAAGTAGTCAGAGGACCCGAAGACGAACATCCGGGCGGTGGTTGCCTGCAGGCCGTTGAGGACCCGCAGGCACTCGTCGGCGGCGTCCTGGGCGCCCAGCAGGTCACCGGTGGCGAAGACCAGGTCGTACTCGTCTTCCGTCAGCGACTCGAGAAACCGGATCATCCGGCGGTTGCCGAGCCGGAGGTGGAAGTCCGAGACCTGCAGAATGCGGATCGGGCTCGCCCCGGGAGGGAGAACGGGGAGCGTGTAGCGGCTGAGCCGGTAGCGCTTGGCCTCGACGAAGCCGTAGGCCACCGGGGCCAATCCGAGGGTCGCTGCACCGGCCAGCGCTGAGACGCCCTTCCGGCGGCTGGTGTCGCCGGAACGGGTCCGGCTACTCAGGGCCGGCATCCCACGTCAGGTCGGCCTCCACAATCGAGTGCGACGGGTGGGCAACTTCGCGGGAGAGGGCCTTGGCCAGCGCCTCCTGCCCGGAGGTCGCCACAACGGAGAGGCCGGCTTCGCTCGCCGCCGCAGCCAGCGCCGACTCCATGCCCTCGTCGCTCCGATCGGTGAACACGACGAACGTCAGGTCCCCCGGCTCCTCCAAGCCCTCGAGCTCTTTGAGGTGGGGAATCAGCTCGTCTTCGTCGCAGAAGCACACCAGGGGTCCGGGGGCGCCGCCCGCCGCCGCGGCGGCCTCGGCGACCGGGAACTGCGAGCCCTCCTCGGCAAGCACCCAGGTGCCCGGCCCTGCGACCTCGAAGAACGGGAAGAACCAGGGGGCCGAAGCCGGGTTGCGGTGGAGGATGGTTGCATCCGCCGGAAGAGCCCGCCGGATGGCCGCAAGAGCCGCCATCTGAGCGGGGCCGGACTCCTCGGCCCGGCGGATCGCCGCCTGGCGAAGCTCGGCTGCTCTTCCGGGACCGGTTCGTTCATCGGGAGCGAGGGAGGTCCGGTCGGCGGCCCCTTTCAGCGGGTTGGGCGCCTCCAGGGCGGTCAGGATGCCGGTGAGCGCCTCCCGGATGTCCGCCTCGATGCCGAGCCGCACCGGGTAACGACGGCCCAGCTGCGCCCGGTCCGCATCGATCTGGATCATCTGGGCGGGAAGGTCGAGCTGGGGCGACCCGGGCCCCGGGTCCAAGGTGGTGCCAAGGGCGAAGACGGTGTCGGCCGACTCGAGCAACCGGCCTGCCTCGGGGCGGCCGAACAGAGCCCCTGCAGCGAGCGGATGGGCGTCGGGAAGCGTCCCTTTGCCGTTCCAGGTAGTGATCACCGGGGCGTCGAGCACCTCGGCCACCCGCGCCAGCTGCTCCTCGGCGCCGGCGCGGGCCACCCCTCCGCCGGCCAGGATCACCGGGCGCGCGGACAGCCTCAGAAGGAAGGCGGCCTGAGAGAGCTCTGCAGCGTCGGGTGGGGAGGCCAACTCGAATGGGAAGCCGGATCAGGCTTCCGGCAACAGCTCCAGGATGACGGCGTCGCGCAGCCAGCTTTCGATGGTCTCCGCCGCTCCGCCCCTGACCGACTGGCGCTTGGCGACCAGCTGCTGCGCGATCTCCTCGAACTCTCCCCTGTCGGCGGCGGTGATGGGCCGCACCTTGGCGTCGAACTCAACCATCGTGGCGTCGCGCCCCTTCCACCGGGTGACTACCCGCGCCCGGCGGGCTTCGGCGGCGTAGGGAATCCTCTGAGTCGGTTCCCCCGACAGGATGAACAGCCGCTTGTCCTTGGTGTAGAGGAACCAGCAGGGAATCGGCCGGCCGCCGGGATCGGCGTCGACGTTGATCCAGAGGATGTCCGAGCGCTTGAGGCCCTCATCGACCCTTGCCATGTCGGGCATGGTCTTGGTGTCGAAGGACATGTCGTCCCACCGGATCGAGGGGTCGACGACGAATCCGAAGCCCGACCAGTCGAGCTCGACCGCCCGAAGGGCGTAGAAGGAGAAGTAGTTGAAGAACTCGTCCGCCGCCTCGATCGGGTCGTCGAAGTCCTCGTAGCGAATGCACTCCTCGTCCGCCACCAGGCCGGCCTTGACCCGCTCGGCCGTAATCTCCCGGGACGTCTCGAGCTGTTGTGGAGAGGAGAACTTGTCGTCCGGGCGCTCCGCGCCCGTGCCGCGGGACTTGTGGGGCTTCTTGCGGAAGATCAGCACCCAGCTCGCCTGGTCCGGTGAGATGTAGCCCTCAGCCCAGAAGCTGCCGTCCTTCAGAGAGCACTTCATGACGATGGTCGGCCGCTCGAACGCCAGCCGGAAGCCGGTCCAGTGAGCGCGGAAGGTGCGGACGACGCCTGAGGCGAGGAAGATCTCGACGGTGCCGGAGGAGCCGACCCCCTGGGGGATGCCGTAATCGGCGATACGATTGGCGATCTGGGCCTTGAGTTCCTGGATGGTGACTTTCTGGGTCTTGAGCATGGTCGTCATTATATGGAGAGTTCAGGAGACCCGTTGCCCCGTACCACCACGCCCCGCCGGCGGTTCCCCGCTACGCTGATCCTTCTGATTTCGGCCTTTCTGCACTTTCTGCCGGTCGGCGCGCTCGCCAGCCCGGCGACTCAATCCGGCCGGTCCAACACCGCCGACTACCTGGAGCTGAGCGGCTACCTGGACGCGCCGGCGATCAGCTTCCTCGTCCGGCAGCTTTCCGAGGCTCAAGCCAACGACTCGGCGGTGGTCCTGTTACGCGTGGACTCGCCGGGTGCGCTCGACGCTTCCGTTCAGCCGGTCCTCCACGCGATGGTGGAGTCCAGGGTTCCGGTAGTGGTGTGGATCGCCCCCGGCGACGCCCGGGCCGGTTCCGCTGCGGTAGCCCTTGCGCTGGCCGCCCACCGGGCCGTGATAGCGCCCGATGCGACGATCGGACCGGCGCATCCTCTGGATCTGGCGAGCTACGAAGGGTCCGGCGAGGGCGACAACGGGTCAACCCGATCGGCGATCGCCGAGGCGGCGGAGGACCGGGGACGGAACCTGAGCGGCGACGCGCTCGATCGGGTGCTATCGGTCCAGGTAACGGCCCGCGAGGCGGTGGACCTCGGACTGGCGGACGGGACGGCCGCGACCGTCCAGGAGCTCTTGCAATCTCTGAAGGGTCTGGGTCTGGCGGCCGGTGGAGAGCAGGTCACGCTGCCGACGGATCCGCTGACCCTGCGCTTCGTCAAGATGTCCCTGCTGGAGCGGCTGGCCCACAGCGCGCTGCGACCGGAGTTCGCCTACCTGCTGCTGCTGGTCGGCTTCTTCGGCATCCTGTTCGAGCTCTACAACCCGGGACTGGGGGCCGGCGGCGTCGCCGGTGCGGCGGCGCTTGGCTTCAGCTTCTACGCCTTCTCCGCCCTGCCGGTCTCCTGGCCGGCGGTTGCGGCGCTGGTGGCGGCCTTCGCCTTGCTGACCCTGGACCTGTCACGCGGTGGCTTGGGTGGGCTCTCCCTCGGCGGAGCGGTGCTCCTGCTGGCCGGGACGGTCTTCCTGTACTCGGGAGCACACCCGGAGCTCCGTCTGGGCTGGGCGGCCGGCATCGCAGGGCCCATCATGACGGCGCTCTTCTTCGTCTCGGTGATGACGTCGGCGATCCGCGCCCGTACCGCGAGGCCGCTCCCCGGTGCCGAGGGGCTGATGGAAGCGGTCGGCGTGGCGCGCACCGACATCGCACCCGACGGGCAGGTCATGGCTCGAGGGACCCTGTGGAGGGCGCGAACCCTGGGGGCGGCGATAGGCGAGGGAAGTCCGGTGAAGGTTAAGGGCGTGTCCGGACTGATGCTGATGGTGGAGCCGACCAACGAGGCGCCGGACGCAGCCGACCTGGAGGCGCCGGCCGAGGTGGACAGCGACTAGATTCAGAACCGGCTGCGGAAGCTGCAGCCACCGACAAAAGGAGGCAGGCTGTGGCCGACGAGCTGCTCGAGATAACGGATAAGCAGTCCATGAGCCGGGAGGAGGCGGCCAGCCGGTTGCGGGCGCTGGCCGACCAGCTGGCCCGGCACAACCAGATCGAGTTCCTTCGCAACGGGATGCGCTTCACGGCCAAAGTGCCGGCCGAGGTGGAGCTGAAGGTCGAGGTGGAGGTAGGCGAAGAGTCCGAGATCGAGATTGAACTGAGCTGGTAGGACCGCTTCCGGTCATGTTCATGCCGTCCCGATACCCGCCGGAGCGGTGGTACCCGCCTTAAGGCATCCAGGTCGAGGCCGGGGCGACGATTTTCCTTATCGATTATTCGGTCGACTAATCCTCGGCGGGCCTCGAAGCGGTGAAGATGATTGCGCCCATCTCCGCAGTCAAAGACTCGGCGCCCAGTCGCCTCGTGAGCTCCTCGGTTGCCGAATTGACGGCTTCGTCCAACGAGCCGCGCGCCTCGATCTCGAAGCGCAGGGGAGAGCCAAGGCAAAAGCCAATGGCGATGCCGGCAGCCGTCGGGGCGTGACCCTCCAGCGATAGGTGCTCGACGTCACCGGGCTGCAGACCGGCGGCGTGCAAGTCGCCGGTGATAACCTCCACGTCGTTATAGCCGTGCGGGGTCCTCTCCAAGAACATCGGCGGGTCGTCGGGAAAGCTCCTAGCGACTCCGGCCGCCACTGCTGCCGACATCGGACTGCGCTCGATGACGTCCCAGGTGTTGAACAAGAACCGGCCTCCGGGCTGCAGGACCCGCGCTACTTCGGCGAACGCAGCCCGCCGATCGGGGAAGAACATGACGCCGAACTGGCATACGACGAGGTCGAAGAAGGCATCGGGGAACGGTAGTTCCATCGCATCAGCTCTGCGCCAGACCGCTCCCAGTACCCTTTTCGAGCCATGGTCCACCATTGCCTGATTGAGATCCGTTGCGGTGATCTGGGCGGTCGGCATGGCTTGCACCAACTCGGCGGTTAGAACCCCCGTGCCGGCTGCCGTCTCGAGGACCCGCTCCGCTCCTACGCCGGCAGCCCTGTCCGCCAAGGCCCGGGCGTGTGGCAGGAAGATTGTTTCTTTGAGGAACCGGTCGTAGATTTCCGGCATCGAGCGGTTCCACAGCCAGTCCTGCTCCTGACTCATGCCAGGTCATGCTCCTCGTTGAGACCGGCCCCCGGACTGTGGATAGTTTGGTCCAACTCAGTCCGATCGAGCCGACTAACAAGGATATGCTCCGCGGTCCCGCCTCTGCTATAGAGAGGGCCCGGCACGGGTCCCTGCCCGCTCCCACAGGGCAGACACCGGCGTCAGACCAAGCTGCTCCAGGATCGCAAGCTGGTCATAGTGGAGCCGGGTTGACACTATTCGGCCTCCTCGGATCTCGTAGTCATCTGACCAGGTGAGCTCCACGTTACGTCCGGTAGGCGGTATGTCTCCGCCGGCGCTCCTCAACGTTCCTTTGTGTGTCGACCTCGCCACACCCTGGATGGCCACTGACGAACCTTGTTCGACGACCCGTGTGACCTGCAACTGAACGTCGGGAAACGCCTCCCAAAGTGCTGACCGCCAGGCAACGACCTGGTCTCTGCCGCGCAGGAGCGCTCCCGGAACCGCCTTTTCACAGTCGGAGCAGTGCACTGCCATGATCTCGTGCACATCCCGATTGTTGAACGCCGCGATATCCCTGTGCATGACGTCAGCCGCTTCGCCCATGTCGTGTCCCCTTTCTCCATAAACCACAGGCCCCTCCCGTGGTCTGCTCTTGTCAGCTAGGCGGGAAAAAGGACGGAACAGATGGGAAAGCGAGGTCACCGACCGGCGCTGCAGGCTTGTTCGCTTGGGCATTGAGCGGTGCACTCCTTCATGAGTTGTCCGGGTGGGCGCCGCTTAAGGGCCTGCGAACTGCCCAGAGCTTCCAGAAAGAGGGTGTTTCGGGCCAACCTCGACGCCTAGGATGAACTTCCAAGTGCGGTAGAGGGCGGATCGAAACGGGAGCCGAAAAGTGACGAACTATCGTCAGATAGTCGGCGAACTTACGTTGTCCACGTGGGCCCTCTCCGCCCTCTGCGCCTCGATGGAGGCCGGGATCGTAAGGGAGTTGCGACAGGTCTCCTCGCCGGAGGGTATCGCCTCGGACATCGGAATCCCGCTTCCCATCGTTGAATCCCTGCTCGATGTGCTACGAGCGTTGGGGTTGGCGAGACGGGAAGGGGCAGGTTTTGTAGCAGACGCAGAACTGGCGGCGATTCCGAACTGGGAAAGTGCGACCTTGAGCGCCGCAATGCATTCGGCCCTATTACAGGGTGCCCAAACTGTGCAAAGAGCGCGCTCCCGAACCCTCACCTCTGGCTGGACTTACTCAGACCCCGAGCTACTTCAAGCCCAGGGCACCTTCTCCACGGGCGTCGTACCGGCGTGGACGACCCAAGTGATTCCAACCCTCGAGGGGCTGAAGAACGAGCTGCAGAAGCCGGGGGCAGCCTTTTTGGATGTCGGAACAGGGGTCGCGTCCATCGCGATTGCGATGTGCCGGCACTTTCCAGATCTCCAAGTAGTCGGCATCGACCCACACGAGCCGGCCCTCGTCGAGGGGCGGAAAAATGTCGAGAAGGCTGGCCTTGCCAATCGGATAGATCTGAGGCGCATCGGCGTAGAAGCTATGCAGGAGGAGTCCACTTTTACGCTGGCGAATCTGCCCGTCTTGTTCTTGCCTACCGATGTGCTCCAGTCGGGATTGCGGGCAGTCTTCACGGCGTTGCGGCCAGGTGGTTGGCTCATAGCCCAGGTGCCTCCGACATCCGGAGACACCTTGGCACCTTCCTTGTTTCGCCTCGCGTGCGCCTTGTGCGGCAGCCGGCCTCTTTCCCCGGAGGAAGTGAAGCTGATGCTGCATCGGACGGGTTATATCCAGACTGCGATCCTGCCTCCGCTGTCCGGTCCGTTCGTCAGGTACGTCGTTGCACGCCGGCCCGAGCCCCAATGAATTCGGATCTCTAGATGCTTGCTCCGGCAGCGACGTTTCGCTGGACCACCTCATCGGTCTTTCGCTGCTCCTCCGTTGCGCTGAACATCACCCATTCGCACCCAGGTTCTGGGAGGAAGATGTGGCCCGGGGGGATGTCGAATGCTTCCCCCTCGTCGACATTGATGACGCCCTCCTTGGTCTTGAAGCCGAGCCGTCCGCGGACCGCGTAGCCCTGATGCCGGCATTGGCACATGTCATCGGGAAGACCGCGAAACAGGGGAGTGAGGTCTAACGGTGCTTCCAGATGTCCGAACTCAACCGTTACGTCTCCAGAGTCCACTCTGCGGGCCTCCCCCACGCCCTCCAGCTGGAACAGAATCCTGCCCTCGGATTTACGAAGCACTACCATGGAATCTCCTTTCGACGCCGGACGCCCTCCAGAGCATTTAGCGGGAAAAAGGGCGTCACATCCGGGAGGAGGCAGGCGCCCAAGCGGGTGCATCCTGAGGTCCGCCGGGTTTGCATTTTGAGAACCCGTAGCTCCCGATCTGGAAAAACGCTGGCCGGACCCTTTCGCCGGCGCAGGGCACCCACGGGCGACGCCGTACCCGCTAGCCCTTGTGCTTCAGAACGTCCACTTGAGGCCAACTCGAGGATCCGGCAGATAAGAGCAGTAATAACCGGTCTTGACGGTCGCCGAGAGATGGTCGCCAAGCGTCGGATGGATCTTCGCAATCCGCTGCAGCGTACTCCGAAGCGACTTGGTAACAGTCGAGCGGGCACGTTCGGCGGCTGAGCTGGAAGTCCTGTCTCTGCCGCCCAGGCCGATCGCGCCGACCAGCTCGTCAGTGATGAAGTCGATCTCTGCGCGCAACCGACTTGCTCGCTCAAGATCGGAATAGCTCTCTGCTTCCTCGAGGTCTTGATTGAGCTCGTCAAGCCTCCGCCGATACGCTGCCTTCGCTGTCGGGTCCAGCACGTTTCCTGCATCCATTCCCGTGAGCGAATAACTCTCAGAGAAAGGCCGTTGGACCAGTCGCGCCGGAGCAGGTGAGGCTCCTCCAGCCAGATCCAGCACATGAAGTTCCCGCCCAGGAGCGGCCAGCAGCCTTTGCAGGTATCCCAGGCCCTTGCCATCTTTCATCCGAACCACGGACCCTGCGAATCCAACCGTCCAGTACTCTCCCTCACGTCGGAAGAGGGCAGTGGCATGGGATTCCTTGACGAACGCATCCAACTCTGATGCTTTCTGCAAGCCGCCGCCCACCAACCCCGCTTGCGCCGTCTTGACGTCGTCGTGGAGCTGATTCATGCCGAGTTTGGTCGCCGTCGTAAGGGCATCCTCGAGTAGTAAAGCTGCGCGCTTGAGATCCAAAGTTCTACCCCGGCGCGCCAGCATTGCGCCGTACGCGCCTTGGGTGAGCGCCAGGTAGGGTCGAGAGCCAGCTCTTTGTGCCGTTTCCAGAGCTACCTCGAAGTGTCGAGCCGCCGCGTCGAAACGAGAAAGGCTTTCCGCCAGCATCCCGAGGCTGTGAGCCACCGGCCCGATGCAGGCAACCGCGTCCCGGCCGGCCAGCGCCCAGCGGCGCTCGTAGGGAAGCACGAGGTCGTAGATCAATGCTCCCTCGCTAATCTTGCCGGACGAAACTGCAAGCGCCGTTAAGCCCACGGCAGCCAAGGCCAACCAGAAGGCCGGCGGAATCCTATCCTTCCCGCGCCACATGGCGGGAAAGGCGTCCTCGATGTCACTTATCTCACCAGCCTGACAAAGGAGCGCCATTTTCACGAGCTTCCCGAGCTCGGGCGGGTGTTCGCGCTCTACGAGCTCGAGGTAACGTCCGCTCTCCTGTCCTCGTCCCTGCAAAGATCGGAGCACCGCCATCTGAACATGGTGGGACAGCACGACGTTCGCATCCCCGATTCGCTCCCCAAGCTCGAGCGAACGCATAGCAAGGCCCTCAGCGTCTGCAAAGTCGCCCCGCAACATCGCCTGCATTGCCCTGAGCATGAAAGCGTGTGCCCGGAACTGGGTGTACCCAACCCGTTGGGCCAGGGACTCGTACGCCTCAATCTCCCGGTCAGCCGCTCCCGCGTCGCCTTGCTCAAGCAGATCCGCCACCCGCCAGACACGTCCGGCGAGTTCAAGGGAGAAGTCTCTCGCTTGCTGCGCGAGCTCAACGATCTCGGCGGCAAGCGCCAGTCGTTCCTCCAGGTTGTCCGGCCCCCACACGGCGAGGTGACGGGCATTCAGGGCGTAGGCGAGCGTCGCCCGATCTCCGAGACGGCGGGCGAGGCCTACGGAAGCTCGGCTAAGTACATCCCGCCGGGACGAAGAATCGAAAGGCGAGAAGTAGAGAGCGGTGGACAACCGAGCCATCACACGCACCTTGAGGAGGGATTCCTCCTCTCTCAGAGCTTCTGCGGCCTCACTGAGCAGGTCCACCTTGAGAGGGTCGAACGACCAGGCCTGCATATAGACGCCGCCGTAGCCCACCTCCCCCACGCGAAGGGCCGCTTCGGCCAGGCGATGTCGATCGCTCATTGTCCGGGCCAGAAATGCCGCCGATTGGAACGTCTCGCTCGCTTCGGCTATCCGGCCCGCCCACCACTGAGCGTCACCCAGGGCCAGCGTCAGGTCGAATCTTCTCTCGTCCGGCTGGTGAGCGTCCCTCATGAGATCGAGAGCCCTCCGGTAGTGACCTATGGCCTCGTCGTACCCGAACTGACGCGTCGCTCGCTGCCCGGCCTGCCGGGAGTACTCAATCGCCCGCTCGGAATCTCCGAAGACTGCTCCCTCCGAGAAGTGGTGGGCAAGGTGATCTAGATGGGGATCCAAATTGTTGGCATACAGTTCCTCCATCGCCCTCCCCACCAGGTGATGAAGGCGCCTTCGCTCCTCAGCCGGCATCTCCTGGTGGATGATGTCTCGAACGAGCGAGTGAACGAACCGGTAAGGACCGAGCCCGAATCCGGCGGGATCGACAAACCTAAGCGCGGCAAGCTCTCCGAGCATGGCGAGCACCCTGCTCCGTGCTATTCCACTTGCGGTGACCAGAAGCTCCAGAGGGAACTCCCGCCCGATAACTGACGCCAGGCTCAGCAGCTCTTGTGTATCTGTGGTCAGCCGACCTATGCGGCTGAGAATCGGCGCCTTGAGGCCTTCGGGAACCTTCAGCCCGCCTGGAACCATCAAGAGATCTGTTTCCGCCACGAGCCTGCGCGCAACTTCATCGAGAAAGAACGGGTTACCGGCCGTGGCCTCCTGTATTGCCGAGAGACTCTCTTCCGGTAGATGGAGTTCAAAGCCCTGGCTTAGAAACTCGGCTGTTTCATGCCGTCGAAGTCCCTTTAGAGAGATGTGATGAGCCCTTGCGACGATCGTTCGGAGGGCACTCCTGATTTGCTCGTTCGAATCAGCCTCGGAGTCCCGGTAGGTGCCGACCACGAGTACCGGGATCCCGGGAAGCTGGCGGGCGAGAAACTCCAAAAGCACTAGCGAGGAACGGTCCGCGTCATGCAGATCCTCCAAGATGAGGATCAGGGGGCCAGCGGCTGCTGCGGCGCTACAGATCAAGGTGCTCGCCGCGTCGAAGAAGCGGAAACGTGCCTGATCAGCCGGGAGGTGGGGTGCGGTTGTTGCGTGAGCGTAGAGGAACTCTTTGAGCTCTCCTATCAGAGCACTCGTCTCCGGGGCGCCGTCGCCGCAAATGCGACCTCCTGCATTCCGATCCAAATTGAAGACGATCGTCCGCAGAACCTGGATCCAAGGCCAAAAGGCAGGGGTCTCCTCCCCTTCCCAACACCGTCCCCACAGCACGTTCACCTGCCGAGTCTCCGCGAAAGCTGCGAACCTCCCCGCGAGTCGGGTCTTTCCGATTCCCGCTTCACCGCTTACAAGGAAGAGCTGGCCTCGTCCACCCTGCGCCTCGGTTAGTGCGCTCCGAAGCTGGGCTAGTTCCCAGTCACGGCCGATGAAGAGATGGCTGGAGGGCATCCGATAACGCCCGGTATCGTCGCCGCTGGATGGAAGGTCGTCCGCCTGCACCGGGCCGCTCGGAGTCGACCGTGGCGCCGATTCCGTGCCCTTGTCTGGCGAGGAGAATTCCGACGTCATCCGCTCCGCACCCAGCAGTCAAGCACATTCCAGCACGTTCACCCTAAGGTTCGGCAGCCGTCTTGTCGATGAGTGGTGGGGATCTCGAAAGGCCAATGCATGGCTGGTAACGTTTGGTTCAGCTCACCCTGGAATGTCGCATACGGCTAACTGTGCCCGGACATCCCGCCGAGCCGCTGCCAGCTGAAAAAGGCCTCCGAGATCACGGTGACTAGTAGATCCCCAGGTGCGCCTTTCCAGGCAGTCGGGCGCGTACAAAACTCGCTGGCGGGGCGCAACGCCCTTACACGAACCGTTAAGGCGCCCTCTACTCCTCGGTGTTACTCGAAGTACGGGCGAATAGCTTCGTTGGCCTGGTAGCGGTAATCGGCCTGGCGGCTGTGGTCCGCGGCGGCGAGGGCCTCTTTCAGCCGGGGCGCATCGAGGTCAGCGCCGTAGCACGGCGTCCCCGGTTGCTGCCGCCAGGAATCCTCCAGGGTTCCGGCGTCGACCGGATTGAAGCCGAGCTCGTCGACGAGGTTCATCGCCTTCTCCTTGGCCTCCGGCGAATCACCGGCAACCGGGAGCGCAATTCGGCTTGGGTCGCCCTTCGGACGAACCTTTTCCCGCAGGCTCTGGACGGCGATGTTGTTGAAGGCTTTGATCAGGGGCCGGCCTAAACGCTCGGCCGCCCACGCGGTCTCCGCCTGACCGTTCTCGATGGGCTCGATGCGGCCGTCGCGGGCGGGATAGTAGTTCCCGGTGTCTATGACGACAACATCGTCCGAGACGCCGGAGAAAAGATCGGCAGGCAGGTGGGGCACCGCCAGCATTGGGATCGAGATGATCACTATTTCGCCGGCGTGCCCTGCTTCGGTGACCGTGACGGGACGAGCGCCCGTCTCCTCGGCAACCTCGCGGAGCGTCTCCGGCCCTCGCGAGTTTGCGATGGATACCTCGTGACCAAGGGCGGTCAACTGCTTGGCGAGGGTTCCGCCGATCATGCCCGCCCCGATGATGCCTATCTTCATGCCCACACCTCTACGTTAAGACTGCGTGCGCAGCGCCGGCGTTGTGCCGATCGCCCGATTGGGTGTACCCCGTCTCGAAAAGCTGAAGCTGCTTGCGACGCGGGTCTGGAGCCGCTCGTTCCCCCCACTCGTGATTGGGGACTGGCCATTCTCAGGCCTTCGGACCGAGCTTGCGCAGGTCGCCCTGACGGATCGTGAAGCCCGTGCGGTCCAGGTACTCCAGGAAGGGCACAGCGTACTTCCTCGTCGTCCCGATCCGGTCCCGGAATTGCGCCACTGTGAAGGGGCCCGTCGCGGCAACAAGTGACCGCAGCTGCTCTTTCACCTCGTCCACGTAGCTGCGCAGGTAGACGAAGTCCTGACTCACCTGTATCAGCTCGCCCGCCCTTACCATCGCCCTCACCATGTCCGCGCCGTAGCTCTCCGACAGCTGCGCCACCGTCGGAGGGGAGGCGCCGGCGGCTGACAGCTCGGCCAGGATCTTATCCCGCTCAGGAGCGAGTATTCGGGGCTGGAATTCCGGGGTGCGAACCGAGCCTCCGTCGGACACCACCATGCGGCGCCGGTTCATCTCCTCGACCAGCTCGTCCACGAACCGGTGGTCCAGCCTCAGCGCCGAGCGCAGGGTGGTGAGCGGCAGACCGGCGTCCAGCGGGTGCGCTCTCTGGTAGGAGCGCACATGAGCCAGCACCTGGCTCCCCAGCCGCTCGAACGCCTCCGGCGAGACGACGAAGCTCGGGAAGGCAAGGACCGCCAGATCAACGGCCGCCTCCGGACGGACGCCCGTGCGCACGAACACCTCTTCCCTGGCGAGAAAGCCGGTTTCGTTCAGAAGAACCACCAGATACTGCTCGCGAGTCCCCGCGGTCACACGAGTTCGGGCGGCCGCCACGGCGGCGTCGCCCCTGAACTTGCCGGGGTGCGGCTCCAGCACCGTGCCTCCGCCGACCGTCTGCTGGCGTCCCGAGTCGCGCAGGATGAAGCGGTCGGAGAAGTCCAGGACGGTCGGGCGGGCAAGGCGAATTGCCGCCAGGCCGGCTTCGCCGAGGGCGGCCGGCTCCTGCAAGAACCTCAGGGTGGCGTCGATCTCCACGGATCCCACGTGGAACTTGTAGGCGCCCCTCTCCTTGGGCACGTGGTCCAGATGGGGGAGGAAGCTGAGGGAGGCCATCAGCTTGTCGGTCGTACGCCAGTGCCCCACTTCCCCGAGCGAGTGACCTCGGGCGAGAGCTTTGACGTCGGAGGCGACTAGGTTGAGCGCCGTACGGTTTCCCGGCCCGAGCCTCGTCCACTGGGTTCGGTGCGACTGGATGGTGCGGATGCGGGCTCGCACCTCGCCGGGCAGAACCTCTACCGCCTGGTCCACCTCCACGGAGCCCCCGCCCAGGGTGCCCGTCACGACGGTCCCGGACCCCTTAATTGTGAAGACCCGGTCGATCCACAGGCGAGGCCGCCCGAGGTCCGGGGGTGGAGGCGTCTGTTCGAGCAGGCGATCGATGGCCTCGACGAGCTCCGGCATTCCGTGCCCGGTGACCGCCGACACCGCGAGGATGTGCGAGCCGGCCAGCGTGGTTCCCGCGATTCTGCCGGCGACCGTCTCCCGGAGCACGTCCAGCTCCTCGGCGGAAACCGTATCGGCCTTGGTGAGCACAACGATGGCGGAGGAGATGCCGAGTAGGTGCAGGATGTCCAGGTGCTCCTGCGACTGGGGCATCCAGCCCTCGTTGGCCGCAACCACGAACAGGTTGACGGTGATGGCTCCGGCTCCGGCGAGCATGTTCTTGATGAACCGCTCGTGACCGGGGACGTCGACTATGCCCACCTCGCGTCCGTTGGGAGTGGTGAACCAGGCGAAGCCGAGGTCGATGGTCAACCCCCGGCGCTTCTCCTCGGCCAGCCGGTCGGGGTCGATGCCGGTCAGCGCGTTGACCAGCGTGCTCTTGCCGTGGTCGACATGGCCGGCGGTGCCGATGACCGGCATCTTAGGAGGCCGAGCTCCCGCCGAGCGCCTTCCGCAGCGCCGCCCCGACGGTGGAGTCGTCGGCCGGAGCTACGGTACGGAGGTCGATGAGCAGGGCGCCGTCCTCGATCCGCGCCACCACCGGAGGGTCGGATGCCAGCAGCGCAGCGGACAAATCCTGGGCGCCCGCCGTCTGGGGGGCGATGCGAAGCACTGCGGTCGGGATGCGGCTGGAGGGAGCCGACCCTCCGCCGGTAGTCGAAAACCCCGGTTCGACGTCCACCTTAGCCTGCTCGACCGGCAGCTCTTCGGCGAGCGCCCGAGCACGGGACTCGATCTCGCCCGCCGGAAGGAGCGCCATACGCCAGAACGGGATGCGGGACAGGTTCCCTTCCAGGTAGGCCGCCAGCGTGGCGTCCAGTGCGGCGAGAGTGGTCTTGTCGGTGCGGAAGGCCCGCAGCAGTGGGCTGCGGCGGAGTTTGCTCAAGGCCTCGGACCGGCCGACCAGAATGCCGGCCTGCGGCCCCCCCAGCAGCTTGTCGCCGGAGAAGGTGACGACGTCGGCGCCCTCGTCCACCGCATCGGCAACCGCCGGCTCACGGGTCAGCCACTCGGGCACGCCGCCGGGCAGATTGCGGCTCAGCAGGCCGCTCCCCACGTCGGAGATGAACGCCACGCCGTTCGACCGGGCGAGCTCCGCCAGCTGCCGGGAGGGCACCGAGGCGGTGAACCCGGTCACCTCGTAGTTGGAGGGGTGGACCTTGAGGATGGCGCCGGTGTCGGGCCCCATCGCGTTGGCGTAGTCCTTCAGGTGCGTGCGGTTCGTCGTGCCGACCTCCCGCATGATCGCTCCGGACTCGGCGAGGATCTCGGGTATGCGGAACTCTCCGCCGATCTCGATCAGCTCGCCTCGCGAGATGATCGCCTCCCTGCCGCGGGCCAGTCCGGCAAGAGCGAGCAGCACGGCGGCCGCATTGTTGTTCACCACCAGAGCGGACTCCGCCCGCGTCAGGGTAGTAAGCATCTCGGTCGAGTGGTCGTAGCGGCTCCCGCGCCTTCCCCGGGCCAGGTCGAACTCCAGGTTGGAGTAGCCGGCGCCCACCTCGGCCATTAGCTGCTGGGCCTCCTCGGAAAGAGGGGCGCGCCCGAGATTCGTGTGGAGCAGCACGCCGGTGGCGTTCACCACTCGCCGCAGGCGCCGGCGCCGCTGCGCCTCTAGCACGCCGGATGCAGCGGCGACTATCTCGTCGAAGGAAGGGGCCGGCTTGCCGGCCAGTATGGCGTCGGAGGCGTCGGCGATCGCCCGGCGGGCGGCCGCCACCCGGAGTGTGGGGGCCGCCGATTGCGGCAGCGCCCCGCTCAGGCGGTCGACCTGGGGGAGGTTGCGGAGTTCCGAGGCTCGCTCGGCGGCCGGAATCTTCGGCATCCGACCATTCTAGAGGCGGCCGGATTATGCGAAGCGGAGCTGACGCGGGAATGACAAAGGCCTCCCGAGGGGGGCGGGAGGCCTTTGAAACCAGCTCCGGTGCCGGCTCCCCGAAGGGAGCCGGCCGGATGTAGCTAACCGATGACGCCGCTGGTGAAAGCATCCACGATCGACACGATGGCGGGACCGATGACGATCACCATCAGAGCCGGGAAGATGCACAGCAGCAACGGGAAGAGCAGCTTGACGGGCAGCTTCGCCGCCGTCTCACGAGCCCGCTGACGGCGCAGCATCCGCATCTCACCTGCGTGCGTCTGTAGCACCTCGGCCACCGGGCTGCCGATGGCGTCGGCCTGGATCAGAGCCATGGCGAACGTCGACAGCTCGCTGATCTCCGTCCGCTCACGCAGCTTCTGCAGAGCCTGGCGCCTGCTGGAGCCCAGCTGGATCTCCTGCAGCAGCCGCTGCAGCTCCTCGCCCAGGGCACCCGGCAGCTTCCGGGCGACCAGGTCGATAGCGCCTTCCAGACCCATGCCGGCCTGCACTGCGATGGCCATCAGGTCGATGGTCTCCGGGAGCATCCGGCGGATCTCGTTCTGACGGGCTTCACCCTTCTTGGCGATCCACAGATCGGGCAGGAAGAAGCCGAACGCTCCGCCGATGATCGCCCACAGGACTACCGGGCCGAAGCTCGCACCGAGGGCTGCCATCGCCAGCGGGATCAGGGTTGCGCCGCCGGCAACCGCGGCCGCCTTGATGGCCAGCAGGCCCTCCACGCCCCCGGGGCCGAGCCCCGCGAGCTGAGCGTGCCTGCGCATCCGCTTCATCTGCCAGGTCGGGGTGAGGGTCCGTCCCATCCTGCGGAACGTACCCCACGCCGGACCGAGGAGCCGCTCGGAGAACGGACGCTCGATCTCCTCGGCGTACCCGGGACCTTCGCTGAGCAGCACCTCGCTGGCGGAGGTGGCTACCCGGCGACCCGAGATGGACTGGCCGATCCCGATGGCGGCCATGCCGAGCCCGCCGGCTACTGCGGCGATGCTCATGAAGAACAAAAGGCCTTCCATCCTCACACCTCCACTTGCACTAGTTTGCGCATCCACAGGGCTCCGAGGATCATGC
>DATAAN010000183.1:0-4930 GCA_036260105.1 Actinomycetota bacterium
GGTCACACGAAGCCCTCGTCCTCCCGGATTCGAGGCACCGAAGACTGGCAGACCGACGGAAAGGCTGGTGGGTTCGGCGAAGGCGAGCGGTGCCGCATCGGCCGTGTCGACGGCCACCACCGCCAGGTCCCCCTCCTGGTCCAGCCCGGCGACTCGGCCGGTCGTCTTCCGGCCGGTGGAGAAAGTGACCGACACCTCTTCGCTTCGGACGTTGTGGGCGTTGGTGACGACCCTGCCTTCCGCCACAACGACTCCCGACCCCAGGCCAAACCGGTCGCCAATGCCGACGACCGAGCCGCCCGACCGTTCCGTCACGTTACGGACGGCGGCGGCTATCTCTTCCAGTACACCCATAGTCCCTCCCTTGTGACTTGCAATATACAAGTTAGCATCTAAAGGCAGGTACAGTCGATGGCGGACGGAGCCGCATACGATGACTGGGATGCCTGTTGATGAGTCGCCTTTGGCCCATGCCGCCGCCCGCGTCGGCGACCGGTGGAGCCTCCTGCTGGTGGAGGCACTTCTCGCCGGGCCCCGCCGGTTCAACGACCTACAGACCGCCGTGTCGGGAATCGCCCCCAACATCCTGTCGCAGCGCCTGAGGCAGCTCGAGAAGGAAGGTGTGGTGACCTCAAGCCCGTACTCTCGACGGCCGCTCCGCCTTTCGTATGAGCTAACCGGCGAAGGACGAGAGCTGGCCGGCGCACTTCAGCTGCTCGCCGCCTGGGGCGCCCGGCGAGCCGGCAGCGACGAAACCGCAAGGCATGCGGCTTGCGGCACGCCGCTCGAGCACCGCCTGTACTGCCCGACCTGCGCCCGAGTCGTCCAGGAGCCGGACGAGTCGGGAATTCGGTTCGTCTGAGGCGGAAGTCAGCTAAAAAAGTCGGCAGTGGGCGCTTCAAGCACCGTCGTCGGCGGTATAGTATCGAACGTATGTTCGCCTGTATTTCCCTCGTACCTTTTTGTCGCATCGCGCTTGACAGGCTTGTAAGTACGCGTATGTAATTACGCCACCGCTCCCCAAGATGTGGTGTCCAGCACGTCACGGACCCGACATATTGGGGTAAAATGGAACTACGCAATTCCCGGCGACGTCGGGAGAAGGAGCGAGAGATGGCCACCAAGACCGAGGACCTCGAAGACCTGCGGCCGGTCACTTCCCTAGACGCACGCCGGGCTGGAAGCTGGAACTCCACGTACGACGCAGTCGAGCTGGGGGACATCCGTTACCCCTTCGCCCTGGACTACTTCGACCAGGGCTGCGCCAACACCTGGTTCCCCAAGGAGATCCCACTCTCCGAGGACGTCGAGCAGTGGAACAGCGCTCTTACCGAAGTCGAGAAGCACTACGTCACCTGGATGCTCGGTTTCTTCTGCACCTCGGAGAGCCTGGTCGCCAACAACCTTGTCATGGCGCTCTACCCGCAGCTGCCGATACCGGAGGCCCGGCTGTACTTGGGCCGGCAGGCGTACGAGGAGATGAACCACACGGTTACCTTCGACTACGTGATCAAGACGCTCAACCTGGATCGGGAGGCGATCTTCAAGATGCACGCCACCCACCCGGAGATGAAGGCGAAGGAGCAGTTCGAGACGGAGCTGACCCGGGCGCTCATCGAGGGTAACTTCACCGACGAGGACGACCGCCTCCGCCACCTGATCCGCAACCTGGTCGGCTACTACGTGATCATGGAGGGCATCTTCTTCTACACCGGCTTCATGGTCGGCCTGTCCTTCGAGCGCCGGCGCCTCCTCAAGGGTCTGGGCACCCTCATCCGCTACGTGCTGAAGGACGAGTCGATCCACCTGGCCTTCGGGGTCGACCTGATAACGGCGATCATCGCCGAGAACCCTCAGGTCATGACACCGGAGTTCAGGGAGGAGATCACGGGCCTCATCCGGCGGGCGGTCGAGTTGGAGACGGCGTACGCCGAAGCCGCCATGCCCGACGGCATCCTCGGTCTCAACAAGAACGTGTACGGCCAGTACTGCCGCTACATCGCCGACCGGCGCCTGCAGAAGATCGGCTTCGACAAGATCTACGGCGACAAGAACCCCGCCAAGTGGCTGATCACCCAGAACGACATGCCGGAGCTGATCAACTTCTTCGAGTCGAAGCCGATCGACTACGAGGCCAGCGTCCGGGGCTAAGCCCACCCGCCCTTCGTCTTGCCGCCCTGCCAGGCCAACGCTTGGCAGGGCGGCTCGGTTCTGACCACTGTCTTCGTGTTCTTTCTTTGAGGCGAACGCCGCAGCCTTTAGGTGCTTCCGCCCTTTTTCGACGCCCTGGTTTCCCTTTAGACTGACCGCGTACAACAGGGGAACGCATGGAGCTCGACGACCTCAAGAAGGCCGCAACCACTGCCGAGATGGCCGCCGCCTTGGACGAGCAGAAAGAAAGCCTCCATCTGCTCCGCCACCCCCATCCACCCGGTCCGTCGATTCGGGAAGAGGTTTACAAGGGTCACCACATCAAAGTGGTGACGACGTACGAGATAACTGTCGATGGCCGGCCGGTGAGCGGGCACCTCAGCATCGACAACTCGGGATCGGTCCACTATCACGCGATACCGAACCAGGAGTTCCTCTCGATGATCGACATGGTCAAACGGATCATCGACGTGTCCGCCGGACTCGGAACTTTGAACGGTCCTTCCGGACCGGATGATCACGACCACGGCGGTCACAACCACGGTCATGGGCACGACTGACCGCGATGGCCAGGGTTAGGCGAAACGTCCTGACCGACCGGTCGAGCCTCGAGAAGTTCTGCCGGGGGGTGAACCTCCTCAAGCGCGACTTCTCGGCCGGCGTAACCACCAAGTCCCTGGGACTGTCGGAGATGGAGCTGCCCGTCAGTGCCTACGACCAGTTCGTCATCTGGCACTACGTCGCCATGAACACATTGACACCCGACGACGACACCAACACAACGTTTCGCAATGCGGCGCACCGCGGCTCGGTGTTCCTGCCCTGGCACCGGTTCATGCTTCTGCTGTTGGAGCAGCACCTGCAACGGGTGCTCGAGGACGACACATTCGGGCTGCCGTATTGGGATTGGGCGGCCGACGGCGATCAGCCGGTCGGACAACAGCCCAGGCTGCCTCTCTGGAGCGATCAGGGCATCGGCGGAGCCGGGACACCGGTTACCGAAGGCCCGTTCGGCTTCGACGAGCAGAACCCGGACGAAAGCTTCCGAGTGCTTTTCTTCGAGGACACGATCTCCGGTGAGCTTTCCGTGCCTCTAGGGCCGAGAGGCCTCGTTCGCGACCTGCAGCGGCCCACCTCCACCTTCGGCCTCCCGACGAGCCAGCAGGTGCTTGGCCTGCTTGAGTCTGAGACGAAATATGACGTGCCCAACTGGGATGTCCGCTCGCCCAGCGGCATGCGAAACGTGCTGGAGGGATGGCTCCGCTTCACCCCGACCAGTCCCGCCGAGCTACACAACCGGGTGCACGTCTGGATCGGAGGAGACATGGCGCCGGGTACTTCGCCCAACGACCCGGCGTTCTATCTGAACCACTGCAACGTCGACCGGATCTGGGAGGCGTGGATGGTCCGGCACGGCCGGATCTATGAACCTGACGACTCACCCGGCAACCCGGAGGGCCATCGGCTGAACGACGAGATAACCGCGCTGGTGAGCCGGCTGAGGACCACTCCGAAAGAGATGCTCGATGTTTCCCATATCTATACCTACGACGCCCTTCCACAACCCGCCTGAATCGGATTTACGTCGGGCTGCCTGGTACTTGTCCCAGCGATGCTCGGCAGTTGAGTTACGTTGCCATCCAATACCCCGCCGGAGGGGCCCCAGCGCATCAGCCGTGAAGTCGTCGCGAATTAGGTACTTTGCCCTATTCCCTATCGGCCGTCGCTGCGGTCATCATCATTGAAGTGACGAGGAGGTAGGAATGAGCAGGAGCGACGAGGAGCGCCAGGAATGGATTCGCCGTAGTACTCAGGAGCGAAGCTTCCTGGAGTCCTTTACCGGTGCCCCGCACCCCGCGTCGCTGGGGAAGAAATCCAGCCCCCGGCGGCCGAATCGAATTCTGGTGGCCGTCGTATCCGTCATCGCCGTGACTTTCGGTATTCAGCTGATCCAGTCGCTGGTCAGCATCTTCACTGTTGGTTGACCGGCGAAGCCTTTTCACCTGCCTCTGGCGCGCGATAGCGGGGTAAGGCGATCGCAACTTCACAACGCTCTCTCTTGGTGATGTCTGTCCGCGAGCTGCGCCGGTTGGCAGCCGCGAGGGGCCGATACCAGACCGTCGGGTTTGCGCTCGGGGCGCTCATGATCGTGAGCGGGCTGTTCCATTTGGGCGTCTTCTTGGTCGACGGCGGTGAGTGGAAGGGCCCCGTCTCGTGGCGCAAGCCAGTTACCTTCGGTCTGTCATTCGGGCTTACCACGGTGACGCTCGCCTGGATTGCGGGACTTCTACCTCAACGCCGGCTGCTCAAGGCGGCCGTGCTGACCCTCGCACTCGCATCGGCTCTGGAGGTCTTGCTCGTCAGCATGCAGAGGTGGCGGGGAGTTCCGTCGCACTTCAACGTCGCAACTCCCTTCGACGAAGCGATGTTCGCGGCGATGGGAATCACAGTCACCTTCATAGTCCTAGCCATCTTGGTCTTGACGGCTTACGCCTTCGGCGAGGTCGCTGGCGGGCGCGTCATGGCAGTCGCGGTGCGAGCGGGAATGCTGTTGCTCGTTGCGGCGCAGTTTCTAGGCGCCGCCATCATCGCCAACGGGATCGCCATCGACAGGCCGCCCACCGAGACCGACCTTGCGATCTTCGGCGCAGCCGGGGTCATGAAGCTCTCGCATGCGGTCACCATGCATGGGATCCAGGTCCTGCCCGCTCTTGGCGTCGCGCTCTCCGTCTCTAAAGTCGACCGGTCCCAAAGCCTGAGGGTGATGTGGATGGCGGTG
>DATAAN010000184.1:0-2603 GCA_036260105.1 Actinomycetota bacterium
GAAGACAACGAGAAGAACCTCAAGCTGGCGCGCGACGTCCTCCTGCACCGGGGGTTCCGGACGCTTGAGGCCATGACCGCAGCCGAGGGCATCAAGCTGGCCGCCGAGCACCAACCCGATCTCGTACTCATGGACATCCAGCTTCCCGACGCTGACGGAGTGAGCGCCCTTCAACAACTGCGTGCGGAGGCGGCTACTCAAGCCATCCCTGTCGTCGCCTTCACCGCGTCGGTCATGGAGGCGGACCGCCAGCGGCTGGCCGCCGCGGGGTTCGACGGGTACCTGGCCAAGCCGATCGACGTGAAGATCTTTCCCGAGCAGGTGCGGGGCTACTGTGCGGCGGGGAGCGAAGGGCGGTGCGCCGGTGCCTGAGACGGGCCGGATCCTCGTCGTTGATGACACTCCCGCCAACATCAAGCTGCTCGACGCGGTGCTCAGCTCACAGGGCTACACGGTGGTACCGGCGGCCTCGGGCGCCGAAGCTCTGTCGCTCGTCGACCACGAGCCTCCCGACCTCATCCTGCTGGACATTCTCATGCCGGGCATGGACGGCTACGAGGTCTGCCGCCGGCTGCGGGACCAGCCGGCCACGGCCCATCTGCCCATCATCATGATCACGGCCAGCGAAACGAAGGACAAGGTCAAGGGGCTCGAGGCCGGGGCCGATGACTTCCTGGCCAAACCTTTCGACCAGGCTGAGCTGCTCGCCCGGGTACGGTCCCTCCTGCGCGTCAAGCGCTATCACGACATCATCCAGCGGCAGGCTGGCCGGCTTCGCCGGTTCCTGTCCCCGCAGCTGGTCGACCTCATCGAGTCGTCCACCGACGACAGCGTCCTCACGAGCCACCGTCGCAAGGTGGCGGTGTTGTTCTGCGATCTGCGGGGCTCGACTGCCTTCTCGGAGGCGACGGAACCGGAAGAGTTCATGGCCGCCCTGGCCGAGTTCCACGATGTGACGGGCGATCTCGTCACCGCCTTCAACGCCACCGTCGGTCACTTTGCCGGCGACGGGTTCATGGTGTTCTTCAACGACCCCGTCCCCTGCGACAACCCGGCCGAGGAGGCGGTGCGCCTGGCCGTGGCCATGCGGGACGCCATGGGAGGGGTCAAACAACGCTGGGCCCGTCTCGGCCACGAGGTCGGCTTCGCGGTCGGTATCGCCCTCGGCTTCGCCACGCTCGGGGAGGTCGGCTTCCAGGCGCGACGCGATTACACCGCTATCGGTCGAGTCGTGGCCCTGGCCTCCCGGCTCTGCGACGAAGCCTCTGACGGGGAGATCCTCGTTTCACCGCAGGTGCAGGACGCAGTCGAGAACATCGCGAAGAGCGACCGGCTTGCAGAACTGGCCCTAAAGGGCTTTCACAAGCCCATCGCTCCGTACAATGTGCTCGGACTCGTCGAGGACCAGGTCACGTCATAAAGGGAGGGAGGGCGGTGGAGCGTCCGTCGAAGCGGACGTTCGCCCCGATCACCTTTCCTCTAGTTGGTCGCCCAAACCTCAGGTGCGGGCGGGTTCCCGGCCTTCGGTGACGACCTCGAACCACTCCATCTCGTCGGGACCCTCTTGGAGGCCTTCCATGCGCTGCCGGGTCTCCTGGAACGTCTCGTCCTCGTGCCACGCCTTCCAGTCGGCCTGACTCTCCCAGGTTCCCACGATGATCCGCGAGTTGCTCTGGTCGGTCGGGGTGAGCAACTGGCCTTGGATCCAACCCGGCTTGCCGTCCGTTGACTCCAACCGCTGACGCATGGCGTCATCCCATTCCTTCTCGGCCCCCGGCTTAAGCTTCACACGAGTGATGACCGTCATCATCGCTTCCACACCTCCAGATCGATCCGCGTCGGGCGCGTTCCTACCCAGCCCCGCCCCCTCCGACCCCGCCGAAGTCTCAGTGGATGTGGACTAACTCCGCTCGATCTTCCAGGCCGGATGAATCTCGTTCCAACCATGGGGTCGATCGAGCACCCATGGACCGGTGACTCGGATTCGCTCACCGCGCTTCGGTGTGCGGACGTCGGCTCCGGTGCATCGTCCGTAAGGGACCCGTTCCCCTTTGCGGCAGCCAGGTTGATCGGCCGGCACGATCTCAACCACCAGGGTCCCATGGTGCTTGCGCCGGTTTCCGTCGTTGAGAAGGTGCCGGTCGTGCCGATCCAGCCGGAGGCTGATGTGCACGTCTCCGTCCTTCTCACGCTGCGCGAAATGCACAACTCCGGATGCCGTCTCGCAGCGCCGCAGGACGCGCAAGCGCTTCGGGTCCCGGACATTCTCAAGCGGGTCACCATCCCGGCAGCCGCTCGGTGAAGCGGCCGAGGCCGGAACAGCCCATGTAGACCCGGCCACCAAGGCGAAGGCGAGACAGACGACGAACGAGCGGCGGCGGCGCTTCATGATCCCACTCGATCTCTCCTGCGTGTGGACAGTGATGGCATTGTTGCTAGTGGGCTGAAGCTCGTCAAGGAGACGATCCCCGGCGGAAAGGCCGACGCCTCCCAGGGGGAGCATGCCGAAGACCGCGTCACCAGCGCGTCAGGGCGCCTCCGCTTGAGACCCGTGACTCCGAGTGAGGCGGCGCTGTAAGGCCAGGACCTCGCCGGGGGGATTG
>DATAAN010000185.1:0-7735 GCA_036260105.1 Actinomycetota bacterium
GGCGTCCAGGAACTCCATACGCTCCAGAAGCTCTCCGCAGAGCAGGTTGAGGCGGCCGAGCTCCGCCTGAAGCTCGCGCCCGAGCCGTATCTGGGCAGGACTGGGGGGGCGGAAGAAGTCGGTGATCGGGTTCCGGCTGTAACGGCTGGTCGGAGCCGGCGGTGGCAGCTTTGCCTCGTCCAGCTGCTCCAGCGCCTCGGCCAACCGGGCGGGAAGAGGGCCGGGGTCCCGGCCGGTCTGCTCGGCGAGCCTACGCCGGTCCAGGATCGCCTGCTGCAGGATGGCCACCCACCGGCGCCGCTCGCCGGCAACCTGCCGGAGCTGGCCGACCGCCTGCTCCCAGTTGCGGCTGACGAATGCGTGCCCGTAAGGCTGGCCCCGGTTGGCACGGACCAGGTTGGCCAGGGCGACCGCGGTCAGGCGCAGGCGGGCACCCACCGGCCCCGGCATGGTGGCCGCCCTGCCGATCAAGACCAGCTTCATCCCCAGGCCGATCCGGTAAAGGTCGAAGGTTGACACCCATGTCGCCAGCACGGTTCCGCCGGTGACGACCGCCAGGCGGTAGGACCGAAGCACCTCGGGCAGGGCGACGATCCGGCCCAGCCGGCACAGCTGGGTGCAGACGTCGGTCTCCCACCAGAAGATGTGCGGACGGCCCTTGAAGGTCCGTTCCGGCAGCGTGACCGACGCGAGCGCCCTCCGGCGGATGACGCCGTAGATTGTCAGGCTCTCGATCCAGCTGTGCGGCCAGCGGAAGTACTCCTCACGGCTGCGGGGCCACCGCTCCGGAGCGATCTGGGGGAAATCCACCGTGTCGCCGGCCACCCCGTACTCGCTTCCGATCAGCCGGAACCCGGTCGTGCAGGCGACGACGTCCGGATGCGTCTGCAGGTAGCCCACCACCTTGGACAGGTACTGCGGGCTCGACAGGGTGTCGTCGTGCGCCAGCCAGGTGAAGTACTCGCCGCGGGCCTCCTCCAGCGCCTTGCGGAAGTTGCCCATGAGTCCGATGTTCTGCGGGTTGCGGACGTGGCGGATCCGGGCGTCGGCCGCCGCGAACCGCCGGGCTACCTCCGCGGTGCCGTCCTCGGAGGCGTTGTCACAGATGACCAGCTCCCAGCCGGCGAAGTCCTGCGCCAACACGGAGCGGATGGCCTCGGCAAGGTGTTCCTCGCCGTTGTAGACGGGGATGCCGACGGTGACGACCGGCTCGGACGGGGGAGCGTCGGGAGCGGTCGGTTCGCCGGCGGCCATAGCCGTATCGTAAGCGCCGCCGCCCGGCGGGATGCCCGGCGATACACTCGGGCGTTCCCGGACCTAAGGACTCGCTCATGACGCTGGAAGGCAAGGGCGCTCTCGTCACCGGCGCCACATCGGGCATCGGTGAGGCCGTCGCCTTGCGGCTGGCGGGCCAGGGGGCAGACCTCCTCGTTAGCGGCCGGGACTCCGGCCGTGGCGAGGAGCTCGCCCGCCGGCTGGCGGACGCCGGAGCCGGCCGCAGCCGCTTCGTGAAGGCGGACCTGAGCGTCGCCGGCGAGGCCCTGCAGCTCGCCGCGGCGGCGGAGAGCTGGCTGGACGGTGTCGACGTCCTGGTCAACAACGCCGCCACCGGAGGAGCCGGCCCGAGCACGGATATCCCCATCGAGGACTGGGAGGCGGTCTTCGCCCTCAACGTCCGGGCGCCCTACCTGCTGTCGACAGCCGTGATGACGAAGATGTCGGAGCGGCGCCACGGCGTGGTGGTCAACGTCACGAGCTCGGTGGCGTACCGGGGCTGGCCCGGATATGCGGCTTATGCGTCGTCGAAGGCAGCGCTCGACGCGATGACCCGGTGCTGGTCTGCCACCTACGGGTTGTGGGGGGTCCGGGTGAACGCCGTGTCCCCCGGCCCCGTGCTGACGCCGGGCACCCTGCGGGACTCCACTCCCGAGGACATCGCGCAGTTCTGCAGCACCTTCGGCCTCGGGCGTTACGGGGAGCCGGAGGAGGTGGCGGCAGCGGTGGCTTTCCTCGCCGGCCCGCAGGCCGACTACATCCATGGGACCACGCTGCACGTCGACGGCGGGATGCTCGAGACCTTCGGCTACCAACCGATCTCGGTGCGCGATGTGGCCGGGGAGGCGTCCCGCAGGCCGTCTGCCTTGCCGGAGTCCCGCCGCCGGCTGTTCCCCCGCTTCCGCCCCTAGCCGGCCTCGATGAAGGAAAGCAAAGCACCGGCCTCCCGGTCGGCGTCCTCGACGGCGCCGAGCAGCTTCTCGCAGTAGGCAACCAGCTCCCGCGACCGGACATCGATCTCGGTGTAACGGGCGACGACCTCGGGCGCGGGAGGGCGGAAGAAGGCCTTCAGGGGTGGGGGGGAAGGGTCGGCGGCGAGCACCTCGACCGCCCGGCCTGCCACCGCACCGGAGCCGGGTTCCCGCTGTTCGCCGGCCGTCGGCGCCCCGACTCCCCGTTCTTCCAGGATCCTTCGGCGGGCCGAGATCTCGTCCTGCAGGCGCTCCAACAGGCGTCTGCGCTCGTGCGCCGTCCGCAGCAGCATCGCAAGCCGGCGCTCGGCCAGCCGGGTGGCGTACCGGTGGTCGAACCTCCTGCGAAATGTGGGCTTGGGGAAGTTGGCGATGGCGACCCCGGCCAGCCGCAGGCGCTCCAACGGAGGACCCGGTGCCCGTACCGCACGCCGGAGCAGCGCCGCCTTGGTCTCCAGATCCAGCAGCCAAAGGTCGAAGGGGGAGACTCCCCGTCCTATCAGCCGGGCGGCAGAGGCGGCCGAGGACCGGTAGGTCCGCATCGGCTGCGGCAGCACCACGACCCTGGACCGGCACGCCACCTCGGTCAGCACGCCGATCTCCCAGCAGAAGACGGCAGGCCGTCCGGTGTTGGTGCTTTCCGGCATAGGCAACTGGGCCAGCAGGCTTCGCCGGAAGACGCCGTGGCTGCACATCTCCAGCCACTCCTGCGGCCAGTCGAACAGGTCACGCCGTGCCTGGTCCCACGGCCGGTCCGGGTGAAGCTCGGGAAAGCGCACGACGCTGGACGTGCCGTCGGGCCTCAGCAGTTGCACCTCGGTGTGGCACAGGCCAACCTCGGGGTGGCGCGTCAGGTAGCCGGCCGTCGTGCTGAGGTACGCCGGGTCGGAGATGAGGTCGTCGTGGCCGAGCCACGTGAAGTACTCACCGCGGGCGAGGTCCCGGACCCGGCGGAAGTTGGGGAGCAATCCGATGTTCTCGGCGTTGCGAAGGTAGCGAACTCTCGGGTCGTGGGCGGCGAACTCGGTGGCGATGGCCGGTGTAGCGTCGTCGGAGGCGTTGTCGCAGACGAGCACCTCCAACGCGGGATAGTCCTGTGCCAGGACCGACTGCAGAGCCTCCTCCAGATGCGCGGCGCCGTTGTAGACCGGCATGCCGACTGTCACGAGCGGCAGCGGCCTTCCGTCAGCCTCTCCGGTGTCGCCCATGGCGCGATGGTAGCCGCGCCGCAGGGTGGCGCCCGGGCGATGGGCGGATAATCGACCTCTGCCCGGAAAGGATCCAGCTTGAGTTTGCAATCCACCTCCGTCCTGGTCACCGGCTCGACGTCCGGCATCGGCCAGTCCATCGCCGAGCGCTTCGTCGCCGAGGGTGCCGACGTGGTCGTGACCGGGCGGGACGCAACCCGCGGCAGGGCCGTCGCCCGCTGGCTCGACGCCCTGGGACCGGGACGGTGCAGCTTCCTGGCGGCCGACCTCGGTACCCTGGATGGCCCCGGGCGGCTTGCGGAGGCCGCGGAGGAGCGGCTGAGCGGGGTGGACGTGCTGGTCAACAACGCCGGCATCTACAAGGTGGACGGCGCTCCCCTGAGTGCTGCCGACTTCGACGAGATGATGAACCTCAACGTGAGGGGCGCCCACCTCCTGACCACGGCGCTCCTGCCGAGGATGGCGGAGCGGGGCAGGGGAGCGGTCGTTAACGTCACCAGCCCCGTGGCTTACCGGGGCTATCCGGGGATGGCGGCGTATGCGGCCACCAAGGGTGCACTCGACATGCTGGCAAAGTGCTGGGCAGCCGAGTTCGGCAAGTCGGGCGTCCGGGTGAACGCCCTCTCGCCGGGTCCGGTGATGACACCGGGCGTCGAGAAGCTGATCGGCACCGGGGAGGAGGCTCCCAAGGACGTTCTGGCGCGCACCAACCTGGTCGCGGGGCGGGTCGCGACCGGCAACGACATCTCGGCCGCCGTGCTGTATCTGGCCAGTCCGGAGGCGGCCTACGTGAACGGGAGCACACTCCACGTCGACGGCGGAATGAACGGCGTCGGCTCTCTGTGGGGAACCAACGAGGACGTGCCATGAGCGCCGACGTCTCCGTCGTCGTCGCGGTGCTGGACAACGCCTCCACCCTGCAGCGCTGCCTGGACAGCATCCGCAGCCAGGAGGGCCCGTCGGTTGAGGCGGTGGTCATCGACGGCGGCTCCACCGATGGCAGCCTGGAGGTGGTCAGGGCCAATGCGCACTGGCTGAGCCACTGGGAGACAGGGGCGGACCGGGGCATCTACTCCGCCTGGAACAAGGCTCTGCAGCACGTGTCCGGGCGATGGGTGGCGTTTCTCGGCGCCGACGACTACTACCTGGACGGCGGCGCCGTGCGTGACCTGGCGGAGCTGGGGGATGGGGAGGACTCCGATCTGGTGTGCGGTCGGATCTGGTACGTCGACCGCCGGGGGCAGCGGCAGTTCACCCACGGCCAGCCGTGGAGCTGGGAGCGGATGAAGCGGAAGCACTCGGTTGCCCATACCGGAATGCTGCACCGGTCTGAGCTCTTCCGGCGGTTCGGCTCGTTCGACGAAGACCTCAGGATCGCAGGGGACTACGAGTTCCTGATGCGGCTGGGTCCGTCGGCCTCTGCCTCCTTTCTCGACCGGGTCTACCTCGCAATGGGCAACGAGGGCGTCAGCTCATCGCACGCCCTGGACACCCTGCGCGAGGTCAGGCGGATCCAGAGCAGGCATCCCGACATCGGACCGGCCGCCGCCTGGGCGAACTTCCTACGTGAGGTCGCCGTCCACGGGTACTGGCAGGGCCGGCGAGCGCTGGACCGCAACCCGCTCGTCTGCGCCCTCAAGTCGGCGAGGCGCAACGCCCGTCCGGCGGGCGGGCGGTGAGCCGACCGTACGACGTCACGGTGGTCGTCGCCTGTCTCAACGCGGCCTCCACCCTCCAGCGGTGCATCGACAGCGTCACCGCGCAGCAGGGATTGGCCATCCAGCTCGTTGTCGCCGACGGCGGGTCGACAGACGGCACCGTGGACATCCTCGGGGACAACGACAGGGTGATCGACGACTGGCAGTCAGGCCCCGACAACGGGGTCTACGGAGCGTGGAACAAGGCGCTGGCCAAGGCGGCCGGCGACTGGGTCTGCTTTCTCGGCGCCGACGACGCCTTCGCCGGAGACGCAGTGCTGCAGCGGCTCGTGGAGGCAGGTCGCCGGGTCGAGTCCGACCTGGTGTGCAGCCGGGTCAGGTACCCGGACGGCAAACTCGTCGGCCAGCCCTGGGAGTGGTCCAAGATGGTCCGCTTCATGTGCGTGGCACACCCTGGGATGCTGCACCGCCGGACTCTTTTCGAACGGTACGGCAACTTCTCCGAGCACTACCGCATCGCCGGCGACTACGAGTTCCTGCTGCGGCTCGGGCCGCAGGTGAAGGCTGCCTTCGTCGACGAGGCGACGGTGGAGGTGGGCGGGTCGGGCCTCAGCTCGGACACGCTCGCCTCGCTGAAGGAGATGCGCCTGGTTCAGGCCCGCCATCCCTCCGTGGGGCCGGTCCGCGCGGCCGCCAACTACGGGTACTGCCTGTTCGAGCGGGGGATCTGGGCGGCTCTGGACCGGGTCCCGTTCCCGGTCCCGCAGCACGCCGGTTTGCGCGCCGTGGGCGGCCTCCTGGGCCTCCACCGCCATGACTACGACCCCGAGCTACCGACCGGAGGCAAGAAGGGCGGCTGATCCGGCCGCCCTGGCTTCTCGCCGGCGGCCGTATCGTTCGGGCGGCGGGAGATCGCCGGAGGACGTCCCGGTCCTCGCTGGCTGCCGAATGCCGGAGGGTCAGCCGAGGAGCTCCCTGACCAGGCCGGCGAGCGGAGCCAGCGTCTCGGTCCACGCCGGGTACCTTCGGGGCGGGGGCCACTCCGGCTCCCGCAGATAACGCAGCACCGCCCCCGCCAGTCCGTCAGGGTCGTCCCGCACGGCTATCCCCGGGTCGCCCGACAGGTCCAGCCCTTCGGCGGCCAGCCTCGTGGTGACCACCGGAATGCCCAAATCTCGGGCGTCTAGGATCTTCAGCCTGGTGCCGGCGACCAGCCGGACCGGACACGCCATCACCGTGCCGGCCACCACCTCGGACATGACCGGCGGGTTGGCCACCAGCTCGATGCCGTGGTCGGCGCAGTAGGCGGCCAGGGCCGGTGCAGGCTCCGCCCCGGCAACGACCAGGCGAATATCCGGTTCAGCCGTCCGCAGGCGCGGGGCAACCTGTTCGGCCAGCTGCACGACGGCGTCGATGTTGGGCAGGTAGTTCAACGACCCCGAGAAGGTCACGGTCATTGCCCGCCGCGGACCCTGGGCGGCGGCCGGGTGGCTGACCGAGTTAGGCGCCAGGACCGTGCGGGTCGCTGGAGACGCCGCCGCAATCTGGTCCAGCTCGGGTGCGCTGACGCAGGCGACCGCGGAAGCCCGCCTCCAGACCTCCCGCTCGAGAGCGGCTATCTGCCCGGCCGTCCGGCCGGCGCCGACGAAGCCGATGCCCGCCCGTCCGGCCAGCCTGCGCAGCTTCTCCCGGTCGGCGCGGGGCAGGCCGGAGAACTGTTCGTACACCCGGGACTCGATGTTCTGGGCGTCGACGATACGGGGGATGTCGCCCAAGCCCTCCGTGTAGTGGAAGGCGTAGCTGTGGGAGATCACTGCCAGGTCGAACGGGTCCAGGCCGTGCGCCTGCTCGATGCGCCCGGCCAGCTCCGCCGACCACGACCACTGCAGGGCCAGCGGTAACCTGCGGGTGAGCCGGCCCCGGAGCGGGCGGCCGGACAGCACGTCGACCCCCTGCGGGACCAGCTCGGTAAGCGCCTGATCGTCGGCGTCGCCGAAGGTCACCGTGGCGAGCGTGACGTGGGCGTCGGCGGCGAGGCGCTTCAGGATCTCGAGCTGGCGCCGCCGCCCGCCGCCCAGCGGAGGGGTCGGCGGGTACGGCGTGACGAAGATCAGCCGCTTCCTAGTCCCGATCGCCGACTCCCCTGCGCCGCGCCGACAGGTGTTCGGCGACCAGCCCGACCCCCCAGGCGATACTGCCGGCGGCCAGAGCGGGGGCGCAGCGCAAAGCTGCCGGTAGCTGCGAGCGGTCGAGGGTCGCCACCCGCCCGTAGACCCAGGCGATGCGCAGAAGCACCGCCACCGGGGCCAGGGCGGCGTAGCGGGTCAGGGCCGCCCGGACCGGCCCGGCCGCGTTGACTCCGTCCATATGGGCAAGCCGTGCAGTGAAGCGGCCGAAGCCGTGCTGGTGGTGGAGGAAGGGAATCCAGCGGGTTCGGTTCAGGTGGTCGACCGGAGCGTCCGGCACGAAGGCGAAGAGTCCCCGCCGCCGGAGGGCGACCGTCAGCAGCGTGTCCTCGCCCCCATCCAGGTTTTCGGGAAAAGGGCCCGCCCGCTCCCAGAGCTCCCGCCGAATCGCCAGGTTGCAGGTCGCTCCGAAGTGCACGGTCCGGGGACGCCGCGCC
>DATAAN010000186.1:0-4625 GCA_036260105.1 Actinomycetota bacterium
GTGGCTGCCCCGGCAGCCAAAAAGGACAGCACGACCGAGCTGCAGCTCGCGAAGTCGATATCGACGGCGGGCGAGAAGACGTACTTCGTCGCAAAGGTGCGCCCTGAGGGCGCCAGCGGGGCGGTTCAGTTCAAGATCGACGGCGCCAACTTCGGCTCCCCGGTGCCGCTGTCCGGAGGCTCCGCCCGGTCGGGCGACTTGCCGGCCCTGGCGGCCGGGCGGCACACCGTGTCCGCCGAGTACGGCGGGGACTTGCAGTACAAGCCGAGCAGCGCATCGGCGCCCTACGACGTCGCCGCCGCCGAGAAACTTCGCACGAGCACCTCGTTGACATTCGAGAAGGCGGCTGACGGCAAGAGCATCGCGGTGGCCACCGTTCGACCGGAGACGGCAACCGGCACGGTCCAGTTCAGCGTCAACGGAACCGACGTGGGTGGACCGGCGCAGCTCCAGGCCGGAGTCGCCCGGTCGCTTCCGATGGACCTGTCCAAGGGCAGCCCGACGGTTAAGGCGATCTACAGCGGCGATCAGAACCACCAGGGAAGCGGCGCAGCGGTTCATCTGGACCGCTTCGAGCCCGAGCCTTCTCCTAAGCCCACGAAGTCTCCGGACCATGGGGGAGGCGTCCTTCCCCGTACCGGATCTAGCGCCGTCCCGCTCGTTGTGGCGGCCGGCATGCTCCTCGGCAGCGGCGCAGCTCTGCTACGGAAAGGCCGAAACGGCGAGGATTGCCAGCCCGAAGTCCAGGACTGAAGAAAGGCTACGACTGATCAGCGGGCTCCGCGGGAGCCCGCTGATCTCCGTCGTCCGCTGGGTGTGCGGGAGTGGGTTCCCTTAGGGTGCTTCTCTTGGCTGCGGTCCTCCAACCGAGAAGGCCGCAGACGGCGAAGATCAGCGTCAACACGCCGTGGGCCTGAGCCATGTCCCTCACAGAGACGTCGCCGGAAACGGTGTACTGGCCGAATGCGTACTGCACGGCAAGCACCATCGAGATCCACACGGCAACCGATGAGATGAGCAGGAGGAGCCGCGCTAGCGGCGGAAGGCGGAACGCAATGAGGGTGGTGCCGGCGGCGATCGCCACCAGGGACAACCCCATGAGAATGGATCCCTCGAGCTCCATGAGGGCCGACCCACCCACGCCGGCGGCGATCATCACCATCGACAGTGCGACTGCGAACCCGGCGTAGGCCGCCAGCCGGTCCCACCTCCCGGGCAGGGCTCGCAGCCATCGGGATGCGTGGTAGGCAAGCACAGGCGTCGCAACCCCAGCGAAGTTGAAGTGGACGGCCGTTACCTCCACCAGCTCGGCCGGGGCGTTCATCGGGCGCAGCGACGCCTGATGGAACAGCAGCCAGACCGCTCCGGCAACCAGGTGGGCGCAGGCGGCCAGCGGCAGGTACGGCTCCACTCCGGATGGCTTGGTTCGGATCAACTCGGCCGCCGCCGATATTCCGACGATCACGCTCATCGCCAGCCACGGTGCCGAAAGCAGCGCACCGAAGTCCCGGGCGCCCCCGGCGGCAAGCGGGATGCTTGCGGCCACGCCGGCGTAGGGCGCCGCCTTCGCTCCCAGCGATCTGAGCCGCTCCGCCTGGGGGTCAATCCAGCGGAACATCGACAACGCCAGAGGCACCACGACCACGAGGCCAGCCGCCAGCAGAAAGTCGATCTCCGGGATTCCGCTCATGAATTCGAGCGTCCCATAAACCTCGGAGGAACGCTCATCTCCTCGGCTTATTGACATTATCTATTTTGCACTGTACTTATAGTGCTGAACGGAGAAAGGTGAATAAATGCCAAGGTTCGGCGAAGGCCAGTGGGCTCTGGGTTACCGGGAGCCGCTCAACAAGGCCGAAGCCATCAAAAAGGACGACGACGGCCTGAACGTTCGCGCCCGCATAATCAACACCTACTCCAAGCAGGGATTCTCCTCGATCTGGCCCGACGACCTGCGCAGCCGCATGCGCTGGTGGGGCCTCTACACGCAGCGGCGCCAGGGCATCCCCGGAGGCATGACCGCCCGGGCCGAGCCTTGGGAGCTCGAGGACGAGTTCTTCATGCTCCGTGTCCGCATCGCCGGCGGCCGGATGAACAGCGAGCAGCTGCGGACCATCGCACACATCTCCGAGCGGTACGGCCGGAGCGTCGCCGACGTCACCGACCGTCAGAACGTCCAGCTGCACTGGATCCGCATCGAGGACGTGCCGGAGATTTGGAACCTTCTCGAGGCAGTCGACCTCAGCACCTGCGAGGCGTGCGGCGACACGCCACGCAACATGCTGGGGTGCCCTGTGGCCGGCGTAGACGAGGCCGAACTCTTCGACGCCACACCCGACCTTCTGGCGGTCAGCAGGCGTTTCGTCGGCGACCCGGCGTTCTCCAACTTTCCCCGCAAGTTCAAGACCGCGGTCTCGGCCTGCCATCAGCACTGCGCCCAGCACGAGATCCACGACCTCGCCTTCGTCGGCGTCGAGTACGGCGATTCGCTCGGCTACGACGTCTGGGTGGGCGGCGGCCTCGGGCCCAACCCGCACTTCGGCAAGCGTCTCGGCGTCTTCGTCGAGCGGGACCAGATCCTCGACGTGTGGGCGGCGGCGGCCGGTGTCTTCCGGGACTACGGTTTTCGCCGGGCTCGCAACCGGGCGCGGGTGAAGTTCCTCATGGCCGAGTGGGGGCCGGCCAAGTACCGGGAGATCATGGAGAAGGAGTACCTCGGCTACGCGTTGCCGGACGGCCCGGCGCCCAGCCCCTCCACCACCGCCCAGCGGGACCACGTGGGCACCTTCCGGCAGAAGGACGGCCGCAACTACATCGGCTTCGCCCCCCGTGCCGGGCGGATCTCGGCTCAGCAGCTGCGGTACGCCGCCGACCTGGCCGACGAGTACGGCTCGGGTGAGCTGAGGGCGACGCCCCAGCAGAAGGTCGTGATCCTCGACGTCGATCCCTCCCGTACCGGCGAGCTGGTCGACAAGCTCGAGCGGCAGGATCTTCGGGTCAACCCGAGCGCCTTCCGCCGGGGAACGATGGCTTGCACGGGCATCGAGTTCTGCAAGCTGGCCATCGTCGAGACCAAAAGCCGCGCCGACTGGCTCTATCGGGAGCTCGAGGAGCGGATGCCGGACTTCGACGAGCCGATTCGCATCAACCTCAACGGCTGCCCCAACTCGTGCGCCCGGTTCCAGGTGGCGGACATCGGTTTCATGGGGTCGCTCATGACCAAGCCCGACGGCACGAAGATCGACGGGTACCAGGTCCACCTCGGCGGGCACCTCGGCAGCGACCACCGGTTTGGCCGCAAGGTCAAAGGGCTGAAGGTTCCGGCGCACACCTTGGCCGACTACGTCGAGAAGCTGCTGCGCACCTATCTAGCCACCCGAACCGAAGGCGAGAAGTTCCACGAGTGGTCCTCACGAGCCCCGGAGGTGTGGCTCAGATGACACCGGTCGAGGCGATTCTGGAGAGGGGCCGAGCCCGGGCGCTGCCGGTGATCGGCCTGACGGCCGGCGCCGCCGACGTGCCGGAGCTGCCGGACTTCGAGGGAGCTCCCGCCCAGCAGATCCTGGAGTGGGCGTTCGACGAGTTCGGGCTCGAGGTCGTTCTGGCCAGCTCGATGCAGGATTCGGTTCTCATCGACCTGGCGTGGAGGGTGGAGCCCCGGGTCGAGGTCTTCTTCCTGGACACCGGATTCCACTTCTACGAGACCCTCTCCACCGCCAAAGCCGTTCGCAGGCGCTACAACCTCAATTTGGTGATGCTCGATCCCGTCGACGAGCCGGCCGTCTGGTCGGAGGAGGGGTACAAGGCGTGCTGCGCCGGTCGCAAGGTCCAGCCGATGAACAACTACCTGAAGGAAAAGAAGGCCTGGATGTCAGGTCTCAGGCGCTCCGAGTCGGAGAGCAGGGCCAGGGCGAAAGCGGTCGAGTGGGACGCCGGCCGTGGGCTGGTGAAGATCAACCCCATCGTCGAGTGGAGCGACGAGCAGGTCGAGCGGTACATCGAGGCGAACGACCTGATCGTCAACCCCCTGCGGTTGCAGGGCTACGACTCCATCGGGTGCGTCCCCTGCACCATCCCGGGCAACGGGCGGGAGGGCCGGTGGGCGGGCACCCTGCGGGTCGAGTGCGGCATCCACCAGGTGCACCCGGCAGTTGCCGACCCGATCGATCCCCCGGCAGCCGACTAACCAGGTGCCACCGCCCCCCTCCGAGAACGGATCGACCCGTGCGGAGCCCTACTACTGTCCCTTCTGCGGCGAGCAGGAGTTCGTCCCGGTGGACGAACCCGGCCGCTACTACTGCGGGTCCTGCAACCGCCGGTTCGAGGTGAAGATGCTGGGCCTCGGCAAGTAGCCCCAAGAAGTTGCCCTCCCGGGGCAGCCCTGAAAGTATCCGGAGCATCAGCACTTGACGGAAGCGGGTTCCCAATGACCATGCGTTTGTCCGTTGTCGTATGGGCGGGCCTCGCCCTGTTGCTCTTCGCCGCCGTCCCCGCCACGGCGGCCGAGTTTCGTGCCGGTGAGGGGCAACAGGACGTCAGCGGTCCAATCGACGACGACCTCTACGTAGCGGGCGACGAGGTCACGGTGTCGGGCGAGGTGGCCGGTGACGTCTTCGCCGCCGGTC
>DATAAN010000187.1:0-3294 GCA_036260105.1 Actinomycetota bacterium
CTTCGTTCATGCCGACGTCGCGTACCCGGGCGAGCGCTGTGCTAGCGGCAGCGCGCATGCCTTGGAGAAACCTTGGGACTCGATCCCCATCGCGACGTTGCCCCTCGCGGCCGAGTTGGCGAACCCGACCAAGGACGTGAGCTCCACCATGGCCGGCGCGCCGAGCTGCTCGAGCAGCCGGGCGAACAGCTCGTCGGTGACCCGCGGGGGTGTCTCGGTCATCGCCTCGGCGTACTCCATCACGTCGCGCTCGAGCGGCGTGAACACCGTCGACTCCCGCCACCGGGGCACCTCGCTGGCCTTCACCTCGTCGAGTCCCTCGTTGTGGGCATGGAAGTAGTTGAAGTCGAGGCACCAAGAGCAGCCGACCTGCGCGGCGACCGCCATGTGGGCGAACGACTTCAGGTTGGGGTCGAGCTGGTTCCACTTCTGGACCTTGCGGCCGAACGCCATGGAGCTGGTGAGCACCGCTCGGTTGTGCCACATCACGCCGAGGGCGTCGGGCACCTCACCGAGCATTTTCCGGCTGAGTCGCTTCAGGAGATATCCGTACGGTCCGGTGATCTCGGCCTTGGGAATCCGGGTCGTGCTGGCCATTTGTACTCCTCGTTGTCGGTGTGATCGACATCAAGACACCGCCCGCACCGACTCTGTGACAGTCACTGGGATCAGATCAGCGACGTCATGGGCGCCGTGTGGGCGGCAGACCTCGCTGGGAGCCTCGATCGACTGCGGCCCACGGCGGGGATCAGGGCACCCTCTTGGGCGCATAGCGCTCGGCGTTACGGGACACTTTGGACAGCGGGCCCCGAGCTGCGTCACGGTGCCTATCACGCGAGGATGAAGCCGGTGAACGAGGAACTCCGGGCACTTCTGGCGGCCGATCAGGAGGATCGAGAGGGTGGCAAGCTCGGTCCCGACGCGCTTGAGCGGGATAGCGCCTGCTTGAGCCGGGCGAAGGAGCTGCTGGAGGCAGGGGCGGCCGAGGATGCCGAGGGCCTTCTACCGGCAAGGTGATATCGAATGCCTGAGCCAGCGCCAAGCCTGGGATGGCAACCACAGCGGCGCCAAGTCGGATCACCAGCCTCCGTTCGACCCTACGGCGTGCCCGGGTGAGAGGGATCCACGTTCCTCCCTCGGAGGTCTGGCACAGGGGCCGTTCAACCCATGGCACTACCAGAGCACGCCGCTAGTCGAAGCGCTCAGGTGTCCGTCGACCACGCCCGGTTCCACCAGCGCGGGTTCCTCCGCGCCTCCTGCCGGATCCACGTCAGGTGGCTGGAGGCCAGTTGGCGGAACGCCATAGCCGCGGCCATCCCGGCTAAGGTCCACCGCCGGCTGCTCCTCGGGAGCCGGTGGACCGCGGCGACCCCTGACGCTCCCCAGACGTAGAGCAAGGCCACGTAACCCACCAAGGCCACGCCGTGCTGGCCCTCCGCCTCCTGGAGCACCGGAAGCCCGGAGTGGAGCCGCCATGGGAACAGCGTGTAGTGCAAGGCTGGCGCGGCGATCGCCATGCCGGCGCCGAACGCCAGCGCCGGGTCGCAGGGCCGGTCGCTCAGGGCCATGGCGGCCCATCCGGCGTCGACCATGAACGACAGGGCGCCAGCGGTCGCCAGACCCACTCGCTCCTGACCGATCACGCCACTGCCGAGGCTGAGCTCAAGCAGCTGATGTCCGGCCGTGGTCACGGCTGGAAGGGCAGCTACGAAAGCGGTCGAAGTCACACGAGCAGTCTGCCGCAGGGAGCCGTGAGCGGAACCCGCTGGGCCACCGGTGGGTCAGTCCGGGTCGCGAGGGAAAGAACGCCACCATGATCATCACCGAGAGGACCAAGCGGGCGATTCCGTTCACGCCCGAGGACGCCAAGCGAGTCGGCGACGGCTGCTACTACATGGACCAGATCGTCTGGTTGAACGGCGAGAACATCGAGATGGACGACGGCGTCGGCTTCAACTACGGCTGCTATGTGAACGGGATAGGAGGCCTGATCATCGGGGAGGGAACGATCTTCGGTCCGTACACTCTGATTCACACGGCCAACCACAAGACCGACGATCTCACCCGCCCGATTCCGGAGCAGGGGTGGGAGGAGTCACCGCCTGTGCAGATCGGTCCTCAGTGCTGGATCGGCATGGGTGTCTGCATACTGCCGGGCGTGCGCATCGGAGAGGGCTGCGTGATCGGCGCCGGCAGCGTGCTGACCAGCGATCTCGATGCCTACACTGTTGCCGTCGGCAATCCGGCCGAGCCGGTGAAGAGCCGCCGGTGAGCGTGTGTGTCTATCAGTCGCGTCCCTCGATGAAGCGGTCCAGCGCCGCCTCGTAGCGCTCCGCGAAGTGTCGGGCCGCTTCCCTGTCGAACTGAGGATGCCGGTAGCGGTACGTGATGTGCATCCGGCCGCCGAGGGTCACGGTTCCCATCGACAGCCCGAGGGGCATGCGAGCCGGCGCCGAGAACCACATCTCGGTCGTTTCGCCGGCGTCCGGCCCGAACGATGGAGGCTCGTCGATCTCCCCCACGTTGGACAGCAAGGCCGTGTCCACCAGGCGGCTTCCTGAAAAGGCGAGCACCGGCGCCGCTGACTGCTTCACCCACAAGGGCAAGGACGGGAGTCCTCCCAGCACCTCGATCAGGGCGGCACCGGTTCCGCCCTTCTTGATGCGGTTGCTCTGGTCGGCCATCACGCGCAGGATCGTCTTGGGGCTCTCGCGGTCAGCGGGGTTCGTCGCCACCCGCACGTTGAGCGAGAAGTTCCCCGCCATCTCCTCCCACCATTCCTTGGGACGCAGGTTGACCGGCACCAGGACGCCGATCCGGTGGCTCGGTACGGCGTGCTCGTCGTTCCAGGCCGCGATGGCGAGGTGAAGCGCCGACAGCAGCACGTCGTTGACCGTGCCGCCTTCCACCGCAGACAGCGCCTTCGTCTTCTCGGGGGACAGGCTGACGTGGTGGAAGCCATAGCCCGGCTTCTCCGTACCCCCGTCGACGGCGAGGCGAGCCGGCGGCTGCAGCTGGTCTCGCAGCTTGTCCGCCAGCATGCTCAGGCGGCGGGCCCGCTCAGAGGTGTCCTCGGCGGCGAGGCCCTCCCTCAGGTCCCGGGTGGCCTCCAGCTCCAGGTCGGGCTGGGGATCGGGCAGCCCCCAGTACGACCGTGCGATCGACCGTAGGATCCGAATGGCGCCGAAGCCGTCGATGGCGGCGTGCTTGACGTTGAGCATCACGAGATCGCCGTCGGGATGGTGGACGAGGCGAATCCGGAGCGGCGGGGACTCCACCAGCGGTATCGAGATG
>DATAAN010000188.1:0-19457 GCA_036260105.1 Actinomycetota bacterium
ACTGGGATCGGGAATGCCAAGCGCGCCCCCGCACGTTGATTGTAGAAGTGTTCTTTCCGATCAGCGGAGACCTCAACCGCATAATGAACTAATGGGTCACGAAGTCTGGAGGCTGATGCAGCCCCGCGGCGACGTTGCGAACGTCAAGCTGCCGAAGGGGCTAATCCGGCGTGTTTTGGTCTTCGCCAAGCCCTACCGTTTCCGCCTGATCGTGCTGATGGCCATCATCGTCGGCATGTCGGGCCTAGCGGTTCTGAACCCGCTGCTCATCAAGATGATCATCGACGACGCCCTGCCGAACCGCGACATGGCCCTTCTCACGCGCCTCAGTCTCGCGATGGTGGGCGTCGCGGCCCTGACCGGGCTCGTCGCCGTCGGCATGCGGTACCTGACCTCCAGCATCGGGGAGGGCATCATCTACGACCTGCGGGTGGCGCTGTTCCAGCACGTCCAGCGGCTGCCGATCGCCTTCTTCACCCGGACCCAGACCGGGGCCCTCATGAGCCGGTTGAACACCGACGTGATCGGCGCCCAGCGGGCGGTGACCGAGACCACCTCCAGCACCCTGTCGATCGCCGCCGAGCTTTTGGTTACTGCGGGGACCATGTTCGCCCTCGAGCCCCGCCTGACCCTAGCGTCTTTCATCGTCCTGCCGCTGTTCGTGCTGCCGACCAAGAAGGTCGGCAAGGTTCTGCAGGGTCTCGTGCAGCAGCGCATGGAGCGCGACGCCACCATGAACAACCAGATGACCGAGCGCTTTCATGTCGGTGGCGCACTCCTGGTCAAGCTGTTCGGCAACTACGCCACGGAGTCCGACGTTTTCGCCAAGAAGGCAGGCGACGTGCGGGACATGGGAGTCAAGACCGCCATGTACGGCCGTCTGCTGTACATGAGCTTCACCGTAGCCGCAGCCATAGGAACCGCGTTGGTCTACTGGCTCGGCGGACGGATGGTGATTCAGGGCACGCTGGAGATCGGGACGATAGTCGCCTTCTCGCTGTACCTCACCCGCCTGTTCGGCCCGATCACCGGCCTCAGCAGCATTCCGATCGACATCAAGACCGCCCTGGTCTCGTTCAACCGAGTCTTCGAGGTCCTCGACTTCCCGAGCTCGATCCGGGAGCGCCTCGGCGCCGTCGACCTCGTCGACCCCAAAGGAGAGGTCGAGTTCGACGACGTCTGGTTCCGCTATCCGTCCGGGCCGTCGGTCTCCATCGCCTCTCTCGAGGAAGGGCGGCCCGACACCGGAGCGCCCGAGGACGAGGAGGCCTGGGTGCTGAAGGGCGTCTCGTTCCGCATCGAGCCGGGCCAGATGGTGGCGCTCGTGGGTCCGTCGGGGGCCGGCAAGAGCACGATCTCCTCGCTGGTGCCCCGCCTGTACGACGCCACCGAAGGGGAGGTGCGCATGGACGGAGTCGACGTGAAGGATCTGACCCTGCAAAGCCTCATGGACGCGGTGGGAACGGTGCCGCAGGACGTTCACCTGTTCCACGACACCATCCGGGCCAACCTGGCGTACGCGAAGCCGGATGCCACGGACGAGGAGATCATCGAGGCGACCAAAGCCGCCCAGATCTACGAGCTGATCCAGAGCCTGCCGGACGGCCTGGACACCATGGTGGGGGAGCGGGGCTACCGGCTGTCGGGTGGGGAGAAGCAGCGGCTGGCCATTGCCCGCCTCCTGCTGAAGGACCCAGCAGTCGTCATTCTCGACGAGGCGACCGCCCACCTCGACTCCGAGTCCGAGCTGTTGATCCAGCGTGCCCTTGCCCGGGTGCTGCAGGGACGATCCAGCCTTGTGATCGCCCACCGCCTCTCCACTATCACCAGTGCCGACCAGATCCTCGTGGTGGACGAAGGGCGGATCGTCGAGCGGGGCACGCACCTGCAGCTGCTGAGGGGCGGAGGCCTTTACGAAGACCTTTACCGGACCCAGTTCGAGGGAGCGCAGGCTCAACTGGAGGCTGTTGCGGACGACGTGGACAAGCCGATGCCGCAGGCGGTCGACCTGTAAAGCCGGAACGCAGAATCGCATCTGCCGAATTTCTGCGGCAGATGCGATCCGGTCCGTATGTGGTGTAGCTGGTCAAAAAAAGAAGTTTCGCCAGTCGCCCCCCCAGGCTGAAGGCCTCCAAACCCCCTTTGGCGCCCCCTGAACTCGGCTTTCCCCCTTTGGCGTCTAGAACCCCCCCGGCTCCAGACGGGTTACTTATCGGCACTATCGGGAATTCTTTAAGCGGCCCAGAAGGATCTGCCGAACATTGAAGCCCGAGCCGTGAACGTCCGGTCCCTAACCTTCTTGCGGGCGCGCCGTGCGAGAATCCCAGAATGTCGCCGGAACCGGATTCCAACCTGATCGCCGGCCGGTACGAGCTGGGAGACCTCGTTGCCTCCGGGGGCATGGGACACGTGTACGCAGCCCGAGACGTGAAGCTCGACCGAGCCGTCGCTATCAAGTTCCTGCGCCCGGACATGGCGGCGCAGCCCGACATCCGCGCCCGGTTCGAGGCCGAGGCACGCGCGGCAGGCCGCCTGTCCCATCCCCACGTGGTCGGGGTGTTCGACACCGACGAGGACGAGGGCCGCCCCTTCATCGTCATGGAGCTGCTCTCCGGACGGACTCTCCTCGATGAGGCCGCCGCCGGGCCGTTTAGTGAGGAGCGCACCCGCGAGGTGGGGCTCCAGATCCTTTCGGCTCTCGGCGCCTCCCACGGCCAGGGCATCCTTCACCGGGACCTGAAGCCCGGCAACGTGCTGCTCAGCCACGACGGCAGCATCAAGGTTGCCGACTTTGGAGTCGCCAAGATGGCGGAGGGAATGCATCTGACCCAGGCCGGCATGCTGCTCGGCACTCCGGCGTATCTGGCCCCGGAACGCATCGCAGGCGAGCCGGCCAGCGAAGCGAGCGACCTCTACTCGGTCGGAGTGATCCTCTACGAGATGCTGGCCGGCCGGAAGCCGTTCGACGCCGACACCCCGCTCGGCCTCATGCGGGCCATCCAGGACGACCCGGTGCCGCCGCTGGCGCAGGTGCGCCCAGACGTCGACCCGGCCCTGGCGGCCGCCATAGAAAGGGCGATGGCGAAGGACCCAGCGGGGCGGTTCCCCTCGGCGGCGGCCATGGAGGCAGCTTTGCAGCCGGCCTCCGCTCCGGCGGAGACGGTGGAGGCTGCGTTCGCCGCGCCGGCGGCCGCCAGCCCTACGCGAGTTCTGGAGTCACCCGGCTCAGCTCCTACCCAACCGACTTTGCGTTCGGCCGCCCCCCCTCTCACCCGCCGGCGGGCCGCGGCCTGGGAGCGGCTCAGCAGGCGTAACCGCATGGGCATAGCCATCGGCGCGGCTCTGATCGTGCTGAGCCTGATACTCGTACGGGCGAATCTGGCCGACGCACCGGCCACCACCACGCCGGCCGCGGAGACGCCGGCAGGCGAGGCCAACGAAGGTGAGCTACCTGCGCCGCTGGAGGACGCCCTGCAGGAGTTGGAAGGAGCGGTGGAGTGAGGCGGCTTGCTGCGGCAGCGATTGCCGTGCTCCTGCTGCTCGGCGCCTGCCGGAGTCCCGAGCAGGAGGCCAAGCAGCAGCTGCAGGAGCAGGTGGCCAAGGTACGGGATGCGGCAGAGGCAGGCGACGCCGGCACCGCCGTCCGGGATCTCTCCGTGCTCAGAACCCGTGTCGCCGAGATGCGGCAGAACGACCTACTTACCGAGCAGGAGGCCCAGCGAATCCTGACCGCAGCCTTGCAGGTTCAGGCCAATTTGGCACTGCTTCAGAACACCGCGCCGGCGCCTGCGCCTCTGCAGCCGCCCATAGTCAACCCGGTCGGGGACGGGAGTAGCGCCGACGGTGAGAACGGCGAGGACGGCGAGGACGGCGAGGACGGCGAGGACGGCGAGGACGGTGAGGACGGCGAAGCGGGCGAGCGAGGCGGCGGGAACGAGAAGCAGTCCAAGGGCAAAGGCAAAGGTAAAGGGGACTAGCCGGCAGCGGGCGAAGGGAAGATCTGCAAAAGCCGGTCGTGGCGGAAGCCGAACAGACGGCGCAGGTCCTTCTCGACGAAAAGCCCGTGGAGCAGCCGGCCGCCCGGCACCTTGTAGGTCACCGAGTCCCGAGCCAGTGTCCGGCCGTCGATTTCCTCAAAGGTGTGTTCGTGAACCCACATCCGGAATGGGCCGAGGCTCTGCTCGTCCACGAACCGGTGCGGCGGCTCCCAGGCAGTTATCTCACTGTGCCAGATCGCCGGAACGCCCCTTACGCGGAACCGGTAGCGGATCCGGGTGCCCTTCCGCATTACGATGCGCTCCCTGGTCCGTACCCGGAGGGTGAGCCACCCCGGCGTTATGTTTTCAAGGTTGCGCGGGTCCGAGAAGAACTCGAACACCTCGTCGATCGGGCGATCGACGAGCAGCTCCGTGGTCAACCGGTAGACGCCCCTTCGCTCCCGCGATATTCGCAGCGCCCCCTTCGGCGCCGAGACGATCTGGTTCAAGTGCGGGCCGCAGCTCTCACGTGGTCGAAGACCTGGAGCAGGATCTCGGCCGGCTGAGCACCCGAGACGCCGTACTTGCCGTCGATCAGGTAGAACGGCACGCCGGTGACCCCGATCGCCCGTGCCCGCGACGCGTCGTCCGCCACCTCCCCGGCGTACCGGCCGGTCTTCAGAGCCTCTCGAACCTCGGCCGGGTCAAGCCCGATCTCGCTTCCGAGCTCAACCAGGGACTCCAGGTCGAAGATGGAGCGGCGCTCCCCGAAGTGCGCTCGATAGAGGCGGTCCCACGCTGCCTCCGACCTTCCGTGCTCGGCTGCCATGGCCAGAAGTTGGTGGGCCAGGCCGGTGTTCCCGGACAGGTTGTCCCCTACGTGGTACGGGGTGAGACCCTCCGCCTCGGCCATGGCCTCGATCCGCCCCGTGGAGGTGCGAAAGCCCTTCTCGTCCAGGCCGTACTTCTGGCGCAGCAGGTCCCGGACAGGCTTCGGCTCGGAGGGTGCGTAGGGATCGAGCTGGAACGAGTGGAAGACCACCTCGACATCTGCGGGATCGGGCAGCTGAACGAGGGCGGCTTCGAGCCGGTGCTTGCCCAGCCCGCACCACGGGCAGATCAGATCGGACCAGACGTCTATCCTCATGCGTTTTCCTCCTTGGAATGGCCGGCCGCAAGCCGGGACCGGTTGCCCGACGGGTCGACTAGGGTGACCCCGCCTTCGGGGGCGTCCGACAGCTTCACACCGGCTTTGTCGAGGCGGGCGACCACGTCGTCCAGATCGGACTCCGAGGGTAGCTCGACGGTGAACTGCCTCAGGCCCGCCGAGCCTTCCGGCGCCGGAGGCGCTCCAGGACCGGCCCACGTGTTGAGTCCGAGGTGGTGGTGGTAGCCGCCCGCGGACACGAACGCCATGCCGATGCGCCGAGCAAAGCCGGTGACGTCGAAGCCCATGAGGCCGGAGTAAAGGCCTACCGCCTCGTCCACGTCCCGGATGTGCAGGTGCACATGGCCCATCTTCGTGCCGGCCGGCAGGGCGGTGAAGACATCCTCCTCCGGCCGCAGCTCGCCGAACAGCTGACGGAGGTTGATCGGGTCGCGTCCGGAGCGGAGCCGGCCGGAGGAGTCGCGGGCGCCGAAGTCGTCGTCGGACATGAACCAGGTCCCGTCCTCCGGGGTCTCGGCGTAGATCTCGATCCCGTTGCCGTCGGGGTCCCACAGGTAGTCCGCTTTGGTCAGGACGTGGTCGGTCGGAGAGTTGGGGTATCGGATCTCCATAAGCCGCCTGACGACGCGGGCGAACTCGCGGCGGCTCGGCACGACGAGAGCAAGGTGGTAAAGCCCGGTGGTTCCCGGCACGACGGGGCGCGACGCGCCGGGATGGAGGACGACGAGCTCGCGCCCCGCCGCTCCCAGCCGTATCGGCGAGCCGTCGTCGAGAAGCTCCAGGCCGACGACATCCTGGTAGAACTGCACCGCCCTCGCACCGTCGGTCACTGCGAGGTGCACGGCGCCCACTCCGGCCGCCGGCGCGATGGAGAAGGTGTCGCTGATCGCGGCGCTCTGAGTCATGGTGTCCTTCTTCCCTTGCTCGCGGGCCAACTAATCAATTGCTATAACGGTACAAGTCACTCTGTTATTCCTAGTAGCATTAGCGTTTGGGAGGAACTAGACTTGCGGCATGGCAAACGAGCCGGTACACGTATGCGATCAGGCCCTGACGCAGGTCTTCTCACTGCTGGGCAAGCGTTGGACCGGCATGATCATCGGCGTGCTGCTGGAGGGACCTCGTAGGTTCGCCGAGATTGCCCGAGCCGTCCCCTCCATAACCGACGGCATGCTCTCCTCCAGGCTGGCCGAGCTCCGCGAGGCGGGGTTGGTCGAGCGCCGGATACTCGAGGGACCGCCCGTCGCGACGCTTTACCAGCTCACACCCAGCGGCCAGGCGCTGCGGCCGGCCCTCCAGTCACTGATGGAGTGGGCCCGGGTGAACCTGAACGACTCCTGCCGTGAAGCCGCCACCGGCTAGCTGCCGGCCTCGTTCTTAGTATCACCTGACACCCGCCGCACAGGTCCACAGCATTGGGCACAGTTGTCTGGAGCGACTTGTGCGGGCCCGATCCGGAACTGATCCCGGGCGCCGTTACGCGCCAGACGGCTCGAGCGACCCTGCGTCGACGGGACGAGTGTGCAGCAGCTGGACGGATCCGCCCTCCTCCAGGGAGAAGTAGTTCATAGAGGACAGCGGCGGCGAGTAGACGTGCACTGTGACGGCCTGGAGCGGCCCGGGGTTCCACACCCGGTGGACTCTCAACGGGGCCATCTCCCGAGTATGGCCGGGGCCGAATGCCAGGGTTTCGAGGGTCTCGAAGGACCCGGGCCGGTCCAGGTCGATGTACTGCTCAAGCAGGACACCCTCCACGACATGGAAGGCCCCGGACGAGCCGCCGTGGTCGTGAAGGTCCAGGTCTGAGCCCGGGTACCACTCGATAAGCCACGCGTCGTACGCCGCAGTCGCAAGGAGGCGGACGTAACGCCTGCCTCCCCTTCGCTCCAGTTTCTCTCTGCCGGTGACCGAGGCGGCGAGGCCTCCGGCGATGTTCAGCAGAATCTCAGGTTGCACCGCATCCTGGTCCGGTAACGCCGAGACGCTCATGCTCCTCCCTTCCGAGCGGCGAGATAACACTATATGCACAGTGTAAATAGGCGGTCAAGGAAAAGCCAGCGCCCTGGCGGTCCAAGAGACGCCAGGGCGCTCAGGCGGGGTTGGCGCGCTTAGGTCGGCTCGCTGCTCAATCCCGGAACGAACTTCCCGGCCTTGTTGAGCACCGAAACCAGGTCCGCGGAGCAGGGGTCGCCCACCATGGGCCTGATGAAGAACGGCAGCTGGGAGACCATCTGGTTCATGACCCGCACGACCGCAGGGTCGGAGCAGAGCTCGCCGATGATGGCTTGGGCCTCCGAGGCGCACAGGTTCTGACCCAGAGCCCCCCGCAGCGAAGCCAGCAGCTTGTCGGCGCCGGCTGCCATCTCGGGGTGCTCGGCCTTCGTCTTGTTTACCTGCTCGATGAGCCAGTTGATCTTGGCGTCATCGAACCGGCTGCACTTGACCGCTTTCCCGGAGCCGGCGGCGGTCCCGCCGGGACCGGTAAGGCCCGGGATGTTGATGACCAGCTGCGGAGACGAGCCTCCCCTGGCCCTGGAAACGGCCGGGACGGGCGCTGAAGTTGCGCCCCCTGCCCGACCGGCTAGGGCGTTAGCGGGGGCTTCCGACATCGCCAGCGTACTCTCGAACACTTGGGCGACCTCCGGAGAGGCAACGGCCGCCTGAATCGAACGGACCGGAGCCTCGGCGTCCTGGGCGTTGGCGATGCCGATAACGGCTCCACTGCTGGCCGCCACGGTGAGCAGCACGACCAGTCCTAGGATCCGGCCGGCAAGAGCCGACATGGCCGGCGGCTTGAGGATTGAGTGTTTCATTTCAATGTCCCTTCGGCCGAGAGCCGCCTACCGGCCCGTCCAGCGGTTGCCGTCCCGCCGGTCGGTTCCGGAGCTGCGGGCGTCGTCGTTCCAGCTGCCCGTGTTGCCCTCTTGCTGCGCCTGCTGCATCTGGGTGGCGAAGTTCATCCAGGCTCCGAAGTCACCCCACTGCGAGAAGGGGTTGGGATCGGTCGGGTTGGTGGGGACGGTCGGCACCGGCGCCGGGTTCACCGGCGTGGTGCCGGGCTGGAACCGGTTCTGGTACTCCATGGCGGTGGCCATCAGAGCAGCCGCCATGTCGGAAATGCGCTGGAACATGCCGAAAGCGGATCCGCTTGCCTGGTCGACGGTCTTGCCGGCGTCACCGACGGCGTTCTGCGCCCCCTGGACCACCTGACCGGCCGTCTTCTGGAGGTCCAGGCTTCCGATCTGCGCCAGGGCCGCGTTCAGCTGGGCGGCGGTCTTGTTGATCTCGTCGACACCCTTTTGACCGAGAGCCGAGGCCTGCCTGGCGCAAGCGGTGGCGTTCTCACCGATGGTCTTCGCCTTGGCCACCATCTCGGCAGCCTGCTGCTGGGTCGTTATGTTGGGAATGCCGGCGGCGAGGGCGTTGACCTGGGCGGTCAGATCGTCCAGGCATTTCTGCGCGGAGGTGGCAGCCTTCTTGGCGTCCCTCTCCGCCTGGGCGGCAGCTTTCAGCGCACGGCCGGAGGCGCTGGCTGCCAGGTCCTGCGCGCCCTGGCTGATGATCGCCTCGTGGATCCTGGGCAGGTCCGGGAAGCCGAGAGGCGCGCCGCCCTTCACCGGCATGGCGACTCCAGCGGAGCCTGCCACCGGAACGGCCGCCGTGGGGATCTCAACCTGGCCGAGTGGGGGAAGCCCTCCGGTGGCTGCCAGACCGCCGGCTACTCCGCCCACCGTGACGACGATCGCCGCCACCTTTCCCATTGCTGTGCCCAACAGGCCGCCGAACATATGTCCCTCCATCTGTGATGTTCCGTGGAAAAAATCGAACTGGTGAGCGACACACCCGCCGGGTTTGATATCGGCAGCGGCAAAAAAGATTTGAGAAAAAGTTCCCTTCCACTGACGGGGTATTGACCTTTGGCCGCCTAACCCGAAAACTAAGGCGCACCTTACTTGCACCTTTCGGGGAGGAACTGCCGTGGTTGCAGCCGGGCTGGTGGGCTCCAAGAGCGGTGCGAAAGTTGCGAAAAACGCATGCGATAGCTGTCCCCTCGCCACCGTTTTCGTCTGCCGCAAGTGCGATGGGAGCGACAGGGTCGTCGCCTTCCTGGCCAAGAACACGAGGGCCGACATCAAGACCGTCCGCTGCCAGAAGGTCTGCAAGGGTCCGGTCGCGGCCGTCGCAATTCGGGGCCGGATGGAGTACTTCGGTCGCCTCAACAAGAAGAAGCGACTGCAAGCTCTTAAGCGCCTGGTGAACACGAGCGCCCGCAAGAAGATTCCCAAGCCGCTCCGCAAGACGATGTCGCACGAGCGCTCCGGGTTCCGCCCGAGGTAGCCCGGCGTAGGAAGCGAGCCCCTGGGGTACGCTGGCGGCATGGTGTCAGCAGTTGCCGCCGAGTCCCTCTCGGCTGCCCCCGAGATCCTCGCCGCCATCGACATAGGCACCAACTCGATCCACCTGGTGGTCGCGCGCATGACCGGCCCCCACGCCATCGAGGTTCTGGGCCGGGAGAAGGAGATGGTTCGGCTGGGGTCGGGCGCCGAGGACCTCACGCTTACCGATGACGCGATCGACCGCGGCGTCCAGGCCCTTGCCCGCTTCCGTGAGATAGCCGACTCCTTCGGCGCCTCAGTCAGCGCCGTCGCCACCAGCGCAGTGCGGGAAGCCGAGAACCGGCAGGTGTTCCTGGACCGCGCACGGTTGGAGGCGGGCGTCGAGGTGGAGGTCATCTCCGGCTTCGAAGAGGCGCGGCTCATCCACCTCGGTGTCCTGCAAGCGGTCGCCGCCTTCGACCAACGGATCTTTCTGTGCGACATCGGCGGCGGCTCCACGGAGCTTCTGGTGGGCCGGCACGGGGAGAGCCTGGCGGCGCGCAGCCTCAAAATGGGGGCCATCCGGCTCACGCAGCGCTTCTTCAGCGAGGACAAGGTTGCCTCGGCGGCGGTGGACTCGTGCCGGCGCTACGTCCGGTCGAACCTGAGCTCGTTCACTCGTGAAGTCCGCCGGTTCGGGTTCGACATCGCGGTCGGATCGTCGGGAACCATGGCGACCCTGGCAGCCATGGCCCTCGCCCGCACGGCGGACGTGGCCCCGAAGACCTGGAACAACTTCGTCCTCACCCGTAGCGACCTGAAGGCCGTGGTGAAGTCGCTGATCAAAGCTCCCACCGTAGAGGCCAGGGCGAAGCTGCCGGGAATGGACCCCAGGCGGTCGGACATCATCCTGGCGGGGGCTTTGATCCTCGAGCAGATCTACGAGGAGTTCGACATCAAGGAGATGGTGTTCTCCGACTACGCCCTTCGGGAGGGGGTGCTCCTCGATGCATGGCGGCGCCACCACGGCGGCTCTCTCCATCACCTGTCCGACCTCCGCCGCCGCAGCGTCCTCCACCTGGCCGAGCAGATGGACGACGACCCCGTGCACTCCCAGCACGTCGCGCGGCTGGTGCTGAGCCTCTTCGACCAGACCTGTGACCTCCACGAGCTGGGCGATGATGCCCGCGAGTATCTGGAGGCGGCGGCGTTGCTCTGCAATCTCGGACTGTTCCTGAGCCACGCCGGCCACCACAGGCACAGCTACTACATGATCCGCAACTCCGAGCACCTCACCGGTTTCACCAACCGGGAGATCGAGCTGATCGCGCAGATCGCCCGTTACCACCGCAAGAGCGGTCCCAGCCTGAAGCACCCGGAGTTCGCGGCGCTGTCCAAGCAGGATCAGGCGCTGGTGCGCCGGTGCGCCGGACTGCTTCGCATCGCCATCGGACTGGACCGGACGCACGGCCAGAAAGTGACGGACGTGCAAGTCGTGGCGGGAAAGACCCTACGCGTCGAGGCCCGAGCGCGGGACGGGGCGGACATCGGCCTCGAGCTCTTCTCCGCTTCGCAACGAGCGGACCTGGCGGCGGAAGCGCTCGGCCTGCCCGTGGAGGTCGTAGCGGTCGATGACTGAGGTATCCCGGACCTTCACCTGCTTCGGCGGTGCGACCACCGTGGCGGTCGAGGGGACGGGACCGGAAGGCGGGGCCGAACAGGCCGTCCAAATGGCGATCGACCTTCTGCTCGATCTCCACGCCACCTTCACCCGCTTCAAGCCCGAGAGTGAGCTGTCCGCCCTGAACCGCGACCCGGCAGAGCAGGTTGCGGTCAGCCCGGTCATGGCGCGCTTCGTCCAGGCCGCGGTCGACGCCGCCCGGCGGACCGGGGGGCTGGTGGACTGCACCCTTCTGGAGGTGATCGAGGAGGCCGGATACAAGCAGGACCGGTTCAAAGGCACGCTCGCTCTTCCGCTCGCCCTCGCGCTGGCGCCTCCGAGGAAGCCGGCCGCCGGCAGCCGATCCCGGTGGTGGGAGCAAGTGGCCGTCGAGCACGAAACCTGCGTCGTCGTGCGCCCGCCGGGTCTTAGGTTCGACGGCGGCGGAATGGTCAAGGGCCTGGCCGCCGACATCGTCGCCGGCAGGCTTGCGGACTACGACGGCTTCGCGGTCGACTGCGAAGGGGACATCCGCGTCGGAGGAACGCAGGGCGAGGTGCGGATGCTCGAGGTTCCCAACCCCTTCAGCGGCCCGGTGCTGCACGAGTTCGAGGTGGCCGACGGCGCGCTGGCAACCAGCTCGATAGTGAAGCGGAGCTGGCTTCAGATGATGCGGCCGACGCACCACCTGATGGACCCGTCATCCAGGGCGCCCGCCTTTACCGGCGTTGTGCAGGTGAGTGCCCTGGCGCCTACGGCAGTTGAAGGGGAGGTCCTGGCGAAGGCAGCCCTGCTGAGCGGTCCGGAAGGCGTGGAGAGGTGGCTGCCCCACGGCGGCGTGGCGGTCTACGACGACGGGTCGAGGAAGACGGTCCAGGCGTCGTCAGGAGACGGTTGACGCCCCGCGAGCGTCCCGCTCGCGTCCGAACCTACCGGCCCTGACTCCTTCGATCTAGGGCCCCACCAGCTGGAAGGAGTTGAGCGGCAGGCCGTAGACCTTCTGCGCCCCGGCCTTGTCCATGTCGGTGATCTCGAGGGTCTTGGAGCCCAGGTCGCCGCAGAAGTAGTGCATCACCGATTTCGGGTCGTACTGGGTGAGATCGATGGTGTCGGTCGTGTCCTCATCGGGGCAGTTCGGCGGCGCCCCGGAGCGGATGTGCTCGTGGCGGAAGCCCAGCACGTGCCCAAGCTCGTGCCGCAGGATCCCGACCGGGTCGAACTTAAGGTCGGGGGAGAAGTACGAGGGGTCGATCAGAACCCGCCGCCTGTCCGGAGGGTCGTTCGGAAAGAACGCCGCAGCGAGAAAGGTTCCGCCGGTATCCAGGAAACGCACGGTGAACAGGACGCCTTCGGGCCTCACGGTCTCGCTGTCGTCCAGGTCGGCCTTGTACTCGAACGCCACACCGCACGCAGCCTCCCACGCCTTGGTGGCCTCGCTCATGGCTGCTCCGACCTTGACGTACTGCTCGTTGCTCGGGAACGTCGACTTGAGGACGCAGTAGCTCAGCGCCACTCCTGGAGCCCACCGGACGATCTTGCCGCCTTGCAGCTGGCCCATGAGCCCCCGCTCGCCGGTCACCGTCACACCCATCAGCCGCATCAAGCCCAGCCCGGCGTCGGTCGCCGCCTTGTCGGCACGAAGCTGCTTCTCGTACGCCTGCCGCTGCTGGGCGTAAAAGAACAGCTGGTCCTCGTCGAGCAGCGTGTCGCCCTCGGCGATGTAGTAGCTCTCGCCGTCGATCTGCACCTTGCGAAGCCGGTTCCTCAGGTGCTCGTACAGGTTGGTCTCCATCCGCTCCTTGAGCGCGGGACTGCTCTCCAGCAGCGCTCTCGCCAGGCTCTTGTCGGTCTCGGGCATAGCGCCTCCTATTCGGGTGGAAGAAGGTCGGGGCGGTTCTTGCGCGTCCACTCCCAGAGGACCTGGTCGAAGTCCTTCAGCATGTCGCCCCCGCGCACGTAGTACGTCACGTCGTCCACGACGACCTCCGGAAGCGATTGGACCCACTGCTGGTACTCGGGCAGTGAGCAGACCGCATCCTTGACGTTCGGATGCCTCTGGGAGAGGAGGCTCTCGGCACTGAGGTTGGAGCCCTGACCGGCACCGTTCACCTCTCGGTTATACATCGCACCTGCTCCCGTTCGGTAGGCGATTTATGGGCGGAAACGATGCCTGTTGCGGCTGTGCCGGTACAATCCGCGAGTCGGCCGCGGTCGAACCCGGAGGAAAATTGAACGAGAAAACCTGTCACTCGGTCGACGTGGCGCAGCCCGCGCTAAGGGTCGAGCCCGACTTTACTGAGGAGTATCCCGGGGCCGACGCCCTCTCCACTGAGTGCTTCATGAACATCGCCAGGGCATCGGACCAGCTCCTGGGGGAGCTGAACCGGCGGCTGAAGGTCGGCTTCGACCTCTCCATCTCGGCGGTGACGGTACTGGCGATCATCGACGGGGCGGGCGAGCCGATCACCCCCGGCGTCATCGCCGAGCGCGCAATCATCGCTGCGGCGAGCACCACCTCGGTCCTCGACACCCTGGAGCGCCGCGGCCTGGTGGAGCGGCGCCCGCATCCGACGGACCGGCGCAAGCTTCTCATCGCCCTCACCTCGGCGGGGCGCAAGACCATCGACGCAATCCTTCCCGGAGTCCACAAGCTCGAGGCAAACGTCATGCGGCGGCTGTCCGAGGAGGAGCGGCGTCAGCTCCTGGACCTGATCGCCAAGGTCCAGGGAGCGGTGTCGGAGGTCGCCGCCGAGCCGGCGGAGCCTCTGACCGGCACGCGGCGAGTCCCGCCGCGCCTGCACCGGGAGGGCTAGCCGGCCGGCAGAGCCCTGAGGTTGCCGCTGACGTCCAGGAAGATCCGCATCCCCGCGAGGCTCAGCCCGAGGAACTCCGGCAGGTCATCGGCATCCGTCAGCTGCACCGGACGTGAGGCCTTGAAGTCCCAGGGCACCGGGTCGAGGGGACCGAGATACTGGCCTGCCGGAGTGTCGGGTCCCTTCTTCGCCTGCTCGTTGCTGCTGAACCGGGTGAACGTCAGGCCGGCCGGCGGCTCGGACACCTCTCCCGTCTCGAGGTCGATGGCCACCGGCTTGGCATCGGCGTCCGAGCCGACCATTGTTTCCAGATCCGCCGTCACCCCGGCGAGGGGGCCCGCCTGCGAGGGGGGCCGGAACCGTTCGGTTGTCCACAACGCCTCCCCGGTCGCCGGGTTCAGGCGCTGCAGACCCGACCTAGTGCTGCAGACGAGCAGCACATCGGGCGTGGGCTGAGGGCATAGTCCGAAGCCGGGATGGTTCCATCGGACGGCTCCGGTGGCGGGGTCGAGGCCCACGGTGCCGTTGGGAGCGTTGGGGCCGGTGTTGGACTCCACCACGAGGGTGCCTTCCACCAGCTGGGCTTCGGTCACTACAGGAGCGGCTTCCGGACCGAGAGACGTACGCAGGTCGGTCCTCCACCTGTCCTGCCCGTTAGAAGGATCGATGGAGCGCAGGACCGGCTGGTTGAGGTCCTGCTCCACCAGTACCTCGCGGGTCGCGTAGACGTAGGTCTGGCTGCCCGGCGAGCTCCACCGAGTGTCGCCCGTGGCGGGATCCCGGGCGACGAGAGCCGCCGAAGGCAGCGACCAGTTGTCCTCGCTGCACACCAGGTCGCCGCAGGGGAAGGGGCCGAAGGTCTCCGCAACCTCGACCTTCCACAGCTCCTTGCCGGTTGCGGCGTCCCATCCGGCGAGCGCCGTTTGGAACCCGGCCGGCTGCATCCCCACGACGACGTCCTCGAATAGGGCCGGGCGCCCGACGCCGACGGCGCCGTAGCGCGCCGAGGGAGTCCACGCCTTGGAGAACCGGGGCTGCCCGGTTGCCGCGTCCAGGACGATCACCTTCAGGTCGGTGGTGGCCCCGTCGACCACGGCGACCGCGTCGCCGAAGCCGGCCGGGCCGCTGGCTGCCTGGACGCCGTCGGTGCGCCAGCCCACCTCGTCCGGCTCCTCAGCACCTCCACCGCAGGCGGCAAGCAGAAAGACGGTTGCGAGTACTGCCAGAAGTCGGGTTCGCATGGGGCCTGCCGTTTCTTCGTCGAGGAGGGCTGTCCGAGCCATTATTGCGTGCCTCTGATCCATCCCCGGCCGGCCACCTCAGCCAGGAACCGCTGGTAGCTGCCCTCCAGTGCCTGCGCCTCTCGAGGGTACGGCTCGAAGGTGCGGCCGCCCGCCGACATCGCCGCCGTAGCTGTCACGAGGTCCCGGTGGAGCGTTCCCGATGCGGCGAGGATGCAGGCGCCGAGCGCCGTGCCGGCCTCCGGCTTGGCGACGATGGGCCGGCCGAGCACCGTCGCGCGGATCCGGTTCCACACCGCGCTGGTGCTCCCCCTGCCCGCCGAGGTCAGGACTCCGGCGGGCGCGGCACCCAGAGTGCGCAGCCGCTCGTACCCGCAACGCTCCACGAAGGCGACACCCTCCAGGATGGACCGGTAGTTCTCCACCTCGTCGGCCGGGATGCCCAGCCTGAAGCCTTCAGCGTCCGGGACGGCGAACGGGAACCGCTCGCCACGGCCGAGCAGCGGGTAGGTCACGACGCCTGCCGGTCCCCGGGCGGCGGCTTCGTCGTCCAGCTCCGCCAGGCTACGGCCGGCGAAAGCTGCGGGAAGCGCCTGGCCGCCGGTGCTAGAGGCCCCACCGGGCAACCACCATCCCGCCGGGTGGTAGTGACTGTAGACGGCTCCCGCCGGGTCAGCCACCAGGTCGGTGCTTGCCCCCTTGAGGACCAGTGTCGAACCGAGCACGGAGACGAACTGACCGGGTTCCGCGGCTCCGGCCGCCAGCTGAGCGGCGCAGGAGTCCGTCATGCCCAGCCGGACCTGGACTCCCGCGGAGAGCCCGGTCACCTCGGCGGCCTGCCGGCTAACGGCTCCCACCGGCTCGCCGGGAAGCCCAACATCCGGCAGGAGCTCGAAGTCGATGTCCAGGGCGACCAGGGCTTCGGCCACCCAGCTCCGGCGGACCGGGTCGTAGCCGCTTTTCAAGGCGTGGCTGCTGTCGGTAGGGGACAAGGCGCCCGTCAGCTTGGTGACGAGCACATCCGACGCGTGCGCCAGCCGGACACCCTGGCGGTCCCGGCGGTGTCGTAGGAGCCATGCCCACTTGGGGAGGCTGAACGACGGGGCAACGGTCAAGCCCAACGCTGTCCACGCCTCCGAGGCGGCGGCTTGCGCCTGTTCGGCCTCGGCAGCGGCCCGCTGGTCGGCGTAGGTAAGGGCCGGACCGATGGGTTCGGCGGACGCATCGAGCATGAGCGCAGTGCCTGAGGTTGCGCTCACCGAGATGGCGGCCACGTCGCCTCCCCGCCGGCCGAGCCGGAAGTTCAGCTCCCTCAGGGCCTCCGAGGTGGCGGGCCACCACGATCCGGCATCCTGCTCCCACCACCCCGGGCGCGGGCTGCTCGGCGCGGCCAGGGGTCTGGAGGAGAAAGCGTGAATCTTTCCGGTCGGGTCGGAAGCGGCGACCCGGACGTCGGCGGTTGCCAGGTCGACCCCGACAACCAGTTCCACCGCCGGCGCCCTGGTTCCTTACAGGCCCGAGAACAGGTCTCCGTCGCCGCCGTCCGGGATGGGCGTGCCCCACCACAGCGTGAACGACTCGAGCCGCATGAGGTCGTCCCCTACGTCGCCGGCCAGCTGGCGCATGAAGTTGTCCGGCCCGAATTGGGTGGCGTGGCACTCCAGCGCTCTGCGCTTCTGCGCCAGGGTAGGGCCTACGTCCATGGTGACGTCGATCTCGTCGTCCTCCTGGCCGAGGATCGGCATGTCGGGCCGGTCGAAGCCGCTGGTGTCGATCCCCATCTCCTCCAGCCGGCGCCGCATGTCGGCGAACCTGGTCTTGGAGAGCGCTGTGAAGTAGAGCCGGCGAGGTGCCCAGACCGGGCCGGCCTCCGGAAACCGGGTGTCGTCCCGGGCGGCGGCCACAGCGGCCACGGTGTGGTGGTGGATCGCTATGTGATCCGGGTGGCCGTAGGCGCCGTCCGGGTCGAAGGTGATCACGACGTCGGGCTGCAACTCCCGGATGAGGGCTACGAGCTTTCCTATGACCTCGTCGCGGTCGGCCATCACGTAGGCCAGCGGGTTGTTGTTGTCGTCGGTGCCCTCCATGCCCGAGTCCCGGTACCCGAGGAACTCCACCCGCCCGATGCCGAGCGCGTCGGCGGCGCAGCGCAGCTCCTGCTCCCTTACCTCGGCGAGGTTCTCCGGGGTCGCGAGCGCCGGGTCGGAGATCTCTCCGGCTTCTCCCCTGGTCGCGCAAACAAGAGTCACCTCCGCGCCTTGCGACGCGTAGTGGGCAAGCGTGCCTCCGGAGGAGAACGACTCGTCGTCTGGGTGGGCGAAGCAGGCCAGGATAGAAGGGGGCATGGGGGCGCCTATCTCTTAGAGCAATGAAGCCAACAGGGTACCGTCAGCAGCCGCCGCCGGGGGAAGGCCGGTCGGGGATCGAGGGGTCCACGACCTCGACGTGGATGTGCGGCCACGCGACGTCCGTGGTCCGAGACTCGTCCACCTGCGACTCGAAGGGTAGCTGGTGGGGGCGGGACGCCAGCACCGTGACGCCGGCGGTCACCCGCTGTCCCTTTCGCACCTTGAGGTCGTTCATGTGCAGGACCTTGACCTCCCAGCCGGGCCGGTCGTCGGGCTCGATCACGACGTAGTGGTCCCGGGTGTCGCAGTAGAGGATGTACGACCCGCCCCTTTTGACCGTGCCGGTGACAGGAGACCGGATCTCGCCTCGCGGGTCGGCCACGATGTCGGCCGCCGTCCGGCTGGCCGTTCCCCGCTCCCGGGACTCCATCTGGAAGGGCCTGACCGCTGTGCGAAGCGGCTCCATCTGGCGGGCGCCGTCGTGATTCGACTCGTGGAAACCGACGTGCTCGATGCGCGCTGCAGGGTGGTGGAGGGTCAGGTTCTCCGCCATGGCGAAGGGTACAAAACGCTGAGCGCTGACCGCCCGAGGGGGCGGAGGCGGCGCGGGAGGGGCAGGCGGGGGAGGGACAGGTGCAGGCGGGGGAGGGACCGGCGCCGGCGGGGCTGAGGGCGATGCGGGAGGCTCCGGGCGCTCGGGAGCGGGCGCCGGAGCCCCGGAGGCAGCCTCCGCAGAGGGCGACGCCCCGTACCTCGTCGAGGCCGGCTCACCCAGCGCCGGAACGCAGGCGCCAAGGAGGGCCGGCAGGACCAGAAACAGCAGGATGGTTGGGATTGTGCGGTGCCGCAAAGGGGGCCCCCTTGGTGCTATGGACTTTCGAGAAAAAGTGTCTCATCTTGTTCGTTGCAAGCCTGCCATCCGTGAAAGGGGATCGAGTGGACGACCTCTGGGCGAGCCTTAGCGACGACGACCGCAATCGGGCCAACCGGATGACCGCGGAGACGGTTCAGGTGATGGCGGCGGGCCTTGCCCACGTCTTCCGGGGCGACATGGTGGCGGCGAACGCCGTCTTCGAGCAGTTGAGCCCCCAGCCGGCGGACCAGGCGATGAACGCCCATGCGTTTGCCGTCGCCGTGGTGGACTACTGCGCCAAGGAGCTCGGCCTGGACCCCATCGTGCTGCTCGAGGACATGGCAACCCGGGCAGCACTGCTGCGGGCCTCCATGGAGGACGGCGAACCCGGGGGCGGAGAGCCTGTCTAGGCTCGAACCAGCGGCTTGTACTTGATGCGGTGGGGCTGGTCCGCCTCGGCGCCCAGGCGTTTCCGGCGGTCCGCCTCGTAGTCCGAGAAGTTCCCCTCGAACCAACGCACCCGGGACTCGCCTTCGAAGGCCAGGACGTGGGTGGAGATGCGGTCGAGGAACCAACGGTCGTGGCTGATTACCACGGCACAGCCGGCGAACTCCAGAAGCGCGTCCTCGAGCGCCCGAAGAGTGTCGACGTCGAGGTCGTTGGTAGGTTCGTCGAGCAGCAGCACGTTGCCGCCGGAGCGCAGCACCTTGGCCAGCTGCAACCGGTTCCGCTCCCCGCCGGAAAGGTTTCCCACCTTCTTCTGCTGGTCGGTCCCCTTGAAGCCGAACGACGCCACGTACGCCCGTCCGTGAATCTCCCGGCCCCCGACCACCAGGTGGTCCAGACCTCCGGTGACCTCGTCGTACACCGTCTTGTCTCCGTCCAGGGACTCCCGGCTCTGGTCGACGTACGCCAGCTCGACCGTCGGCCCCACCTTCAGGTCTCCGGAGTCGGGGGTCTCGTGTCCGGTGATCATGCGGAACAGAGTGGTCTTCCCGGCTCCGTTGGGGCCGATAACTCCCACGATGCCGCCCTTGGGCAGTGAGAACGTCAGGTCGTCGATGAGCAGCCGGTCGCCGTA
>DATAAN010000189.1:0-2659 GCA_036260105.1 Actinomycetota bacterium
TTAGGCGAACCCGCTTCCCGGTGGCAGCTCGTCGTCGATCACTGGCAAAAGTGTAGTGAGGGCCCCCGACAGCCGACCCCCCATCAGGGAGCTCCGAGTCGGTCCTCCCCGGGGTGCTTCAACGCTCCCCGACGTCCCGCAAAACCGGCTTTACGTCCAGGATCGGCGTGCCGTCGACCGCTTCCAGGTTGCCGACCAGCATGCGATTCCGGTCGATCCGCCGAATCGTCACCCGATGCAGCCCGATTGGGTTGGGCCGGGCGGGGGAGCGGGTGCTGAAGACGCCCTCCTCCGGCCGGTTCGGATCCGATCGAGGCTGCACGCGGAGGACATCCCGGCTGGCGAGGTGCAGCCAGGTAAGGATTAGGACATCGTCCCCGGCAGCCAGGTCACCGAGCCCGGGCACCACTTCTTCGTCGAAGACGAGCCACGCCTCAGGTGCGCCTTCGTCTCCCTGCCGGGGCGCAGCGTGCAGGTCGGTAAGCGGAGACTCGACCTTTCCGATGGGCCGGAGGGTGAACTCGGCCATCCGCCGTATCCGTCCGAACTCGAAGCCGGCTCAGGCCAGGTTCTCGGTCGCAGCCCACTCCTCGAACAGGGGCAGGTTCTCGACCGGCTTCAGCCTGGAGGCACCCGGCTCCCGGAAACCAGGGACGGTCTGGAGGTGAACCTGGAGCGTCCGGAACTCGCGCCGTTTCCGCTGGACCGCGATTCTGATCCGCTCCCGCATCCACGTGGCCGCAGTTGCCTGGTCGAAGCCGCCCAATACGTACAGCAGCAACGGCGAACGGTCCACCCGCAGCCGGGGCAGGTCGTGCTGGAGGAGCCCGAGCTGGACCTTCTGTTCGTAGACGTGCGGATAGGCAGCGGCGACTCCGGGAGTGTGCGCCAGGAGCGCCTGGTATCTCAGCAGCTCCTCGAAGGCTTCACCGGAGCGGTCGACGTTGGTCATCAAGCCGAGCCCGGCGAGCACCAGGCGCTCGGCCGCGACGTCGTAAAGGACGAGCCCCAGGCGCAGGTTCCAGCCAGGCTGGGCGACCTGGCGGTCCAGCACGAGCACCGGCGAGTCCGCAGACCGGTTGTCCCGGACGACGTTGGACTCGAAGTACCTCTCGAGGGCGGAGGCCTTCTCGGCGCGCTGATCCTTGACCCACTCGATCCCGCTGCGGATGTCTTCGGGCCGAAGATCCGCAAGGGACGCCCAGGGGGACGCCCATGGATCGGGGCGGGGGCGGCGGTCCGTCGGTGATCCGAGCCTCAGCCTCTTGCCTTCGAAGTCGAGCTGAAAGGCGGACAGGCTGTCGTAGTAGACGTCGACGTAGGTGCCTCGCAGCTGCATGTCCAAGCTCGGGTCGCCGTGGACTGCCTCAAGAACTCGACTCGCCACCGGGTCGCTGCGGAGGAACTCGACCTCCCCTGCCGGCAGCCTCCGGCGGAACTCGCCCTCAACCACGCTGCACGCCTCGAACCGGGTTCATCCGCCTGACGCCGGGACTGAAGCTGAAGACATGCGGCTCCATTTGGCAGATTGTCGCGCCGCCCGATGACGGATCTCGATTACCGCGGGATGAGGCCGGCCCGGCCGGCAGTGTCTACGACCGCCTGGAGTAGAAGGGGGGAGTCCAGGAGAACCGGGTCGTTGTGGTCCGCGCCGGGCACTTCCACAAGCTGAGCGTCCGGGGCGGCTTCGGCCACCGCCCTGCTCTGGGAGGGCGGCACGATCGAGTCGGCCGAGCCGTAGACGACGGTGATCGGGGTATCTAGCGACGCGACGTGGAGGGCAACGTCGAACCGGTCCTTCAGCAACAGCCCGACCGGCAGGAACGGGTAGTGCACCCGTCCGACCGACGCCAGGTCGGCGAAGGGTGATCGCAGGACCAGCCCCGCCGGCGGATGCTCGGTGGCCAGCTCCGCGACGACCGCGGCGCCGAGGCTCTCGCCGAAGTAGAGCAGCCGCTCGGGACGCAGTTCCGCCCGCTCGACGAGATAGTCGTGCGCCGCCCGCACGTCCAAGGCGAGGCCTTCCTCCGTCGGCGTGCCGGGATTGCCTCCGAAGCCTCGGTAGTCGAACAGCAGAACGGCGAACCCCTCGCGGCTCAGCGCCCGTGCGAGGGGCGCCCGGAACGAGCGGTCCCCGGCGTTCCCGTTCGCCACCAGCACTCCGGCGGCTGAGCCGCCATCCGCCGCGGGCAGAAACCAGGCCCCGAGCTCGAGCCCGTCATCGGTGCGCAAGGTCACCTCCTGCGCTGAAGGCAGAAAGCCGGAGGCTGGAGGGACCGGCCGTGCGAAGGGCAGGTAGATCAGGCGCCGCTGGAAGACCCATACGGTGACCAGAACCAGCAGGAACGATCCGAGCAGGATTGCCACGGCTTTCGCCATGGGCACAGCGTAGCCAAGGCCGGATGGATGCGCGTCCCGCCCGGGCCCGGCATGTCGTCGCTGTTCTACGGGGTGGCCGCTCTACGGGCCGGTGACCGCGCCGCTTCGGTCCCGTCCCTGCATCAGGCGCTGGAGGCATTCAACAGCGTGGCTCTCACGGGCGGGGCGGGACTCGAGTTCGAGTGATGGCGATGTCCGCGGAGGACCTGAAAATGGCGCAAATGGTGGATGGAGCGTCTAAAGCGGGTCATCACGGCAGTCATTCGTGCCGGGTTGAGGC
>DATAAN010000190.1:0-18809 GCA_036260105.1 Actinomycetota bacterium
CGGTCGGCGAGGTTGGCCGCAGCCACCAGCGCCTGGTCGGTGATCTGGATCCGGTGGTGCGCCTCGTAGCGGTCCCGCAGGCCCTTGAGGATCTCGATGGTGTGCGCCACGGTCGGCTCGTTCACCACGATCGGCTGGAACCGCCGCTCCAGGGCGGCGTCCTTCTCCAGGTGCTTGCGGTACTCGTCCAGGGTGGTGGCGCCGATGGTCTGCAGCTCACCCCGGGCCAGCATCGGCTTGAGGATGGAGGCTGCGTCGATTGCGCCCTCGGCGGCGCCGGCACCCACCAGGGTGTGCAGCTCGTCGATGAACAGGACGATGTCGCCTCGGGTGCGAATCTCCTTGAGGACCTTCTTCAGGCGCTCCTCGAAGTCACCACGGTACCGGGACCCTGCGACCAGTGCACCCAGGTCCAGGGTGTAGATCTGCTTGTTCTTGAGCGTCTGCGGGACCTCGTTGGCCACGATCTTGGTGGCCAGGCCCTCAACGATCGCCGTCTTGCCGACGCCCGGCTCGCCGATCAGAACGGGGTTGTTCTTGGTCCGGCGGGACAGGACCTGCATGACACGCTCGATCTCCTTGTCCCGGCCGATGGTCGGGTCGAGCTTGTTGCCTGCGGCCAGAGCGGTCAGGTTACGGCCGAACTGGTCGAGAATCGGGGATCCACCCGGGCTGGTGGCGCCTTCGCCACCGGTGGCCGGAGAACCCTTCTCCTGTGACGGGCCGAAGCCGCTCAGCAGCTGGATGACCTGCTGGCGAACCCGCCCCAGGTCGGCGCCCAGCTTCTGCAGGACCTGCGCCGCGACACCCTCGCCCTCACGGATGAGGCCGAGCAGGATGTGCTCGGTGCCGATGTAGTTGTGCCCCAGCTGCAGGGCTTCCCGGAGCGAGAGCTCGAGAACCTTCTTGGCTCGGGGCGTGAAGGGAATGTGCCCCTGCGGGGAAGAGGATCCGGTTCCGATGATCTCCTCGACCTGAGAACGAACGGAGTCGAGCGACACCCCAAGAGACTCGAGGGCCTTAGCAGCTACGCCTTCACCTTCGGAGATGAGGCCCAGCAGGATGTGCTCGGTGCCAATGTAGTTGTGGTTTAGGAGCCTGGCTTCCTCCTGAGCCAGGACGACGACGCGTCTGGCCCGGTCGGTAAATCGTTCAAACATGGGCAATCACTCCATCCCCGGAACCATCTGGCAAAAAGTCGGTTCCGTTTCTGATTATAGACCGCAGGTATCTCTCTAAATACCCCAGCCCAAACTGCTCTTTGACTTGGCTCAGGGTGGTTGTCGGCCGGCTAGCGCTGGTCTCGAGCCTGTTTTCGGCTTGCTCGCTGCGGCGTGCTGGAATCCTCTGACGTAGGTCAATGGTAAGCGGTCCTGTAGAAATAACGTGATGCGGCTCCTTTTGATTCCCGGAGCGGCAGGTGTTCAACCCTGCGGTCACAATGAGGTCGATGAACTCCTCGCGCCCTCAACCGCCGTCCGGCGTCGCCGCCGAGCGACGGGTGAACCGGCGGTTCCTGAGCCTTTTCTGGCTCTTCGCCATCGACTTCGCGGTGGCCGCCTTCTGGCGCCCGGCTCTTCTGCCGTTCCTGGTCGGCTTCCCCGTTTATCTGCTGCTGTGGTGGGTCTGTCTCCGCCGGGTGCGCAGGGGACCGTAGGTTCCGGGGCTAGGAGCTGGTTACCGCGGTCTCCCGGGCGCCTCGCCGGTGGCCGACGATCTCGGCCAGGACGCTGATCGCAATCTCCTCCGGCGTCTGGGACTTGAGCGCCAGGCCGATGGGCATGTGAACCCGCGAGATCTGCGCCTCGTCGAAACCCATCTTGCCGATCTTGCGGAACAGGGCCGCTGCCTTTCCTTTCTTCAGCATCACGCCCAGGTAGGGAACCTGCGTCGGCATGAGCGTCAGCAGCACCTCCTCGGCGAACTCGTTCACCTCGCTGCAGATGGCAACGTAGGTGTCGGCTCCTGGCCGGAGCGCCTCCACGTCCTGCGGCTCGGGGGTGACGATGACCTCGTCGGCTCCGTCGAACTCGCCCACGCTGTAGGCATCCGGTCCGGCGGCGACCCGAACGTGAAAGCCGGAGCGCTCGGCGAGGCAGGCCAGGGACGAAGCCACTTTGCCCGTCCCGACCACCAGCAGTTCGGGTATCTCCCCCGGATCCCGGGGACCGGCGACCGAAGCGGCCTTCGGCGATGGCGTCTCCGCCGCCCGCCGCGCCGCCGAGTCCGCTGCCCGGCGGCCGGCTGAGCCGCCGATCTCCGGCATGGCGGCGACTACTGCCGCGGCGAACTCCGGAATGACCGCTTGGATCGCCTCCTTCAGCTCAGCTAAAGGGGCAGAGTTCCCCTCCTTCTTATTGGGCGCCTTGGCGGCGCCCTCCTCCGGGCGCAGGGCCGGGAACAGGATCACCTCGCGGATCGACGCCTGGTCGGTCAGGACCATGACGAACCGGTCGATGCCGAAGCCCAAGCCGCCGGTCGGCGGCATGCCGTACTCCAAAGCCTTCAGGAAGTCCTCGTCGACCTCGTGCGCTTCGTCGTCCTGCTCGTCGGCCTGGGCCTCGAACCGGCGGCGCTGGTCCAGCGGGTCGGTGAGTTCCGAGTAGGCGACGCCCACCTCCATGCCGGCCATCACCAGGTCCAGGTGCTCGGTGAACCGGGGGTCGCTGCGGTGGGTGCGCGCCAGGGGCGACACCTCCTTGGGGTAGTCCAGCACGAAGGTCGGTTGCAGCAGGTTCCGCTCGACCTTCTTCTCGTAGAGCTCGAGCAGCAGCTTGCCCCAGGGCCACTTGGGGTCGACCTTCACGCCGACACGCTCGCACTCCGCAGCCAGGTCCGCGTCGACGTCAACTCCCGCCTCCCTGACCAGGTCGATGAGCCGGGCCCGGCGGAAGGGGGGCGCCAGATCCAGGGTCTCACCCTGGTAGGGAACCTTCGTCGATCCGGTGGTCGCCTTGGCGGTCTCGGAGACCATGCCCTCCAGCAGCTCCGCCATGTCGTTGTAGTCAGCGAACGCTTGGTACGCCTCCAGCATGGTGAACTCGGGGTTGTGGCGTACGCTCACTCCCTCGTTGCGAAAGTTGCGGTTGATCTCGAAAACCCGCTCGACTCCCCCGACCACCAGCCTCTTCAAATACAGCTCGGGCGCCACACGGAGGTAGAGCTGCATGTTGAGCGCCTCGTGGTAGGTACTGAACGGCTTGGCGAGGGCGCCGCCGTGGATCGGTTGGAGCATCGGCGTCTCCACCTCGATGAAGCCGCGCTCCTCCAGCCAGGAGCGGATAAAGGAGACGGCTTTGGAGCGTACCTGCATGACGGCGCGCGATTCCGGGTTGGCGATCAGGTCGAGGTAGCGCTGGCGGTAGCGGCCTTCGACGTCCTTCAGGCCGTGCCACTTCTCGGGCAGGGGTCGCAGGCCTTTGGTGAGGATCTCGAAGCCTTCGATTGCGACCGACAGCTCACCCCGCCTGGTGCGGATGACCGGCCCCCATGCGCCCACCCAATCGCCGATGTCGAGGTCCTCCAGCCGGGCGAAGCGCTCCCCCAGCCGGTTCGCCTGAGCCAGAAGCTGAATACGGCCGGAGTCGTCGGCGAGGTCGGCGAAGACCAGCTTGCCCTGGCGGCGGAAAGCCAGAAGCCGGCCCCCGACCCGCACGTTGAGGTCGCTCTCGCCGCCCGGCTGCAACTCCGGAACGAGAGGGGCGATGTCCCCGATCTTGTGCGACCGCTCGAACATGACCTTGAACGGATCCTCGCCGGAGTCGAGCAGGGCCTGGAGCTTCGCTCGCCGGGCTTCCAGCACGTCGGCGGCGCGGGCGTCCACCTGGACGGAGTCGGCGCGATCGTCGGAAGGGGTGATTCCGGGGGCCTCAGACATTGCGTTCGTAAAGGATACGCAAACCGGTGAGGGTGAGGGTCGGCTCGAATCGCGCCTTGGTGGTGCAGTGCTCGAGCACCAGTGGGGCCAGGCCGCCGGTTGCGACGACCTGCGGCTCACCCTTCATCTCGGCACGGATCCGGTCCACCATGCCGTCGACCATGGCGGCGGAGCCCAGCAGGATCCCCGCTCGCACGCACTCGATGGTGGACTTGCCGATAACCGACCGGGGCGCCACCAGCTCGACGCGGGGCAGCCGGGCGGCGGCCTGGGCCAGCGCATCTGCCGACACCTGCACCCCCGGGGCGATCGCGCCGCCCAGATACTCGCCACGCTGGCTGATCACGTCGAAGGTGGTCGCCGTGCCGAAGTCGAGGACGATCAGCGGACCGCCGGTCAGGGCGTAGCCGGCAACGGCGTTGCAGATTCGATCCGCCCCCAGCTCTCCGGGGTTCTCGATGTGGATAGGCATGCCGGTCCGGGTGCCCGGCTCCACCACGATCGGCGTGAAGCTGAAGTAGCGCTCGACCATCTCCCGAATGGCGGCAGTAAGCGGGGGGACGACACTCGACACCACCACACCGGTGATCTGGGGGTCAAAGCTCAGCTGGTGCAGGGACAGGAACTGCCGGAAGGTGAGAGCAAGCTCGTCGGCGGTCCGGGTCCGGTCCGTGTGGGTGCGCCACTGGGCGACGATGTCCTCGCCGTCGAAGACGCCGATATGGGTCTGGGTGTTGCCTACGTCGACGGCGAGCAGCACGAGCTCAGGGGCTGCCCACGCCGTCGAGGTGCACGATGCTCGGAGTGAAGCGCCGCGCCTCTTCATCCTCCATCTCGGCGTAGGCCAGCACGATCACGCGGTCGCCGACAGTGACGAGGTGAGCGGCAGCGCCGTTAACGACAACCTCCCGGGAGCCGCGCCGACCCGTGATCGCGTAGGTGACGAAGCGGGCGCCGTTGTCCACGTCCACAACGTGCACCTGCTCGTACTCCAGTATCCCGGCGCCGTCCATCAGATCGGGGTCGAGCGTGATGCTCCCCACGTAGTCCACGTTGGCGTCGGTGACAACCGCACGGTGAATCTTCCCGTGCATCATGGTGCGTCTCATCGTTCCTCCGTTCAGGCCGCTCAGACGGTCCCGACGATCACGTTGTCGATCAGGCGGACGGGCCCGGCGTGGGCCGCCACGACGACGAGCGCCGGCTGGGAGACGGATTCCACGGGCTCGAAGGTGTCCGGGTCGACGACCTCAAGATACTGCAACCGTACGGCCGGCTGCTCGGCGAGAACCCGCCGGGCGGCCCGGGCCACTTCCTCGGCGGAGACCGGCCCGGTGGCGGCGGCCGCCTCGGCCGCCTGCAGAGCCCGGTAGATGGCCGGGGCCGCCCGACGGCCCTCGGGATCGAGGCGCTGATTTCGGCTCGACATGGCCAGACCGTCCGGCTCCCGTACCGTCGGGCACGGCACTATCTCCACCGCCATCTCCAGGTCTCGCACCATCTGCTGGAGGACGGCCACCTGCTGGGCGTCCTTGCGGCCCAGGTAGACACGGTCGGCCGCCACGAGGTTGAACAGCTTGGCGCAGACGGTTGCGACCCCGGCGAAGTGGCCGGGCCGGAATGCCCCCTCGAGGACCTCCCCCAAGCGGCCCACGTCGATCCGGGTCTGCATCTCACCTCGCGGATACATCTCGGACACCGCTGGCGCGAACACCAGGTCGGCGCCCCCGGCCTCCGCCTTCACGAGGTCGCCCCGCAGGTCCCGGGGATAGGTATCGAAGTCCTCGGCCGGCCCGAACTGGAGCGGGTTGACGAAAATCGAAACCGCCAGGAAGTCCCCTTTGTCCCGGGCTGCCCGCATCAGTGACAGGTGCCCTTCGTGGAGGGCACCCATCGTCGGGACGAAGTGGATGCTGCTTCCCCGACGCCGGGCGCCGGCGACCGCGGTCCTGAGCTCGGCGATGGTGGAGACGACCTGCATGGGAGCCGGGGCTTTCAGCCTTCCAAGAGGGCGCTCGCCGGCGCAAAAAGGCGGACACCCGCGGGATTCTTCTCGCAGAAGGCGCTCAGCGGCTCGCCGGAGGGAAGCTCGACGTCCTCGTCGATCTCCAGGACCGGAACCAGCGCGAACGCCCGGTTGGTGAGCTCGGGGTGCGGCACGGTGATGGGGGGCTCGGCCACAATCCGGTCGCCGTAGAGGAGCAGGTCGAGGTCTATCACCCGGGGGCCCCACCTCTCGGTCTGCTGCCTGCCGATCTCGGCCTCGACATCCTTCAGGGCGGCGACGAAGTCCACCGGATCAAGGTCGGTACGGACGGCGACGGCGGCATTCAGGTAGTCGGGCTGGGGCGGACCCACCGGGTCCGTCTCGTAAACGGAGGATGCTGCCCTCACCTCCAGGCCCCTGGCCCTGAGCGCCTCCACAGCAGACTTCAGGTGCTTCAAACGGTCGCCGACGTTCGACCCCAACCCAACAAAGGCCGTAACGGCCAAGTTCCCTCCTTCCCTCTGGCGGAGCGCTCAGGCTACCGCCAAAACGTAAGAAGCGACCGAGCAGCCGATAGGCTGGCGGGCCGGAGGTGAGGTGGCGCAGGACGGTTCCAGACGGCGGCTTCGACGAACGTTGGTGGTGATGGTCGTCGTGACGGCGGCAATCTGGGCGAACAACACGTCGCGGTTCACAACCGCCGAGGGTTCGCCGATGGTACTCGCACACCGCGGACTCGGGCAGACGTTCGATCTGCGCGGTGTCGGCAACGACACCTGTACGGCCGAGCGGATCCATCCGCCGGAGCACCCCTACCTGGAGAACACGCTGCCCTCCATGCAAGCTGCGTTCCAAGCCGGAGCCGACATCGTGGAACTGGATGTACAACTCACCGCCGACGGCCGGCTGGCAGTGTTCCACGACTCGACCCTGGAGTGCCGCACCGACGGAAGGGGGCGGGTCGCCGATCACACTCTCGCAGAGCTTCAAACGCTGGACGTGGGCTTCGGGTACACGACCGACGGCGGGCGCACGTTCCCATTTCGAGGCAAGGGAACCGGTCTGTTGCCGAGCCTGGAGCAGGTGCTCGAGGCATTCCCGGACCGGCAGCTGCTGCTGAACCCGAAGAACGACGATCCGGCCGAAGGCCGGGCGGTGGGCGACCGGCTGAGGAGGCTGCCGGGTAACCGGCTAAGGTCCATCGCCGTTTACGGAGGGGACCGGGCGATTGCCGAGGTGCAGCGCCGGGCGCCTGCGGTGCGGGTCATGTCGCGAGCCATCATGAAACGCTGCCTCGGCTGGTACGTCGCCCTCGGCTGGAGCGGACACGTGCCGTCCGGCTGCGAGGGGGTCCAGCTTCACGTCCCGGAAGGCGTCGGCAGGTGGCTCTGGGGGTGGCCGCACAGGTTCGTAGACAGGATGGATAAGCGGAACACCCGCGTGGTCGTCGTGGCCGGCGCCGGCGGATTCTCCGAAGGCTTCGATACCGCCGACGACATAGCCCGCCTGCCAAGGGGCTTTTCGGGTGTCATTTGGACGAACCGGGTCGACAGGGTCGCCCCGCTGCTCCAGCCAGGCGATTAGCGGGGGGACAGCTCCTCGTCCTGGAGGCCGGCGTGGACTGTGCCCCGCTCGATCCGGATGCCGACTGCGTCGAGCTGCGCCGAGCTCAGGACCGACTTGGAGACGCCGATCGTCACCCGATCCACGAAGGGCCGCCGGAGAATCGTCTGGGCCAGCCGCTCGGCAAGAGCTTCCAGCAGGTTGTAGCTCTCCCGGCTGACGACTTGCCGGATGTCGTCGATGAGCTCTCTGTAGTCGATGGTGTGCTCCAGCCGGTCCGCCCGCCCGGCGGCGGCCAGGTCCAGCTCGCACTCCAGGTCGACGAGGAACTCCTGGTCTCCCTCTCGCTCCTCCGGCGTGACACCGTGCCGGCCCTGCACCCTCAGACCTTTGATGACGATCTTGTCGGCCAAGCGTCTCCCTTCGGTGGTCGCCCGCCGGCGCGCCGGCAGGAACTGAGATCGTTGATGGAGCGAAGTCTACGGAAACCGAGGCTGTTTGGACGGATATGCCTTTTGGGGCGGCAGGCATACCTTTTTGGCTCCTCAGTAGGGCGCGGGTTCCACGACCTTAAGGTAGACGAGCCCCTAGCGCCCGAGCGCTTTACCCTTCGAGTTTCCGGCGCGGCCGACCCTCGTGCGGCTGGACCGGCCACCTCAGCCGTGAGGAACTCGTCAGGGTCGCAGAGTCGCTTACCGCCCGAGGCTAACCGGCCTTAGGCGTTCGCGATGGCCTCGGTCATGCGCACCACGCGGACCATCTGCTTGACGTCGTGCACCCGCACCACCGAGGCGCCGCTGGCCACCGACCATGCGACCGTGGCGGCCGTGCCCTCCAAGCGCTCGGTCACCGGCAGGTCGAGCGTTGTGCCGATGAACGACTTGCGGGAGGTGCCGATCAGGATCGGGAAACCGGGTTCGCACAGCGCCGGGATGCCCTTGAGAAGCTGCAGGTTGTGCTCCCGCGTCTTGCCGAAACCGATCCCCGGGTCGAGCACGATGGCAGCGTCGGGCACTCCGGCCGCCAGAGCATCGGCCGCCCAGGAGACGAGCGAGTCGCGCACCTCGGTGATCACGTTCTCGTAGGTCGGATTCGACTGCATGGTCCTCGGGTCCCCCAGCATGTGCATCAGCACCACGCCGGCGCTCGTCTCGGCCACCAGGTCGCACATCATTGGGTCGCCCCGCATCGCGGTTACGTCGTTGACGATCACCGCGCCTGCCTCGAGGGCCGCCCGAGCCACCCCGGCCTTGGTGGTGTCGATGGATACGGTCGCACCGGTCGCCGCAACGATCGCCTCGACAACCGGAATGACCCGTTGCAGCTCGTCGGCGGCGGGCACTTCGGCGGCGCCCGGCCGGGTCGACTCACCTCCGACGTCGATGATGTCGGCGCCCTCCTCCAACATCCGCTCGGCCTGGCCGACTGCGGCGCCTTTGTCGAGAAACAAGCCTCCGTCGGAGAAGGAGTCCGGGGTCACGTTCAAGACTCCCATGACAAGGACGCGCTCCAGCGACAGGCGTTTGTCGCAGCACTCCCACACCGGCATTAAGATTCCGGCCGCCCGAAGGCGGTGCGCTCTAGGCCGGGGTGGGCTCGGCGCCAGGCCGGCGCAGGGAGGGCTTCGCCGGAGCCGGGGTGTGGGTGGTGATCTTGTCCTTCTCGGCGTCCGCCTCGATGGCCGCAGCCGCCGCCTTCTGGTTCTCCAGCAGGCGCCGGGGGATCTCGCCGCGAGCGGCACGCTTGGGCACGTCGGCGAAGAGGAGCTCGACGTCGGTCTTCTCGATCGTCTCCTTCTCGATGAGCATTGCCACCATCGCATCCAGCTGAGTGCGGTAGGTGGAACAGATCTCCCACGCCTCCTCGTGCGCCTCGTCGACCAGGCGGCGAATCTCCTCGTCGATCTCCGCGGCGACTGCCTCCGAGTAGTCGGCGTTGTGGCCCATGTCCCGGCCGAGGAACGGCTGGTCGACCTTCTCCCCGAATGCCATGGGGCCGAGGCGCTCGCTCATTCCGTACTCGCAGACCATCTTTCGGGCAATCTTCGCCACCCGCTCCAGGTCGTTGCTGGCGCCGGTCGTCGGGTCCTGGAAGATGATCTCCTCTGCCACCCGGCCGCCGAGCAGCATGGCGAGCTGGTCGATGAGAGCGGAGCGGGACTCCAGGAAGCGGTCCTCGAGCGGCAGGTTCAGCGTGTAGCCGAGAGCCCGGCCGCGACTGATGATCGAAACCTTGTGCACCGGGTCGGCGTTGGGCAGCGCCCAGCTGACGAGGGCGTGGCCGGCCTCGTGGTAGGCGATGATCTGCTTCTCACGCTCGCCGATCAGGCGGCTCTTGCGCTGCGGGCCGGCGATCACCCGGTCGATGGCCTCCTCGACTTCGTCCATGGTGATCTCCTTCTTGGCACGCCGGGCGGCCAGAAGGGCGGACTCGTTGATGACGTTGGCCAGGTCGGCGCCGGTGAAGCCGGGGGTGCGGCGGGCGATCACGCCGAGGTCGACGTCCTTGCCGAGCGGCTTGCCCCTTGCGTGCACCTTCAGGATCTGCTCGCGGCCTTTGAGGTCGGCGCGGTCGACGGTCACCTGGCGGTCGAACCGGCCAGGACGCAGCAGGGCCGGGTCCAGGATGTCGGGCCGGTTGGTCGCCGCCATCAGGATGACGCCGGTACGCACGTCGAAGCCGTCCATCTCGACGAGAAGCTGGTTCAGAGTCTGCTCCCGCTCGTCGTGGCCACCTCCGAGGCCGGCGCCGCGATGGCGGCCCACGGCGTCGATCTCGTCGACGAAGATGATGGCCGGAGCGGACGCCTTGGCCTGCTCGAACAGGTCACGGACCCGGGCGGCGCCGACACCGACGAACATCTCGACGAAGTCGGAGCCGGAGATGGAGAAGAAGGGGACGCCCGCTTCACCGGCGACCGCTCGGGCGAGCAGGGTCTTGCCGGTTCCCGGAGGGCCGAACAGCAACACACCCTTGGGGATCTTGGCGCCCATGTTCTGGAACTTGGCGGGGTTGGCAAGGAACTCCTTGATCTCCTCCAGCTCCTCGATCGCCTCGTCCACGCCCGCGACGTCGGCGAAGGTGATCTTGGGCTGGTCCTTGGCAACCAGCTTGGCCTTCGACTTGCCGAAGGACATGACCCGGTTGCCGCCGCCCTGCATCTGCTGCATGAGGAAGAAGAAAATGCCGAGGATGAAGATGAACGGAAGGATGCTGGTCAGCAGGGAACCCCACAGGTTCGGGTTCTCCGGGTTGGCGACGACCTTGACGCCTGGCTGCTCCCGCAGCAGCTGCGACACGTCCTCCGGGCTGAGGTAGGTGGAGCTGAACTTTGAGCCGTCGCTCAGCGTGCCTTCGATGCGGCCGCTGTTGCGGAAGACCTCCACCTCGGTGACGTCGCCGGCCTTGAGCTTGCGCTCGAACTCGCTGGTGCTGAGCTTCTGGGCGCGGCTGCCGCTGTTGAGGATTCCGGCCACCGCCCAGATGGCGGCGATGCCGAGCAGCAAGTAGAAAATCGGGTTCTTAAAGATCTTGTTCATGGTCATCCCAGGTTAGCACGGTGTCCATTCTTCACTCCCCCGAAGATGGCCGCCGAAACGGCGCCTCAGGAGTGCTGCTCGGTGTCCAAATAGGCGATAAAGGGCAGGTTCCGGTACAGCTGCTGGTGGTCCAACCCGTACCCGATAACGAACTGCGCCGGGATTTCGAAACCCTCGTAGCGAACATCCAGGTCGACCTGCTGGATGCCGGACTTGCGAAGCAGCGCGCACACCTCGAGGCTGGCCGGCTTCCGGCCGTTCAGGTACTTGAGCAGGTAGTTCAGAGTGAGCCCCGAGTCGATGATGTCCTCCACTAAAAGGACGTGGCGGTCGGTGATCTCGTAGTCCAGGTCCTTGAGGATGCGGACGACCCCGGAAGTCTTGGTGGCCGAGCCGTAGCTCGAGACCGCCATGAAGTCGAACTCCAGCGGCAGCCGGATCTGCCGGGCAAGGTCGCTCATGAGCATGAACGCCCCTTTCAGCACACCGACCAGCACCAAATCCTTGCCCTCGTAGTCCTCCATGATCTGGTCCGCGATCTCCTTGATGCGCTCCTGGATGCGCGCCTCCGAGATCAGGACGTCTCCTACGCCCTTCATGCCGCGGGCTCCAGCGTCAGCCGCAGCACCCGGGAGGTGAAGGCCGTGACCTTGAACCGGTCGTCCAGGCGGTGCCCGGCTACCCAGACGATGCGGTCGCCGGCCGACACGATGGGCACGGAGGAGCGCTCGGAGCGGGGGATGCCGGCGTCGACGAAGAAGTCCTGGAGCTTACGGGTCCCGGGAGAGCCGAGCGGGTGGAAGCGGTCTCCGGGCCGCCACTGCCGAACGGTTACCACGGAGCCCACCTCGGACGCATCGACCACCTCCGACAACCTCTGTCCGGCGGAGCGGACCTCCCGGGGACGCGGCTCCTCTGCCGCCGACAGCGAGAGCTCCCAGGCCGGCAGGCGCGTGGTTCCGGGGACGAAGATCTGCATTTCAGGAAGAACCCTATCCACCAGGTAACGCCCGAACACCACGCGCGACCTTTCCGACCAGACGGCGACGCCGGCCGGCAGATCCAGCCGGGCCCCCGTCACGGGGACCACCTTCCGGAGGATGTCCGACACCGCCGCCGAGGTGAGCTCCACGCCCAGCTCGCCGGCGGCCCTGCGAACCAGCTGGGACGCCACTGGAGCCGCGGCTGGTCGCAGAGCGGACCGCTCGATGACCATCTGGTCGCCGGATCGGCGGACCGAGCGCTCCCAAAGCTGCTGGACGGCGACCGCCGTCTCCGCGGCCTGCAGTCTCGTCCGGTCCGCCAGCTCGGCGAGCCTTTGGACATCCTCCTGGGTCGCCGAGGCAAGCTCCCGCCTCACCGCCACCCGCCGGTAGTGCGGGTTCTCGTTGGAGGGGTCGTGTACGAACCGGATCCCCGCCTCGCGGCACACCTGCTCGGTGTCCGCCCTCCGAAGATCCAGCAGCGGCCTCACGATGCGTCCGCGAACCGGCGGGATGCCCAGCCCGAATCCGCCGCGGTCCAGCCTCATCCGTACCGTCTCCGCCTGGTCGTCAAGCGTGTGGCCTGTGGCGATCCGGCTGGCGCCCGCCTGGGCCGCCATCTCCTCCAGCGCCTGGTAGCGCATGAGGCGCGCCTGCGCCTGCGTTGGCGGGTTCACCGAGACACGGCGGGAGAGGAACGGCAATCCCAACCGGCCGGCCACCTCGGCGCAGTGCCCGGCGTCATATCCCGAGTCGGGGCGCATGCCGTGGTCGACGTGGCCCAGGACCAGGTCGCAGCCGAGCTTGTGAAGCAGCAGCACGAGCGCAGTGGAGTCGGCCCCGCCGCTGAAGGCCGCCAGGACCCTTTCGCCGCCTGGGATCATCTGCTCCCGACCGATGGTTGCGGCCACCGTGGAAGCGGGCGTCACGAAGCTACCCGGCTCAGCCACTTCTCGGGAGCCCGGACTTCCTCCAGCGTGGGAAGGGACTCGACCGACTCGAAGACCGCCCTGACCCCCGGGGATCCCGCCCGGGCGTATACCGCGTCGAAGAACAGCTGCCCCTGCTCGTACTGCGCCTTCTTGAGCTCGAAGCCGAGCACCTTGGCCATGAGGCGCGCCAGCGGGCTGCCGATGTTGCCGCCGCCCCGTAGCGCCTTGCTCATTCGGGGCTGGCTCGGAATGCGGCCCTCGGCGATCCTGTCCATCACGAAGTTGCCGTGGCCCTCGATGACCGACATGAAGGCCTGCAGGGTGTTGAAGACCTTGAGCTGATCCTGGTTCAGCACCCGGAAGACGAGCGGAGCGGCGGCGTCGCCGTTCTGCGCCACGTTCTTGAACGAGGACATCATCCGGTCGGCGAGCGTCTTTGCGTCCATGTCCATCGACTCGAGCATCTGGTTGACCAGCGTCAGGAAGTGCGGCCGGACCCAGGTGTTCGCCTCGAACTGGCCTCGGTGGGTGAGCTCGTGAAGGACGATCCAAAGCCTGAAGTCCCGGGGCAGGAAACCGAAACGGCGCTCCATGGTGACGATGTTCGTGCCGACGAACCACACCTGGTTCTGGTGCGCCATCAGGATGTCGTACTGCCCGAGCACCCGCTGCGACAGGAAGCCCAGCACCGTTCCCAGCTGCGCGCCCAGCATCGCTCGATAAGCGAGCTTGGTACCGGGCAACACGGTGGGCGACCGGTCCATGCGCTTCTCGACCTTCGTAAGGAGCGGCGACATCAGCTCCAGCATCGAGGTGACGTTGGCGGCCGCCCAGTCCCTGCGGGACAGGACCCGGGCGATGGCCGGCTGCCCCGGGATGAAGCCGCTCTCCTCGGCGATCAGCGGCTCGGCCTCTCGCACCAGCGCCTCGAAGTCCTCCTGGAGACCCTGCATCAGGTAGGACTCGTCCAGGGATCCTGGCTGGGCGAACATCGCGGCGAAGCGGGTGGCGATCGCCTCGTCTACAAGGGGGCTCACCGGTGCGCGCCCGATCGCAGAGCTCGGGGATCCGGGCAGGAGACGCTCAGGGGGTGGCCTTCAAAGGTTCCGGCACCACCCAAGCTTAACAGCGCGCCTGAGCGAGGGATGCTTCGGAAATTAGCTTGTAGGTGCTGCATGGTGGAGCCGGTTGGAGCTGCCGGAGAAGCGCTGCTCGACAACCGAATGGAGCCGGTACTCGCCAAGCGTGCTGCTAGCTGACCTTCTTGCCGCGCAGCCTCGGGATCTTGGTGTCGGCGTGGATGAAGCAGGTGTCGCGACGGTTGTACATGGAAAGCTTGGTGATGCAGCCCTCGTGGGCGCACAGGCGATCCTCTGCGTAACGGCGGGACCTCTTGGGAAGCCCCACCACGTGGGCCCCCCTGATCGCTGTCGAAGATGCCACGGTTACCTCCTCTTGGAACTCTCCGGAATGTGGAGTTGCGAAACGTATTCGATATGGCTGGAAACGCGGATTGGCCCGTCTGTATTCCCCAGGCAAGGTTTTTTGTAACCACCGGAAGGAGGGCCCGGTTTATTGTGAGGAGCGGGCGATATCGGAGCCGGAGCGGGGAATCGAACCCCGGACCTACGCATTACGAGTGCGTTGCTCTGCCGTCTGAGCTACCCCGGCGAAGGGCGGGCGGCGACGGATCGCCGGACCGACTATTCAGTCTACTGACTCTGCGGCCGGTATGGCCTAAGCGTCACACCAGCCGGAGCAGGACCGACTCGATGACCAGCGGCGGGCTCGCGTTGTTGCGCAGGGCGAGTTGAGCCTCCAGGCAGTCCTCCACCCGGTCGATCCAAAACTTCGTCGGACGGTCGCCGGCCGCCTCGGCAAGCAAGCCGGCGAAGTCGTAGGCAATCAGCGCCTCCGGACCGGCGCCGGCCGATGCCGCAGCAAGGTCCCGGAACGCCGAGCCGAGCCAGGACAGGAAGTCGATCAGTATCTCGGTCTCGACTCGCCTGAGCGTCCGCTTGTTCCGATCCATAAGCCTCTTTCGCCACGCCGACTGGCCCTCCCGGGCGCTTACCTCCTCCAGGCGGGCCAGCTCCTCCGCCTGTTGCCTCTCCATCCGCTCCCGGGCCGCGGTGGCAAAACCCTTCACCTCGTCGGCTGCTGCCAAGGCCTCGCCGACCGACATGCGGGTGTTGGCGGCCAGCCGCAGGGCGGCCGACCGGAGCTCCGGGGCATCCGGATCCTCGGCAAGACGGGCGGCCGCGTTCAGATCCCCCCGGGAGATCCGCACCAGGCGCTCCGCCTCCGCATCCGCCAGGCCGAACTGCGACCGGATCAGCGCCAGCATGGACTCCTCGGCGATGGGCGGGAAGTCGACGACCTGGCAGCGGGAGAGGATAGTCGGAAGGAACGGCTGGACCGCGCTGGCCAGCAGTATCCACACGACAGTTCGGTTCGGCTCCTCGAGGGCTTTCAGCAGCGCGTTCTGCGACCGCTCGGGGATGCGGTCCGACTCCTGGATGATGAAGACCCGGTGCTCCGCCTCGATCGGCGTCTGGGCCGCCGCCTGAGCAGTGGCCCGTAGCACCTCGACCGGAAAGGTGTAGCCCTCCGGCTGAAGGATCGTCACGTCCGGGTGGAGGCCGCCCAGCACCCGGCGGCAGGTGTTGCACTCGCCGCACGCCTCCGGGCAGACCAGCGCAGCCGAGAAGACCCGGGCGGCGTTGCGTTTACCCACCCCGGGTGCGCCGACGAACAGATAGGTGCCGGTGGGGTGGGCGGCCGCTCCCTTAAGCACCGCCGCCACTCGCGGGTGCCCCAGGAACTGATCCCAGACGGTGCCGTCCCGAACGGCGACGGAGCCCTCGCTAGGAGGTGAGGTTGGCTTCAGCCTGGGCTCCGATCCTGGGGTTCTGCTCTTCACGGATTGCCAGCATCAACTCCACCTTCCTGCGCACAACGGCCGCCACCTCCTGCGGAGACTTGCTGCCGTCGATGATCTGGAACCGGTTGGCGTGACGCTCAGCGAGCAGGCGATACGCCTCCCGTACCCGCCGGTGGAACTCCACGCCCTCCATCTCGATCCGGTCCGGGTCCCCGCCTGCCCGCTCCAGCCCAAGCGACGCCTCGTAGTCAAGCAGGAACACCATGTCGGGGAACAGCCCGCCGGTTCCCCAGCGGCTGATGGCCCGGATCTGGTCCGCACCCAACCCCCTTACCAGCCCCTGGTAAGCGATCGACGAGTCAATGTACCGGTCGCATATGACAATCGCCCCGTCGTGCAAGGCCGGCCGGATCAGCTCGTCGACGTGTTGCGCCCGGTCGGCGGCGTACAGCAGGGCCTCCGCCTTGTCGGAGAGCGCCTTGTTCGCCGGGTCGAGCAGCAGCGCCCGGATCTTTCGACCTATCTCGGTCCCGCCGGGCTCGCAGGTGACGACGACCTTGTGCCCACGGGCCTCCAGGTGCTGGCGGAGCAGCTCCATCTGCGTCGTCTTCCCGCTGCCGTCGCCGCCCTCGAAGACCAGGAACATCCCCCGGCCGGCCGGCCGCTGCTGGTGACGGGCGCCGATCGCCTTGGTGGTGACGATGCCGGCGAAGACGATCAGCATGCCTCCGATCCACATGGCGACCCGGATGCCCCGGATGTCGATGCTCTGGTCGAAGACCCGGACCGGGCCGGGCGAGGCGCGGTCGATGAGTTTCACGAGCGCCGGAGCGACCGCCGAGGCGCCGACGATGGCGAGCCGCACCACCGAGTTGATGGCCGCCGACCCCCGTCCGCGAAGGTTCGGCCCCAGCTTCTCCTGGATGAGCGCGTAGCCGCAGGGATAGGCGAAGCCGGCGAAGACTCCGGACAGGCTGGCGAACAGCAGCGCAGTGGTCAGCGTGGAGACGCTTCCGAAGATCACCATGCTGACGCCCATGGCGACCACGACGCTCGAGAAGATGATGTCCTTGGGGAAGTACTGCGACGCCGGCCCGGCGAGGAGGAAACCGGTGCCGAGACCGGTTCCAACTGCGGCCACCAGAAGGCCGAAGCTGCCGGAGCCTCCGCCCAGCACGTCGCTGAGGAAAAACGGCGCCATCGACATGAACGTGCCGATCCCGGCGAAGGTGCCCCCGACGCCGATGACCCACGGCCGGATCATCTCGTGCGCGAAGAGGAAGCGAAGCCCGTCGACGAGCTCCTGCCGGGTCGCCCTGAGGTTGAGCGGCTCGATCTTGGTCGGGCGGGGCGCGATGCGCAGTGAGAGCGTGAGAGCGGCGCTGACCAGGAAGGTGGCCGAGTCCAGCAGGAACGCGAGCAGCTCCGGATTGTCGCCCAGGGCCGCCGAGCCGGTGGTGTCTCCCAGGAACTCCGACACCTTGGCCAGCAGGCCGAAGATCGCCCCGGACAGCGGGAAGGTGGCGTACGCGGCGATCAGCAGCAGGGAGTAGGCGTGTGTGAAGTGCTTTGGGTTTTGCACCATGTCCGGCACCGTTGCGTCCTTCGCCGGCTGCCAGGCCAGGGTCAGCATCTCGAGCAGCGCTGAGACGACGAACAGCAGCACCACCGGGTTGAGGATGGGAAGCAACCGGCCGACCGCCTCCACGAACGGCAGCATGAGGATGAGGCCGGCCCGAGCCAGGTCGCACGCCACCATCGTCTTCTTGCGGTCCCAGCGGTCGGCGAGCACGCCGGCGATCGGGCTGAACAGCAGAGTGGGGCCGATGCGGGCCAGCAGCACGGCGGCGATGGCGAACTCGTCGTCGTAGATGCGCTTGACGAGGGCAACGATGGCGATGAGCCCAACCCAGTCGCCCAGCGACGAGGAGATCTGCCCGATGAAGAACCGCTTGAAGGAAGGCTGCCTGAGCAGCTGACGATAGATCGAGCCTCTGCCGGGCTCGTCCAGCTCTACTTCGTCGCTGTCACCGGTTTCGATGAAGGGCCTCCACTGAGCGCAAGAGCAGGGTCCTCGTTCTGGGTGTGCCGGCAGGCAGGATAGTGGCTGCAGCCGAAGAACACACCCTTCTTGCCCTTCCGCTCCAGCAGCTGCCCGGGCTCATTATCTTTGCAACGCTTGCACGGCGTTTCGAGGCACTTGGGGCACGAGACGCCGGTGTTGCGGGGCTTCTCCTTATGGATGTACTTGCAATCCGGGTAGGTCGAGCAGCCGATGAACGGCCCGAAGCGGCCGCGCCTCTTCTGCAGCGGAGACCCGCAGTCCGGGCACTTCTCGTCCAGCAGCTCGGGAGCCTGATCGGGCTGGCCCGGCAGCGGCTTGGTGAAGGCGCAGTCCGGGAAGCCGGAGCAGCCGTAGAACTTGCCCCGCCGGCCGAGCTTGATGACCAGGTGCTTGCCGCAGTCGGGGCAGATCTCGTCGGTCAGCTCCGACGTCACGTCCTCCTTCGGCACCTCACCCGCCTTGTTCAGGCGGTCCTGCATCGGCAGGTAGAAGGACTCGACGACCGGCCGGTAGGAGACCTTGCCCTCGGCCATCTCGTCCAGCCGCTCCTCCATGTCGGAGGTGAACTCGAAGTCCATGAAGTGGTCGCCGAAGTATCGGAGCAGGAAGTCGTTGGTCACCTCGCCGGTGTCGGTGGCGTGGAACCGTTTGTTGACCACCCTGACGAAGTCCCGCTTCTCGTCGAGAAGCGTCGACATGATCGACGCGTAGGTCGACGGCCGGCCGATGCCCCGGGACTCCAGCTCCTTGATCAGCGAAGCCTCGGTGTAGCGGGGAGGCGGCTGGGTGAAGTGCTGCTCCGGGCGCAGCTCCCGAAGGTTGAGGGCCTGGTCGGCCTGGAGGGCCGGAAGCTTGGACTCCTCTTCCTCCTCCTCGTCCCGCGCCTCCCGGTAGAGCCGCGAAAATCCGTCGAACTTGAGGGTCGACCCGGTGGCGCGAAACAGATGTATCTCGGCGCCGTTGGCCGGGGTGGCCGCGA
>DATAAN010000191.1:0-5269 GCA_036260105.1 Actinomycetota bacterium
CGCAGCTTCCTTCAAGCCGTGTTGAAGCATTGAGTCCTCAGCCTCGCTCCGGGCCGGCGCTGGGCCGTACAGCGTCCGATCACAAGCGCGCTCCCTTCGTCTTTGAATGAGTGTTGAGCGACCCTACCCATCGTGGGAACGGGCCTTTAGGAAGTTCCGAATGCTATTTGTGCCTCCGACGGCCGAACCACCCCGGGCCGCCGATCCCGAAGCCGACCGTCAAACCAGAGGAGACGGGACGCCCTAGAGGTGATGCCGCCGGTCGTGCGGCTCGGCCGGCCTTTGCGGGCAGCTTCCGTCAATGGCTGACCGGCCTTCCCGCCCGCATGCTGAACGGAATCAGCAGAACGATCGCTCCGGCAACGGCGAAAAGGAGCGAAGTCCGCCATTCGAGCGAACCCAGCAGCAACCGCCCGACAAAGCCTCCGAGGAAAGCGCCGGCGACGCTGACGAGCGAGGTTCCGAGTACCCCCAGCTTCTCCCGGCCCGGCAAAATCAGGCGAGCGAGGCCACCCGCGATGAGCCCGGTTACGAGCAGCGTCAAGATGAACCAGATCAACTCCATCTGTTCCTCCTTCCTAGCCAGCTGCCAGCCGAAGTCTCCTTGGCGCCGAGGTCCGTTGCCGCCTGAGGCGCCATGGCTTCCGATTACCGCAGCGCCAGCTCCGCGGCGACGCATGTTTGTAGGGGGCGACTCTGTCGGTAGGCCGACAGTCTCAGGTGCTGGAGAGCCCAGCCGGCTTACCTTTATTGCGGTGCAGTGACCAGAGGAGGGGACGCATGGCGTCACACGGGAAGCAGTCGGTGCCTGGATCGCACTATGCCGGGCATGGCCACCCACATCAGCCGGCGAAGATAACCAGGAGGACGACCGGAAGATGTGTCCGCCTTGTGGTCGAAGGGGAGCTGGACTCCTTCTCGGCCCATATCCTCGAGAGCGCTATCAGACAGGAAGACAAGACCCTCGGCGTCGAGGAGGTGTGCGTAGATCTCGAGGCAGCGTCCTTCATCGATGCGGGCTGCGTCGGCGTTCTGGTCGCTGCGGCTCGGCGCGCTAACCGGGCGCACTGGCGCCTCAAGGTCGAAAACGGGCAAGGCATTGTGCGCAGGGTGCTCGAGATCACTCAGCTCGAAGCCATGATCAGCCACTGGCAGTCCACTGACTTACCCGAAGCGGCCGCGGCGGGAGGCATGCAAGGCTCCCTGACGGTGCGGGCTTAGAACATGGACATCGCTGGCCGCGGCGGTCGGCGGTTCACCTCGCAAGTCGATCGTCTCCTCGACTCACCCGGTGCTGCCCTCGGGATCAGAACCGATGGACGCCGAGAACCGGCACGCGTCTCTTCCGATTTTTCGATGGCCGTCACGCGGATGCGCGGCTTCAGTTTCCTCACGGTGCAGGGACGGGTTAGCCGGCGGCGCCTCCGCCAGTTCTCGCAGGGCCTGCAGTACGCAATGCATTTTTCCCCCTTGCCGGTCGTGGTCGATCTCCGCAACGTCGCGTTTGTCCATCCCCGTGCGCTGAGAGCGATCATCCATGTATGGCTCTCGGCGCCGGACCCGAACCTGGCCTTGGAGGTTCTGATAAAGGCCCGGCCGCGAGCACGCGAGAGCCTCCTCGTCCGCCTCTGACGCGGCTGTAGGTCCAATCGTTGTTCGACCAAACGGGTTCTGCCAGCGGCCGGCTGGCTGGACCCGTTTAGCGGGTAGAATGGGGCTCGGTGAGCCGGGAAGTCTGGTCGGCGCAGTTTCTTTCTTGAAAGGAATAGCGCCGTGCAGAACAGCCGTCACGTTGCATGTCGTGACACGGCCCCACAGGGTGCGTTGTCTTGACGAGTCTGGATGCGGCTTGGGTAGCCGCCAACTTCGCCGAAGCTCAAGCGGCTCCCTTCTCCAGCCAGGATCTCGACGAGTTGGCGCGCCACCTTACGCCAACCTACCCGGAGTGGGGCGAGGTGTTGTTCCAGGAACGAGAGCACCCGCGTGGGGTTTGGATTCTCCAATCGGGCGCCATCGAGATCGTGGTTGGAGCCGGGTCGCAGCGGGTGCTCATCCGCATGATCCACCCCGGCGAAGCCGTCGGGGATATCTACATCTTGAGGGACATGCCGTCGTCTTTCAAAGCCAGGGCGGCCGAGCCCAGCTCCTGCCTCTTCATCGAGCGCGCCGCGTTTCTCTCGCTCCTCGCCTCTAGCCCCTCGGTAGCCCGGCGATGGCTGGCGAAGCTGGCGCTGCAGGTGAGCACGAATCACAACCGGATCACGGCCCTGCTCACCAGCGCCATGCCGGAGCGGGTTGCGCGCTTCCTGCTGCAGGAGGGAGTTGGCAACGTCTTTCGCCACTCCCAGGCGACCATTGCGTCGATGCTGGGCGTCCATCGGTCCTCGGTAAATCAGACTCTGCGGGAGTTCGAGCAGAATGGTCTCATTCGAGTGGGCTACCGGTACGTCGAGATCCTGGACCGCGAGCGGCTTTGGCGGGTCGCCACCGGAGATCAGCCGGTGCCGGCCTGAGCCTCCGGGACCGGACCGATTCAAGGATATTTGCGGCATTCAGCGCGCGCTTCAGCTCTCGCAAGGCGTGCGGAAGAGCGGGGATGAGCAGTTGCGCTTTGAAGAGAGTCGTGTCGGAGAGGGGATTTGAACCCCTATGAGCTTTACGCTCACTAGGCCCTCAACCTAGCGCGTCTACCTAGTTCCGCCACTCCGACTCGCTTCCGATTATAGGCGACGGTCGGCGCCTCGCCTTTGGCTAGCGCCGCCGCAGGTCCCTCAGTATCGGGTCGCCGAAGATGTCCAGACGGGCCCCGCCGGCGCCCTCGATACCCTGCGCGAACCCGAAGTGGTTGCGACCGAACCACATGGGGATGATGGGGATGTCGCGGCAGATGAACCTGCCTGCTTCCGCGTAGGCCTGGGCCCGTGCCGCGTCGTCGACCGTAGCCCTGGCCCTGTTCATCGCTGCGTCGAACTCTTGGCTGGAGTAGCGGGTGTAGTTGTCCAGGCTCGCCGACGAGAACAGTGGTGCGAACAGCGCCTCCGGCGACGGGAACTCCACCGTCCATGCCAGGCGGAACGGACCGTCGGCGCCCGGGTTGGTGAGCAGGTCCAGGTACTGCTCCCAAGCATTGGCTTTGAGGGCGCCGTGAACGTCGAGCGTCTCCTCCCAATGCTGCAGGACCTCCTCAAGCCACTGCTCGTGGCCTCCACCGGAGTTCAGATAGACGTTCACGGTTTCGGGGATTGTCGCACCGGCACCGTTCAGCGCCGACTTCGCCTCCTGGCGCTGCGAAGTTTCCGGCATCACCTCAGGGCAGCTGCCTGCGGCGGCGGCCGGTCCGACGCTCGCCGGGAGGAAGCCGTCCGGGGCCTCACGGGAGTTTCCCAAAAGGCCGGCGATGATCTGCCGCCGGTCCACCGCAAGGGCGAGCGCACGCCGGACTCCGAGGTTGTCGAATGGAGCCTTCTTCACGGGCAGGCCGAGATACGTCAGATGGCCGTTGGTGCCGCTGGTAACCCTGCCGTCGACGCCCCGGGCGGCCGCAAGGTCCCGAGGGGCGACCGGGCTAACGTCGACGTCGCCCCCATCCAGCAGGTCGTACGCTGCCACCTCCGACTCGACGTAACGGAAGGCCATCGACTCGGGCAGCCCTCGGCCTCCAGATGTGAACGACTCGTTCCGGGCGTAGTAACCGTCGTGCCGGACCAGGTTGATGCCATCTTCGCTGGCCGAGTCGGCTTTGTAGGGGCCGGTGCAAACCGGCCGGGCGGCGAACTCGGCCGCCGAGCGCTCGACCTCCTCCCGGGGCAGCGCCACTCCCGCGACGATGCTGGTCATGACGGCCGGAAACTCGGCGTACGGCGAAGTGAGGTTAACCTCCAGCACCTGAGGCGACACCGCCCTGACGCCGGAAAGAGCCGTGGCTCGCGAAGCACGCATCTCCGTGTAGCCGGCCACCTTGTCCAACAGGAAGTGCTGTGTAGAGCCGGTCTTGGGATCCGCCAGCCGGGAGAGCGAGTACAGGTAGTCCTCGGCCGTCAGCTCCCGGCCGTTGTGGAATCGCACTCCAGGCCGGAGCTGAAATGTGACCTTCCGGGCGTCCGGCGCCACCGCCCAGGACTCGGCGATCGCAGGCTTGAGCGCTCCGGTCCGCTGGTCGAAGCCAATTAGGGTGTCGCAGAGTTGCTTGGCGATGATGACCGCCCCGTCGCTCGTCATCCTCGGCGGGTCCAGCATTCCCGGTTCCGGGACGGCAATCCGAAGGTTGAGGGGTCCCGCCGAGCTCCCGACAGCCGGCTCACCCCTTCGTCGCCGGAACCGCCGCACGCAACCGCTAGAAGAGCTACCGGCAGCAACAAGGCGGCGATACGCCGCAGCGACCAAGACACGCTCGGACTGTAACAGCGGCGGGATGCCAAACCGAGGAAATCCTTCGGGCCCCGGCGCGGCTTAGCCGGTGACTCGCGCGTGCCGAAGCAACGGAGTTCCCAGCGCGTCCAGCTTGAGGTCGCCCTCGAAGCGCACCTTGTCCGGGTTCACCATCCAGTGACTGACGGAGGACCACAGCGGAATTGCCGGCATCTGGTTGCAGAGGGCACTTTCAGCCTGTACGTAGAGCCGCTCGATGTCTCCCCGCGCCGTGGCCTTCCTCGCCTCCTCGATGCGGGCGTCGAAGGTCCGGTCCGAGAACTGCAGGAGGTTGCGGTCCGCTCCCGTTCGGAACAGCTCACCGAGGAATTGGTCGGCCAGCGGCAGTTGGATGTCGGTGGAGAGGACCCAAAGTCCGGGCTCGGATCCCCGGTCCCTGAAGGAGGCGACGGCGTCCTGACCGTCCAGCGGATCCGGATTCAGCTCTACCCCGATCGCATCACGGACCTGCAGCTCCAACGCTTCGGCAACCATGCGTCCCGTGACCGACGGGTCGTAGAACAGGGACAGCTCCAGCGACTCCGGGTCCACGTCCGACGCCCGTAAGAGCTCCTTCGCCTTGACGGGGTCGGCGATTCGCCGGGCGAATGACGAGCAGCTCGACTCGACCCCGCTGCCGTAGTCGCCCGGTAGCCAGCGGGTTGCCGGCTGGCGCTGGTCGCCGTAGGCGGCGTCGATGATCACCAGCCGGTCGATGGCCAGAGAAAGCGCCTGCCGGAACCTCGGGTCGTCGGTTGCCGGGTTCGCCGGGTCGAAGGCCAGGTACAGAATCTCAGGGGTGGGCCCGCTGACATAGCCTCGTCCCGAGGCCTGCGCCTCCGCCAGGCGGCTGTCCGGGATG
>DATAAN010000192.1:0-7598 GCA_036260105.1 Actinomycetota bacterium
GACGGCCAGCATCAGGTCCACGAGGTTGCGGTCCAGGACGTGGCCCCGCAGCGTGATGTAGCCGCGAGTGATCGGGTCGTCCATCTCAGGGTCGAACGCCACAGCGAAGCGGTGGCCGGGATCCAGCTTTACCTCTGAGTAGTGACGCTGGGGGATCTTGCCGGGCAGGCCAGTAGAGGGGGAGTCGGGCCGCATGATTGGGTTGATTGTCCCCTATCGGTCAGGCGCCCGCCAACCGAGTGCCGGCTGCTCCTCCGGGATGCGCCGGCCTGAGATCTCTTCGACGGAGGTGCAGATCCACCGAAGCGACACCGTGCCGGGGAGGGTGAAACGTGGCTTCGTTGTGCGCTCCTCCGCCCCTGAGCCGGCTCGAAGGCGGGAGCTAGGCAGCAGGTATGGTATCCAGCGTGAAGGTAATGAGGCTGAGTGGGCTGCCGGCGGCGCGCGCCCTGCTCATCAACCTGACGCTGCGGGAGAACCGGAGCAAGTACAAACGCTCGGCCCTCGGCTGGGCCTGGTCGATGATCAACCCGTTCTCGACCATGCTGATCTTCGCCTTCGTCTTCGGCGTGATCCTGAAGATCCCTCCCCCCGTCGGCGACCCGAGCGGCCTTCAGAACTTCGGCTTTTTCATCATCGCCGGCCTTCTGCCATGGAACTTCCTGGCCGCCGGGCTGACCGGTTCCAGCGCATCCGTCATCGGCAACGCGGGCCTCATCAAGAAGGTCTACTTCAGCCGGGCGGTGCTGCCCGCCGCCAGTGTCCTCTCATGGCTCACCCACCTTCTGATCGAGCTCAGCGTGCTGTCACTCGCACTTCTGGTGGCCGGCCGGATCGTCTTCCTTTACCTTCCGGCCGCGATAGTGGTGATCGCGCTGCAGTTCTTCTTCGTCCTGGGGATCGGCCTCGCTCTGGCGGCGTTGAACGTCTACTTCCGTGACGTCGAGCACCTGCTGCAGATCCTGCTGCTGCTGTGGTTCTACGCCACGCCAATCATCTACCCGGTCGAGCGGGTGCCCGAGTCGCATGTGATCCTCGGCTTCGACGTGCCGATCCGGGCCATCTACGACCTGAACCCCATGGTGCACTTCATCGGCGCCTACCGGGACATCTTCTACGACGTCCGGGTGCCGTCCGGCGGTGAGTACCTGCTGATGGCGCTCGCCGCGGGCCTCGCCATGGCTGCCGGCATGGCGATATTCCGCAGGCTCGAGGCCCGGTTCGCGGAGGAGCTGTGAGCGTACCCGCCATAGTCGCCGAGCACGTCTCCAAGCGCTTCCGCATCTACCACGAGCGCAACCAGAGCATCAAGCAGACCCTGCTGCGCCGGCGGCGAGGCGTATACGAGGAGTTCTGGGCCGTCAAGGACGTCTCCTTGGAGATTCCTCCTGCTTCGACCTTCGGCCTCATCGGCGAGAACGGCTCCGGCAAGTCGACTCTGCTGAAGTGCCTAGCAAAGATCCTGGTGCCCGACGAGGGGACGATTCGAACGAACGGCTCCATCTCCGCCCTGCTGGAGCTGGGCGCCGGCTTCCACCCAGAGCTCTCGGGCAGGGAGAACATCTTCCTCAACGGAGCGATCCTGGGCATCAGCCAGAAGGAGCTGAACCGCAAGTTCGACGAGATCGTCTCGTTCTCCGGCATCGAGCGCTTCATCGACACGCCGGTGAAGAACTACTCCTCGGGCATGTACGTCCGGCTTGGCTTCGCCGTCGCCATCAACGTCTCACCGGACATCCTGCTCGTCGACGAGGTCCTGGCGGTGGGCGACGCCGAGTTCCAGACCAAGTGCGCCGCCAAGTTCCAGGAGCTGAAGCACTCGGGCTGCACGATCGTTGTGGTCTCCCACGCCATGGGAATGATCGAGGACCTGTGCGAGACCGCGGCGTGGCTCGAGAACGGGCGCGTGAAGGCGACCGGCAAGACCTCCGAGATCACGCAGATGTACATGGACCAGGTCGCGCGGAACACGGGCACCCCGGCACCCGAGCCGCCTCCGGCGGACAACGGCGTCGCGAGTCCCGAGGACGCCGAGCAGGCGCTGAAGGGCGCCTCCTAACCCTCTAGCGGGGCGGCCGCACCTTTCGGGAGACGTAGCCGACCGCCCGGGTGGCCACCAGCTGCGGGCCCCCCTCCTCCCACGCCAGGGCCATGCGGCCGGCCAGCCGGCGCACCGGGTTGATGCGGCGGATCGGAGAGCGAACCAGGTTGTCCGCAGCGCGGGTCGGCTCGGAGCAGAACCGGTCCAGCGGACGTATGATCTGGCCCCACGCCAGCTCCGGCCGCAGCTTGCCGACGTTGAGCTTCGACTCGCGGGCGAGGTCCTCGTCCTCGATCATACGGACGATCGATGAAGCGAAGCCCTCCACGTCGCCCGGCTCGACGGTCAGGCCGAGCCCCCTCTCCTCCACCAGCTGGCTGAGCGCATCGCCCCGCGTCACGATCACCGGAAGCTCCGCCCAGAAGTAGTCCAGCACCCGGGTGCGGTAGGAGTAGGTCGTCTCGATGTGCTCCAGGTGACAGGAAACGCCGATGTCGGACTCCAGCAGGTAGCTGGCCCGCTCCTCGTAGGGAACCCAGCCCTTGTTGAAGAAGACGTGCTTGCCGTCGAGCCCCAGATCGTCGGCGAGGTTTCGCGCCTGAGTGGCCATCCGCATCTCCGGCACGTCGGGGTTGGGGTGGGCCAGTCCCATGAAGAACAGCTTTACCTCCGGATGCTCCTTGGCGACCTGCGCCACCGCCCGGATCAGGGTGAGCGGGTCGAACCAGTTGTAGATGCCGCCGCCCCAAAGGATCACCTTGTCGTTCTCCTCGATCCCCGGGATCACGCCCTTCAGCACCTTTCGCTTGTGGAGGGGAGGGTCGGAGGAGATGCCGAAGGGCACAACGTCGATCAGGCTCCGGAGCGTGGGATCACGGTCGTAGACGTGCGGGTTCAGCCGGCCGATCCCCGCCAGCTGGCCGAGCCAGAAGTCCCGCTGCTTCTCGCTGGCGCAGATGAAGAAGTCGCTGATGCGCAGTTGCATGTTGATGACGTCCAGGTCGCTTCCTGCGATGTTCAGGCGCTTCTCGTGCTCGTCCTCCCGGAACATCTCCAGGTTCTCCAGGTGAAAGGGGTCGTAGACGTCGGCGACCAGGACCTTGCCGCAGGTCTCGATGGCGGGGAACTCGTGCATGATGAAGCCCTGGAACACCACCACGTCGGCCCAGTCGAGATGGTCCTGGATGGTGTTCTTGTTCACCACGTCGAGGACGAAGGTCTTCGGCCTGATGTCGGACATCTTGCGGACCAGCATGCGGACCTCGTGTTTGCGGGCCAGCTCAGCCGACATCTCCCACGCCCGGATCGCCGGTCCGGCCATCTTGGAGGAGACCGTGTCTCCGGTGATCACTAGCACCTTGGTGCGGCCGGAGATCACCTTCTCCAGCTTCATCTCCCGGGTCACGTCACTGAACGCGGATCTGAACGCCGGGAGGTCCACGTTGGGTGTCAGCGGCTGGAGGAACAGCGAGAGGATCTCGGAGTCCGTCCGGACCCGGCGCTCCTGGACCTGCTTCCGCTTCTCCATGATCGCCGGCAGGTTCCGGACCACCTCGGAAACGGCCAGCAGGTGCGACATGGTGAGCGGGGTCACAGTCTCGTCGCCCAGCTGCTCGCCGGAGGTCTTCCTGCCCAGGTCGTACTTCTCCCGGTCGATCTCGGTGTAGGCCAGGCCGCGCTCCAGCGTCAACATCACGGCCGGCCCCAGAAGCTTGTCGAGCGTCGCCCACTGGTAGTTCTTCAGGATCGTCATCAAAGCGTTGCGCTCCAGCAAAAACCGCTCCCGCTCGTGGCCCAGCGCATCGGCAGTGCCGTGGTGGCGGTGGTAGACGACCGACGACGGCTCGTACATCACCCGGTAACCGAGGGCCCACAGCCGCCAGCCGAGGTCGACGTCCTCGAAGAAGGCGAAGTACTCGTCGTCGAACCCGCCCACGTCGAGGAACAGCCTCCTCGGCATGATGAGGGCGCAACCGGAAGCGAACAGCGTCTCGCCGGGCCGGTCGTACTGCCCCTCGTCCGGCTCGTTGACGCCGACCTTGAAGCCGTGGCCGTAGAAGGAGAGCGCTCCGCCGGCGTAGTCGATGGTCTTGCCGTCCAGGGTGAGGATCTTGGAGGCCACCATCCCGACGTCCATGGAGCGGAAGCCGGCAATGCCCCTGGTCAGCCAGTCGGGGTGCGCTCTGGCATCATTGTTGATGAGGGCGACGTATTCACCCTTTGCCGCCTTGACGCCGGCGTTGATCCCTCCGGCGAACCCCAGGTTATTGTCGAGGGCGACGACGCGCACCTTCGGCCACCGTTCCTTGACGAAGGCCACCGAGCCGTCGGAGGAGCCGTTGTCCACGAAGACGACCTCGACCCGGTCGGAGGCGTAGTTCTGCTGCTCCAAAGACGAGATGCAGTCTTCGAGAAAGTGCTTACCGTTGAAGTTGAGCACGACAACCGAGACGTCCAGGGGCATGGACGAACTGTAAGGCATGACAGTGGGAGGCGTCATTCACTTTCGGCCCCCGAAGGACGGGTTGACCGGAGCCGGTAATCGGGCATATCTGTTGCACCTGCGGCGTCGTTGACCTCGACGACCGCGATACTAGGCGCTTCATGCCCGCCAAAGCGCGCGGAGAAAAGCGCCTTGACGCTAGAGTTCACCTTGGAGATGGATATCCATTGAGTATGCGGATGTTGCACCGATGAACGTCTGCACCGTGACGGTTCGCCGCAGGCTGCCCTACGCCCGCGTCCTCGCCGACTCGCTTCTGGAGCAGCACCCGGACGCCCGGTTCACCGTGCTGATCCTGGACGACCCCTTCGAGGAACAGTGGCAGGACGGGCTGGAGATGCTCTCGCCCTCGGACATCGGCATATCGGGTCCGGAGCTGCACAACCTTGCGATGCTCCTCAGCCTGGACGACCTGCACCTCGCCTGCATTCCCCGGCTGCTCAAGTTCCTTCTCGCAACCAGCGGAGAGCCTCACGTCTATCTGGCCGATGACGTACGGGTCTACGGCCGTCTCGACTCGCTTCGTCGCATGATCGAGGAACGGGGCCTCGTCCTCACGCCCCGGGCGCCCCTCTCGCTGCCGGCCGACGGCCTTACCCCGGACCAGGCCCAGCTGCTCAGCATCGGTCTGTACAACAGCGGGCTGATCGGCGTGGCGCCGACCGCCGGCGAGTTCCTCGACTGGTGGATCGAGGCCATGCGCACCGAGTCGCGGCGGAACCTCCCCACGGCGGCGGTTCTGGAGAGCTCGGCGCAGCCAAAGGCGATTCCGTTCACCCGCATCCTGGACATGGGCTCCCGCTTCCAGCACGGCTCTTTCTCGGCGTCCAACAGCTTCGTCTCGTTCTGGAACGTGTGGGCCCAAGAGCTTGCCGGAGGCGGTGAGCGCTGGACGGCCGGGGGAGAGCCGCTGACGCTTTTCCGCTTCGAGGGCTTCAATCCGGAGGTACCGCACCTGCTGTCGGTCGACCAGGGGCCGCGCCCCAGGGTCCTGCTCAGCCAGCGGCTCGACGTGGCCGAGATAACGCTCGACTACAACGCCCGCCTGGCGAACGCCGGCTTTGAGGAGGCGTCGAAGATACCCGCCGGGTTCGAGAAGCTCCCGGGCGGCCTGACCGTCGACGCCCGCATGCGGTTCGTCTATCGCAAGGCGTACAAGGCCTATCTGGACGGCCTCGCTCCACAGCCTCCCGACCCGTTCGACCGCTTCGACTCCGAGGCGTTCGTCGACTGGCTCAACGCGCCCGACGAGGAAGGCTTCGCCCCCGCGGTGCCGCGGTATCTCCTGGCGCTCTACGAGGAGCGGCTGGACCTCAAGGCGGCGTATCCCGGTCTGGCCCACGCCGACGCGGGGCGCTACCTGGACTGGGTCATGCGGTACGGGGCTAAGGAGGCGCAGATCCCGCCGGAGCTCTGCCGGTTCGACCAGTCCATCCGCCGCTCGCCCGCCGACGACCGGGCCGAGGCGGCAAGCCCCGGAACACTGAGGCGCCGCGAGCTGCGCCCGCTTGGCCTCAACGTCGCCGGCTACTTCAAGGCGGAGTCGGGTGTCGGAGAGATGGCCCGGCTGGTTCTGTCCGGAGTCGAGCAGTCCGGACTTCCGTACTCCACGTTCGCCTACCAGGCGCGCTACAGCCGCCAGAACCACAGCTTCACCCCCACCGGGGAGAAGTTCGCCTACGGTGTGAACCTTTTCTGCGTGAACGCCGACGAGCTCTACCCGCTGGTGCGGGACACGGGGCCGAAGATTCTCGACAACCGCTACAACGTCGCCTTGTGGTGGTGGGAGCTCGACGAGTTCCCCGAGATCCCGGCCGACACGGAGAAGCTGTTCGACGAGGTCTGGGTCGGGACCGATCACGTCGCCCGGGCCGTCCGGGCCCGCACCGGCAAGCCGGTGCACCGCATCCCGGTCCCCATCCGGCACATGGACACGCCGCCCGACCGCGAGGGCCTCGGCCTGCCGGACAACTTCCTGTTCCTGTTCACCTTCGACTTCCTGAGCGCCTTTTCCCGGAAGAACCCCCTCGGGGTGATCGAGGCTTTCAGCCGCGCCTTCAAGCCCGGCGAAGGCCCCGTCCTGGTCATCAAGAGCATCAACGGCACCGCCGAGGTAGCGGCGCTGGAGGTCCTGCGCCTGGCGGCCGCCGGCCGCTCGGACATCCGGATCATCGACGGCTACCTGCCGCCCGAGCGCAAGGACGCCCTGATCGCCTCCTGCGACTGCTACGTCTCGCTGCACCGTGCCGAGGGGTACGGCCTCGGCATGGCGGAGGCGGTCGCGCTCGGCAAGCCGGTGATCGCGACCAACTACTCCGGCAACCTCGAGTTCCTGAACGACGACAACAGCTACCTGGTGGGCTACGAGATGAGCTCGGTGCCGTCGGCCACCGGCCCGTACTCGGAGGGAGCGGCGTGGGCCGACCCGGACATCGACGAGGCCGCCGCGGCCATGAGGCGAGTCTTCGAGAACCGGCAGGAGGCCGAAGCCAAGGGCCGGCTGGCCCGGCAGCAGGCCCGCACGCTGCACACGCCGGAGCGAACGGCCCAGTTCCTGAGGCGCAGGCTGGCCGAGATCCAGCAAATCCAGCTGCAGAGGCAGAAGGAGGAGTTCCGCAAGCAGCTGAAGGCCGGACTCACCCGCCGCCTGAGCTTCCAGAGAGCGCCCGGCAGCCCCCAGAAGTAGCCGGGGTCCCGAAGGAGCGGTTAGTCGTTGTTCCGCAGGCGCTGCAGCAGCAGATGCGCCCACGCGATCAGCATCCGAACCAGCAGTCCGGCGACGATCAGCGGCAGTGCCACCCTCACGAGGCCCTTGGAGTTGCGGACCGCGTAGCGGATCATGCTGAAGTGGTGGTGGCGGATCATCCGGTACGGCGACCGCCGGCTGGACCCGGCTACGTGGTGCATCATCTGCGCCCCCGGGTAGTAGAGGGCCTTCCAGCCGGCCTCGTTCATCCGCTTGCAGAGATCGACGTCCTCGACGTACATGAAGAAGCCTTCGTCGAAGCCCTTGACCTGCTCGAAGGCCTCCCGGCGCACCATCATGGACGCCCC
>DATAAN010000193.1:0-9062 GCA_036260105.1 Actinomycetota bacterium
TCGGCGAATTTAGGGCCATTCATCCCCGAATCCAGGGCCGTTCGGCCCTGCCCCGACCCGCCGGCCGTCTGCCAGTCTTCTTCCATAGCCAAAGACGGGTGGCGGCGGAAACGGACGCTGGAGAGCACAACTTGGAGATGACGCGGTTGGGAAGAGACGCTGGAGGGCGGTCGACGCGCGCCTCGGTTCGTCTCCCGGATTCCTCGGACGAACGTCCGACGCCGGACGACCTTCGCAGCTGGCTGGCGACGAGCGCAGGGGAGGTGTCTGCGCTCGCGTTCCGGATTTACATCGCCTCGGCCGGCAGCTAAACGCTCGACCGGCTTGCTACTCCCTCGACTCGCCCACCGGCTCCGGCTCGGAGGCAGGTTCCTGGCCGGGACGCACGATGTCGACCGAGAGGATCCGCCGGCGGTTGACGTTCGCAACCCGAATGCGCCAGCCGTTGTAGGTGATCTCGTCTCCCCGTTTCGCCAGGCGGCCGAGCCGCTCCAGGATGAAACCCGCTACCGTCTCGTAATCGCCTTCCGGAAGCTGCAGCTCGGTAGCCTCCTCCAGCTCGTCGGGCCTCATACGCCCGGGAATGCGGTAGCCGCCCTCGATCGTTCGGATGTCGCGTTCCCGGACGTCGTACTCGTCGCGGATCTCGCCGAGCAGCTCCTCGATGATGTCCTCCAGCGTCAGGACACCGGCGGTGGAGCCGAACTCGTCCAGAACTATCGCCATATGGTTTCGCTGGCGCCGCATCTGCACCAGCACCCGCTCCAGCGGCAGTGACTCCGGCACGACCAGTGCATCCCGCATGGCGGCTTTCACCTTGGCGTCGGGATCACGCCGGACCTCCCCCAGCATGTCCTTTATATGGACCACGCCGACGAACTCGTCCGGCCGCTCCCGCCACACGGGAAATCGCGAGTAGCCGGTCTGCTGGACCAGGTCCAGCAGCTCGGCCATGGTCGCCTCCGCCGATATGGCAACCGAAGCAACCCGCGGGACCATGGCCTCGACCGCCCGCTTCTCCGGGAACTCCAGCGTGCGCGCAAGGATCCTGCTCTGGCCGGACAGGATCGTTCCACCCCGGCGTGCCTCCTCCACGATGATTCCGATCTCCTCCGGGGTGTGGATCTCCGCGAGCTCGCTGTTCGCCTCCACCCCGAAGAGCCTTAGGACCACGTTCGCCGCCTCGTTGAACAGCCAGATCACCGGTCGAAAGGCGTAGGTGAAAAACCGCATGGGGGCCGCGACCCAAAGCGCCACCTGCTCCGGGCGGGCCAGGGCCAGCGCTTTGGGGACCAGCTCCCCCAGAGCGACGTGGAGGAAGGTGATGATGGAGAAAGCTATGGCCGTCGCCACCGCATGGGTTGCGATGACATCGAACGGAGGCTGCAGGTGCTCGAACCCTCCCTCGATGAGCGCGCCGATGACCGGCTCGCCCACGGCTCCCAGGCCCAGGCTGGCGAAGGTGATGCCGAGCTGGCAGCCCGAAAGCATGAGATTGAGCTCTTTGATGACCTTGAGAGCTGTGGCGGCACGCCGGCTTCCCTGAGAGATCAGCTCCTCGATGCGGGTTCGCCGGACCGCCACCAAGCCGAACTCGGCTGCGACGAAGAACGCGTTCGCAGCGACCAGCACGAATATGGAGGCCAGCTTCCAGCCGGTCACGAGGCCCTCGAAGGCTCGGGTGCGTACATCCGACAAGAAGCCTACCCGTTGAAGGCTCCGCCTCCACCTGCCCGACGGGTACCCTGGCTGCATGGCGAGCGAGCTGAAGGTCGGAGACCGGGTGCTGGCGCTGGTCCAGGGCGACATTACGCAGATCCCCGCCGATGCCATCGTAAACGCCGCCAACGAGTCTCTGGTCGGCGGGGGAGGGGTCGACGGTGCCATCCACCGGGCGGGCGGTCCGGAGATCATGAACGACCTGCAGGCCCGGTATGGACGGCGAAGAAAGTGCGAGACCGGAAGCTCGGTCGTCAGCGTTGCCGGCAACCTCCCGGCCAGATGGGTCATCCACGCCGTCGGGCCGAGGTGGAGAGGCGGCAGGTTCAACGAACCGGACCTGTTGTGGTCGGCCTTCCGCAGCTCCCTGCACTATGCCGACGAGCTGGGCGCCAGGACGGTGACGTTTCCGGCCATCTCCACCGGCATCTACGGCTACCCGGTGGAGCAGGCGGCGCCGATTGCGCTGGAGGCGCTGAGGGGTGGGCTGGAGTCCGCCAGGTCGGTGGAGAAGGCGACCATCGTCATCTACTCGCCCGACGCCCTGGAGGTCTTCGAACGCAAGCTGTCGGAGCTCGCCGGGTCGGATCTCGGGGATAAGTCCGCTTAGCTTCCCGAACGCCCGTTACTCGGCGTCGCTTATCCTCGAGGTGTACCCGCGTCGATGCCAAGGATCTCACGCGCTACCTTCCGGTTTCACTCGAGAGGAGTGGTCGAGAACCATGGCACAAAGACATCCGCAAGTTGTCGGCAGCATCCCGCAGCCCTCGGTAGAGCAGGCGGTCGCCTGGCAGTTGGAGAAGCTGCCCGGGCTACGGTACGTATCCGGCGGTGAGACAGGTGAGCGTCAGAACTGGATCATGTCGTTCATCGAGTCCCTTCGCGAGCACCCGGACCTCGAGCTCCGGAAGGAGGGTCGCTGGAGCGGCTACCAGGACACTCCGGTCCTCGGCGTTCGCCGCGGCCACCAGCTCCGCGGCGAGTCGATGTCACTGGGCACGTTGGAGAGAACTCGCGAGGAGCTTCAGGTGCTCGACCGGCTGGCTGCCGCCGACGGCGAACCGGCAACGCTGCTGGTCGGGATGCCCGACTACCTCAATCTGGCCCTGTTCTCCATGGGCAAGTTGGGTCCGATGCGCCACGGCAAAGCGTTCTTCGACCTCATCGTGCGGGAAATCACCGAGACGCAAAACGAGTTCGGGCAGCGGGTGATCTTCCAGCTGGAAGCACCGCTCCAGCTCGTTGCAACCGCAAAAGCTGGCCCGCTCGCCATGCCGGTTGCCGGCATCATGGCCGAGCGGCTGGTGAAAGTGGCGCGGAAGGTGCCGGCCGGCACGCGGTTCGGAGTGCACCTGTGCCTTGGTGACATGAATCACGAGGCGCTCACGCCGCTCAGGAGCACGGCCCCGGTGGTCCATCTTTTCAATGCGCTTTCCAGCCGGTGGCCCGCAACCCGCCCCCTGGAGTTCATCCACGCTCCCCTGGCCGGCGGAACCGACCCCGTGCCTGTCGATCTCGGGTACTTCGAGCCGTTCTCGAAGCTATACCGCGGGCCGGCGAGGTTCGTGGCCGGCGTCGTTCAAGAATCGCAGGACCTCGGCGAACAAGCGGCCGCTCTGGAGATGCTGGAGTCACTGATCGGTCCGGTCGACGTGGCGACCTACTGTGGACTTGGACGCCGCTCTCCGGAAGCTGCCGAGGAAGCCGCCGAGCGTACTATGCGCCTGGTCGAACTTTCGAGACTGCCGGCCGGCTAGGCCTTCGATCGTCGAACCAGCGCAACGCCGGCCAGCACCGTAGCGGTTCCGGCCAGCATCGCCAGCGACACTTCGTCACCGAGGAACACCGCGCCCACGGCGACGGCCACGACGGGGATCAGGTAGGTCACCAGCGCGGCGCCCGAGGCACCCCGGTTCACGATCAGCCGGTAATTGATCACGTAGGCGGCGCCGGTGCCGACCACTCCGAGAATCCCGAGGGCGACAAAGGCGTCCCAGCGGATCTCCGGCGCGGGAGCGCCCGAGGCGGCCATCACCGCCAGGCCGATAACGGCGGCCGCCGACAGCTGGGACGCGGACAGCGCCAGGGGCTTCAGACCCCGGCCGCCGAGGAACTTCGACGCGTACACGAACCCCACGCCGTAGCAGGCCGAGGCTGCCAGGCATGCAAGGCCGCCGACGCTTGCTACCTCGGAGGCGGCGTGCCACGGCTCGAAGATGAGAGCGGCGCCGGCGAACCCCAGAGCCAGGCCGGCCAGCTTGGATGGGTTGAACCGCTCGCTCCCGGCGGCGGCGGCCGTCAGGGCGGTGAACACGGGGGTCGTTGCGTTGAGGATTCCCGCTACGGCGGAGTCGACCATGGTCTCGCCGTAGGCAAAGAGGAAGAACGGCGTCACGTTCAAGAGCACCGCCAGCACGACGAGATGGCCCCATACCCGGGGATCGCCGGGAAGGCGGACCCGGCGCGCCAGGCAGTAGGCCAGCAGCGCCAATGCTCCGAGGGTGAGACGTCCCGCCGTGTTCTGAATCGGTGTGAAGGAGCGGAGCGAGATCTTGATCCACAGGTAGCTGGTGCCCCAGATGAAGGCCAGCAGCACCAGGAACGCCAGGTCGGCCCGCCGGTTCGCCTCCGTTCCGAGGGTCGCGACATGCGCCCGGCCCCTCTGCTCGACGCTCAATTCGTCCACCTCCTCCTGCCTTTCCCAGGCTAGTCGGAGGACCGAAATAAACGGTCGGCCGAGCGTCGTCCCGGCGCGGCCGGGAATTCCGTGTGTAGCATGGAGTTCGTGAGCACCCCATCCCTCGACACAATCGTCGACCTCTCCAAGCGTCGCGGAATCGTCTTCCAATCGGCCGAAATCTACGGCGGACTTCGGTCCGGTTGGGATTACGGCCCCCTCGGCGTCGAGCTGAAGGAGAACATCAAGCGCGCCTGGTGGCGTTCGATGGTGCAGCTCCGAGACGACATCGTCGGCCTCGACTCGTCCGTGATCCTCAACCCCACGACCTGGGAGGCCTCCGGGCACCTGGAGGTCTTCACCGACCCGCTCGTCGAGTGCTCGAACTGCAACACCCGGCACCGCGCCGACCAGATCGGCGACAAGTGCCCCAACTGCGGCAGTGACAAGCTGACCGATCCCCGCAACTTCAACCTCATGTTCAAGACCCACATCGGCCCGGTGCCGGACGACAAGAACGTCGTGTGGCTGCGCCCCGAGACGGCTCAGGGCATCTTCGTGAACTTCAACCAGGTGCTGCAGTCGACGCGCAGGAAGCTGCCGTTCGGCATTGCCCAGACCGGCAAGTCGTTCCGCAACGAGATCACGCCCGGCAACTTCATCTTCCGCACCCGGGAGTTCGAGCAGATGGAGATGGAGTACTTCGTCAAGCCGGGGACCGACACCGAGCACCACCAGAAGTGGATTGACGAGCGGTTCCGGTGGTACCTCGACCTCGGGATGCGGGCGGAGAACCTGAGGCTTCGCGAGCACGAACAGGACGAGCTCTCGCACTACTCCAAGCGAACCGTGGACATCGAGTACAAGTACCCGTGGGGCTGGGGGGAGCTGGAGGGCATCGCCAACCGGGGAGACTTCGACCTCACCCAGCACGCCAAGTTCTCCGGGGAGGACCTGTCCTACTTCGACGCCGAAGCCAACGAGCGCTACGTCCCGTACGTCATCGAGCCGGCAGCCGGGGCGACGCGGGCGCTGCTTGCGTTCCTGTTCGACGCCTACAGGGAGGAGCAGGCGCCCAACGCGAAGGGCGGGATGGACAAGCGGGTGGTTCTGAAGCTGCACAAGCAGCTGGCGCCGTACAAGGTGGCCGTCCTGCCACTGTCCCGCCACGAGAAGCTGGTGCCGCTGGCTCGGCAGGTGGCACAGCGTCTTCGCGCAGACTGGCTGATCGACTACGATGATGCCGGTTCGATCGGAAAGCGTTACCGCCGTCACGATGAGATCGGAACCCCTTACGCCGTGACCGTCGACTTCGACTCTTTGGAGGACAACGCCGTGACCATCCGTGATCGCGATTCCATGCAGCAGGAGCGCGTCGCCATCGAGGAGCTCTCCTCGTGGCTCCGCCCGAGGCTGAGCTGGTGACCGTTCGGCTCACCGGGACGGTGACCGTGGACGGCGAACCCCGGGAGGGTTCCTACATCCGGATCAACGGCCCCTCTGGCGACTTTGTCTGGGAGGGCCGCACCGACGCCGATGGCTCCTACGGCTTCAACCTGCCTGAAGGAACCTGGACCGTGGTGGCGTTCGCCCCGGGGACCGAGAAGAAGACTCAGCAGCACACGCTGACGGCCGGCTCAGATCCGCTGAACATCGATTTGAGGTCGCAGTGACGCCGGGCACCACTACCGGTACCCGTTACGTCTACGACTTCGAAGAGGGGGACCGCAGCAAGAAGGATCTCCTGGGCGGGAAAGGGGCCAACCTCTCGGAGATGACGAACCTGGGGCTCCCCGTCCCACCCGGGTTCACGATCACCACTGAGGCGTGCCGGATCTACATGGAGACCGGCTCCTTCCCCGATGGCTTGATGGACGAGGTGGCCACGCACGTCGCCAGCCTCGAGAAGAAGATGGGCAAGCGGCTCGGCGACCCGAGCAACCCGCTCCTCGTCTCCGTCCGATCGGGTGCCAAGTTCTCCATGCCGGGAATGATGGACACGGTCCTCAACCTCGGTATGAACGACCAGAGTTTGAAAGGCCTCGCCGAGCAGTCGGGCAACGAACGGTTCGCCTACGACGCCTACCGGCGGTTCATCCAGATGTTCGGAAAGATCGTCATGGGGGTGCCCGGCGAGGAGTACGAGCGGCTCATCGACGAGCAGAAGGAGAAGGCCGGCGTCACCGAGGACACCCAGCTGGATGTCGAGGACCTGAAGGAGCTCGTCGGCAAGTTCAAGGAGCTGGTGCAGCGCAGCACCGGCGCGAGCTTCCCCGAGGACCCGACGGAGCAGCTCCGGCTGGCGATCGAGGCGGTCTTCAAGTCCTGGAGCGGCGAACGCGCAAAGATCTACCGGCGGCAGAACCGCATCTCCGACTCGCTCGGCACCGGCGTGAACGTGCAGGCGATCGTCTTCGGCAACCTGGGCGACGACTCGGGAACCGGCGTCGCGTTCACTCGGGACGCGTCAACTGGCGCCAAGTCCTACCTTGCCGAGTACCTGCCCAACGCACAGGGTGAGGACGTGGTGTCGGGCGCTCGGACTCCGCTGCAGCTCGACTCGCTGAGGAAGTCCGATCCCACCTCCTACGAGAAGCTTACCGGCATCATGGCCCAGCTCGAGGACCACTACCGGGACATGTGCGACATCGAGTTCACGGTGGAGAAGGGGAAGCTGTGGATGCTCCAGACCCGGATCGGCAAGCGTACGGCGGCTGCTGCGGTCAAGATCGCCGTCGACCTGCAGGCGGAGGGCAAGATTTCCAGGGAGGAGGCGGTTCTCCGGGTCGACCCCTCGTCGCTGGACCAGCTGCTGCACCCGCAGTTCGATCCGTCGGCCGGCATCGACGTGGTGGCCAAGGGACTCAACGCCTCGCCGGGGGCCGCCGTCGGCGCCGCCGTGTTCGACGCCAAGACCGCGGAGCAGCGGGCGGCGGCGGGAGAGAAGGTGATCCTCGTCCGGCCGATGACCGAGCCGGAGGACGTCGGGGGCATGTACGCCGCTCAAGGCATCCTGACGTCGCGGGGCGGCAAGACGTCACACGCGGCAGTCGTCGCACGGGGCGCCGGCAAGCCGTGCGTTTGCGGCGCCGAGGCTCTCAAGATCGACCTGGAGAAACGTGAGTTCACGGTCGGCGACCACCGGGTGGTCGAGGGCGACATCGTCGCCATTAACGGCAACACCGGGGAGATCGCTCTCGGTGAGGTGCCCCTGGTGGAGCCCGAGCTCTCCGGCGACCTGCTGACAATCCTGGAGTGGGCCGACGGGATCCGCCGGCTGAAGGTTCGCGCCAACGCCGACACCCCGGAGGACGCCGCCAAGGGCCGCGAATTCGGGGCGGAGGGGATCGGGCTTGCGCGGACCGAGCACATGTTCTTGGGGGACCGGCTGCCGATCGTGCGGCGCATGATCCTGGCCAGCACCGAGGAGCAAGAGAAGGCCGCCCTGGACGAGCTGCTGGCGGTTCAGCGCGACGACTTCGTCGGAATCTTCACCGCCATGAGCGGGCTTCCGGTCACCATCCGGCTGCTCGACCCTCCGCTGCACGAGTTCCTTCCCTCATCCAAGGAGCTGGAGCTGCAGATCCAAGGGCTGGAGATCTACCGGTCCGTGGCGGTCAGCGCCTCGAAGCACTTCCACTGGGAGCACAACGACGTCCCGCTCGAGAGCAGCGAAGCCGCCCAGACGGTGGACGAAGAGATCCGGTCGAAGAAGACACTCCTGGAGAACGTCCTGCGCCTGGAGGAGTCGAACCCGATGCTCGGCATGCGGGGTGTCAGGCTCGGCATCGTGAAGCCCGGACTGTACGCCATGCAGGTCCGGGCGATCATCGAGGCTGCCGTACAGGTAAAGGCGGCGGGTGAGGACCCGGTGATCGAGATCATGATCCCGCTGGTCGCGGTTCGCGAGGAGTTCGACGCCATGAAGCGGGAGGCCCTGGCGATCATCGACGAGGTGCTGGCGAGGAGCGGCACTCAGATCGACTACCTGATCGGCACGATGATCGAGCTCCCGAGAGCCGCATTGACCGCCGGCGACCTTGCCGAGACGGCCGAGTTCTTCTCCTTCGGCACCAACGACCTCACACAGACCGCGTTCGGCTTCTCCAGGGACGACATCGAGGGCAAGTTCCTCCCCCGGTACCTGGAGCGAGGCATCCTCAAGGTCAACCCGTTCGAGTCCATTGATGTGGCCGGCGTCGGCCGCTTGCTGGAGATCGCATCCAGGGAGGGCCGGGCCACCCGGCCCAACCTGAAGTTGGGGATCTGCGGCGAGCACGGCGGCGACCCGGCGTCGGTCGAGTTCTGCCACAACTGCGGGTTGGACTACGTCTCCTGCTCGCCGTTCCGGGTCCCCATCGCCCGCGTGGCGGCCGCTCAGGCGGCGGTCGCGCACGCGGGCGACTAGGCGGCCTCAACCGACGCAGTTCGCGAACGCCGTCAGGCTCCAGTTGCCGGCGACGCCCGGAGGGTTGACCTCGACGGCGCGTACTACCCAGCGCGAGATGTCGCCGTCGAACTCCTCGCGGCTTTGCACGATCGCGATCGGTTGGCCGTCGGCGTTGTTGGTGCGGTGGCCGCCGATGGCGAGCATCCCGGCCGGGCACGTGGCCGTCGCGGTCTTCGAGGATGTCGAGTCGTTCGCCGTCGAGGTCGCGGACACGAC
>DATAAN010000194.1:0-17841 GCA_036260105.1 Actinomycetota bacterium
TTGTAGATCTCGCCGTTCAGGGCGACGCCGACCGATTGGTCCTCGTTCGTGACCGGTGGATCACCCGTCGCGAGGTCGATGATGGACAAGCGGGCCATGCCGATCGCGGCCGGCCCTCTCAGGTAAACGCCCCTGGCATCCGGCCCCCGGTGCTCGAGAGTTGCGAGCTGTGCTTCGACGATTTCGGGAGAGCAGGGTCGGCGCAGGTCGACCACGCCCGCGATCCCACACATCAGCTACGCGAGAGCCGAGGGGCGCGTGCCCGACGGTAGAGCCGTATGCGGGCTGCTCCGGCCAACCGGCCGGGCACCCCCGCTCCTACTTGAAAAGGCGACTGCCTGCGTCAACGGCTTCTGCATGCCGGGAGAACCACTCCGCGGTTCTCTGGAGGCCCTCCTCCAATGAGACCTCCGGCTTCCAGCCGGCCCACTCGAGCGCCCTGGAGTTGTCGCAGATGAGTCTGTGCACCTCACTCCCGGCCGGACGCATCCGGGAAGTCTCGGAGACGACTTCCGCTTTTTTTCCGCTGACCTCGATCAGCAGATTGACGAGATCCCCGATGGAGATCTCCCGTCCGCTGCCGATGTTCACCACTTCACCCAGGGCCCGGTCGCTCTCGGCCACCGCGAGGAAGCCGGCGACCGTGTCCTCGACGAAGTTGAAATCCCGGGTGGGCGTCACGCTGCCAAGTCGGATCTCCCGGGAACCGCCGTAGAGCTGATGCAGCACCGACGGGATGATCGCCCGGGCCGACTGCCTGGGCCCGTAAGTGTTAAAAGGCCTCACCACGGCGACAGGCAGCTCGAACGAGTGGTGGTAGCTCAATGCGAGCATGTCTCCGCCGATCTTGGTCGCGGCGTAGGGCGACTGCGGCTGAAGAGGGTGGGACTCGTCTATCGGCACCTGCAACGCCGTGCCGTACACCTCGCTCGTGGAGGTCTGTACGAGGCGCTCAACCTGCGCCCTGCGGGACGCGTTCAGCACGTTCGAGGTGCCCACCACGTTGGTTTGCACGTAGCTGTCCGGGGCGTCGTAGCTGTAGGGGATTCCTATCAGGGCAGCCAGGTGGAAGACGATGTTCCTGCCCGCTACAGCTTCGGCCGTTCGCTCCGGGTCCCGTACATCGCCGGGAAAGATCTCCACCTCCGGACCACGCCCCTGAAGCCACCCCCACCGGGAGAACGGGTTGTAGTGGACGAATGCTCGCACCTGGGCGCCTTCACGGACGAGCCGGTCTACCAGGTGGCTTCCGATGAAGCCCTCGGCGCCCGTGACGAGGACTTTGCGCCCGCTCCAGAAGCTCACCCCGTCTCAGCCTCGAGTGAAGGGGTGGCGGAGCTCCTTGTGGGACGACGGGCGGCAGTCTCCATCAGGTCAGCGTACCGTTTGACGCTGCCGTCCATGGAAAGCGCAAGCGAAGCTTCCCTGGCCGATTCGCCCATTCGGCGGCGAACGCCGGGCGACCCGAGCAAATTGACGAGATGCGCGGCCAGTGCCTGCACGTCACCCGGCGGGAAGAGCTCGCCGGTCACGCCGGGCTTCACTAGCTCTGGGATTCCCCCGACAGCGGACGCCACTACCGGAAGGCCGGCGGCCATAGCTTCGGCAACCGCGATGCCGTATGCCTCCGTGAGCGATGCGAGAGCGAAGACGTCGGCCTGCGCAAGGTATTCCCAGATGTCGGGAACGTCGCCGGTCAGCCGCACGCACTCCGCAAGGCCGAGGGATGCAACCTCTTGCTCTATGGCGGTCCGGTGCGCACCTTCGCCGACCAGCACGAGCTCGGCGTCGGGAAAGTCGCGCCGCACCAGCTGAAAAGCCCGCAGCAGGACCGTGTGGCCCTTCTCCGGACGGTACTTCGCCACGCATACCACGGTCGGCGGGCGGGGATCGCTCCGGACCGGTCGTGGAGTCCCCTCCCAACCAAGGGGCACACAAACCACTCGTTCAGGCGAGTATCCGTAGTCGCGAATCAGGAACTGCTCCACCGAGGACGAGATGGCCAACGTGAGATCGCTTCGCTGCCCGGCCAATCTGTCCAGCAGCCGGCGCGCTCGGGGGTGGGACAGAACCTGCAGACCCTCGCCGTACACGTTCGTCACCACACGAGCCGCTCCCGCCGGCCTGCGGAGGCTCGCCGTTGTCAAGACGGCGTGGAACAGGAGTGAGTGCACCACTTGGGGGCCGAATCGTAAGAGCTCCACTTTAGTCCAGCGGCGCACGAGCGGAACCGAAAGGGGCGTCGGGCAGGTCCGCGCCCTGTACTGGATGGGCTTCAACAGCTCGGCCAGCTCCTCGGACGCCTGGTCGGCGAAAGGGTTCAGCACCAGCTGCTCCCAGCCTCGCCGGTCGCCCTCCCTTACGAGGAGGTTGAGGAACCTTTCCGCGCCGCCAACCCCTCGGGCGCTGATGACGTGCGCGATACGACACGGCTGCATCGCTTCATAATATGGCTGCAAATGGCATCATCTCGTCCGGCTTGACGGCTGTAGCCCGGCCGCAGGGCGCCCGGGGTGTCCGGCGCTAGGGGGGTGTATGGAGCGTCTCCGGCTTTTGGCGGTGCTCCTCGCTGTGGGCGTGGTTGGTGTGGTGGTCGCCCTGGCGCCGCAAGAGAGCTCCCAGCAGGCTCTCAGTCCGCCGTCATCCATCCCCTCCGACTGCTCTCGAACCGTTGACGCGGAGTTGAATGAGTTCTTTGCCTCGGTTCAGGAGGGAGCCGACGTCGAGTTCCGCTCCGATGCCTGTTACGCGCTACGCAATCCCGTTCGGATAGAGCGCAAGCGTTCGGTTCGGATCGACGGCAACGGAGCGACCCTACGCAATTCAGCCCCCAATGACGGGCGGATCAACAGCCCCAACATCATGCTCATCAAGGCCCGCGACGTCACGATCGAGAACCTGAACCTGGTCGGCAACTTCAACCTCACCGGACCGCGCTCCCAGGAGAAGGTGAACCAGTCCTCGGTGGAGCAGCCGTCGAATGGAACCCAGTTCAACTCGGGATTGAGCATCTACGGCGGCCGTGGGGTACGGATTCAGGACGTAACGGCGAGAAACGTGTTCGGCGACGGGCTGACCACGGCAGTCTCGGAGTACGTGGACAACACGCCGCCGTTCGAGGCGCCAAGGGACATACGCGTCTCGCGCTTCAGGGCCATCTCCACGGCCCGGCATTGCTTTGCGCCGACGAGTGCCATCGGGTTCTGGCTGGAGGACTCCCTGGGACAGGACTGCTGGTACAGCGGAGTGGACGCCGAGCTCGACGAAGTCGAGCACTACCTCCAGGACGTCCACCTGCTCAGGAACACCTTCGACGGGTTCTTCTCCGTCGGGATAGCGTTCCCTGTGGCGGGGAGCGGCGACAACACCAGAGATTACGAGATTCGTGACAACGACCTCCGGACGATCCCGGATGCGAGTCCCTGCAACCCGGTGATCCTGATCAACGCCTACCCGGAGTCCAACCCCAATACCACCAAGAACGTAGTCATCGAGGGCAACAGCGTGAAGGCGTGGGGTAGCGCGATCGTCGTCGACCATGTCGACGGGGGCTCCATCAGAGAAAACAAGATAGAGCGTTCACCTCCGGCAGGGACCACCTCGGAAATGCAGTGCTCGCCCTCGGGGGCCGAACCCGTACGGGTGACGAATTCCTCGGGGGTCGAGGTTGCGGCCAACCAATGCTGTAGGCCGCAGCCCACTGCGGCTCCTAGCCGGCTGGGCGGTTAAGGGCTTCCGGACGGTGTGATCGTGGTTCGGCGAAGAGTCTCCGACTCCGAAACCCTCCTCACCGGGCGCAGCTGATCGGTCTGTCCTCAGGCGGTTAGCCGTTCGCTCCCTCGTCCGGGAGCAGCACGGCACGCATCGAAGGGAATTCCTCCGACGCTCGCCGGTACTGGTCCTCGCGGCCGATGTCGACCCAGTAGCAGTCCGTCCGGTAGGCGGAGACCTTCTTCCCTCGGGAGATCAGCTCGAGTACCAGATCGGGAAAATCGAGCGGCTGGTCCGGCTCGATCTCTCGAACCACCTCGGGCGAGCAGACGTAGACGCCCATGCTGCACTCGTGCCTCGTGACGGGCTTTTCTACGTACCCCACGACATCACCGGAGGGGGCGATTGTCAGGACACCAAGCTCGATCTGCTGCTCGATCGGGTGCACCCCGATGGTCAGCGCCGCCCCCTGCTCCCGGTGGTGCCGGACGACCTCCGAGTAGTCAAGAGCAGTAAGCACGTCACCGTTGACCACCAGAAGGTCCTCGTCCACGGAGGGGACCATACTGAGCGCGCCGGCCGTCCCGAGCGGCTTGCTCTCGCGAAGGTAATCGATCGCCAGTCCTTCGATGGGACCTCTGGTAGTCAGGTAAGTCTCGATCAGCGGCGCCAGATGTCCCACTGATACGAGGGCTTCACTGCAGCCGTACCAGCGCAGCTGCCGTAGCACTATCTCGAGGATCGGAAGGTCGCCGATAGGTATGAGCGGCTTGGGGAAAAGCATCGTGTAGGGCGCCAACCGGGTGCCTCGGCCTCCGGCCAGAACGACAGCCCTCAGGCCGTTTCCCTTTGCCATCGGTCTCCTCGCTGCCTGCAGGTCAAGGCATTGTACGGCCGGGCGGAGACAGCCGACCGGCGGCGTTTGACTTACAGTAAACGGCATCGTCCGCCGGCTGCGGCCCTTCGGACCAAGTTACGACACGAGGTTGACGATGGCTCTCACGCCAAGCCGGAATTCTGTCCAACCCATATCGGCCCTGGATCTGCGGGCGCAGCGTGCCCGGCTTGCCGGACGCATCGAGGCTGCCATCGCCCGGGTGCTGGATCACGGGCAGTTCGTCCTCGGGCCCGAGGTCGAAGCGTTGGAGAAGCGGCTCACCGAGTTCTGCTCCGCTCGACACGCCGTTCTGTGCGCCAACGGAACGGATGCCCTGGTGGTGGCCTTGAGGGCGTGGGGTGTCGGTGCCGGTCACGCCGTCTTCGTGCCGGCGTTCACCTTCGCCGCCACCGCGGAGGCGGCTGCGCTAGTTGGTGCGACGCCGGTCCTGGTCGACGTCAGTCCGGCCGACTACACCATGGATCCGGCAAGCCTCGCCAGGGCCATACCCGTCGCTCGGGAGGCGGGGCTGCGTCCGAAAGCGGTGATCGCTGTCGACCTTTTCGGCCAGCCCGCCGACTATTCCGCGCTTCACGAGCTCGCGCAGGCGCACGGGATGAAGCTCCTCGCCGATGCGGCGCAGTCGTTTGGCGCTGCGCTCGCCGGCAGACCGGTAGGTACGCTGGCGGAGGCCACCACCACAAGCTTCTTCCCGAGCAAGCCCTTGGGGTGTTACGGGGACGGAGGCGCGATCTTCACTGATAACGAGGATCTGGCGATCCGCCTCACCTCGCTGTGCCGGCACGGAATCGAGTTGGGGCGCCATATGACGGTCGGCATGAACAGCCGCCTGGACACCATCCAGGCCGCGGTGCTGATCGAGAAGCTGTCCATCTTGCCGGAAGAGATCTCCGCCCGGGAACGGACAGCGCGCCTCTACACCGACCACCTGGCGGAGATATCCGTGACACCAACACTTCGCGCGGACGTCCGCAGCGCCTGGGCTCAGTACACCATTCAGGTGGACGACAGGGACCGCCTCCGGGAGAAGTTGAGATCCGAGGGGATATCGTCCGCGGTGTACTACCCCGAACCGCTGCACGCCCAGCCTGCGTTTGCCGGCTGCCCGGTGAGCCATGGTGGCCTGCCGGTCAGCGAGATGCTGGCGGCCAGAGTCCTGGCCCTCCCGGTCCACCCGTACCTCTCGGACCGCGACATCGAACGAGTGATATCGGTGATCAGGCGGACGGCGATCGCGGCCACCTACGCGGTTCCGACCGCTGCTGCGCAAGGAGAGCTCTGATACGCCCACACCCGACCGCCGACATCGCCCCGGGGTGCCGCATCGGAGAAGGCACCCGCATCTGGCAGAACGTCCAGGTGAGGGAGGGAGCGTCGATCGGGGCCAACTGCGTCCTGGGCAAGGACGTGTACGTGGACTCGGACGTGGTCATCGGGGACAACTGCAAGCTGGAGAACGGAGTAAGCGTCTTCCAGCCCGCCGTCCTGGAGGACGGCGTCTTTCTGGGCCCGGGTGTGATCCTCACCAACGATCGCGTTCCAAGGGCCGTAAACCCGGACGGTTCGGCGAAGCGGTCCGGGAACTGGGCACCTGCCGGCGCGGTGATACGTTACGGAGCCGCCCTGGGTGCGGGAAGCATCGTGCTTCCGGGGGTGACTGTTGAGCGGTGGGCGCTGGTCGGCGCGGGTGCCGTCGTAGTGTCGGACGTGCCAGCGCATGGGCTTGTAGTCGGAAATCCCGGTCGCCTGATCGGCTACGTCTGTGCTTGCGGTTCCCGCCTCGACGGGCCCGGGCGGCCCGAGGACATGCGCTGCTCGGCCTGCTCACGAGAACAGTCCGCGTGATGTTGAGAGCGGTTGTCGTCGGGGCAGGAGCCATGGGTCTAAACCACGCCCGCATCTATAACGAACTGGAGTCGGTGGAGCTCGTTGCAGTGGTGGACGTCGACGGTGAGGCCGCCGATCGGGTGGGCCGCAAGTACCACACCAGGGCATTTCGCGATCTGAGCAGTGCACTGGAGGAAACGTCCCCGCACATTGTCTCCGTAGCGGTCCCCACGCGGCTGCACGAGGAGGTTGCGGTCCGGGCCATCGAGCACGGTTGCCACGTGCTAGTGGAGAAGCCCCTGGCGCTATCCGTTCCGGCCGGCAGGCGAATCATCGAGGCCGCCGAGAGGGCGGCGGTGACGCTGGGGGTCGGTCACGTCGAGCGATTCAACCCGGCGGTGGTCGAGATAAAGAGGCGGCTCGAGAACAATGAGCTGGGCCGGATCTTCAAGGTGCACGCCCGCCGGTTCAGCCCGTTCCCGACCCGGATAGGTGACGTGGGCGTGATCCTCGATCTGGCGACTCACGACATAGACGTCATCCGCCACCTGCTCGGCTCGCATGTGGAGCGCGGATTCGCCGAAACGCAGCGCAGAGCCCACGCCAGCTGCGAGGACCTGGTTACCGCTCTGCTGCGATTTGAGAACGGCGTCATCGGGGTCCTGGACGTCAACTGGCTCACGCCAACCAAGGTCAGGGAGCTCGCAATCCTCGGGGAGCGCGGGATGTACGTGGTTGACTACCTGACCCAAGACCTGTTCTGGTACCAGAATGCGCATGAAGGCGGCGGCTGGGAGGTCCTCACGACGTTTCGAGGAGCCTGGGAGGGTGACATGGTAAAAGTCCGCCTGAACAAGAAGGAGCCCCTTCGGATCGAGCTGGAGGATTTCGTGAGCTCGGTGGTCGAGGGACGGCGCCCCCAGGTCAGCGGTTCGGACGGCCTGGCGGCGATCGAGCTCGGAGCTCTCATCGTGGAGTCCGGCCAAACGAAGCTCCCGTTCCACTGCGTGCAGGGTGCATCTCTTGAGCGCTGAGGGCCGTCCCACACTAAGCGGAAAAAGCGTCCTGGTCACCGGGGGCGCCGGCTTTATCGGCAGCCACCTCGTCGATCGACTGGTCGCCGAGCGGCCGTCCAACCTTGTGGTCGTCGACAACATGTTCTTGGGCAAGGAGGCCAACCTCAAGGACGCCTTTCGAGCTCTACCTACGCTCAAGCTTTACCGGGAGGACGCCTCCGACTTCGACGCCATGGCGCGGATAGTGAAAGCGGAGAGCACCGAGGTTGTCTTCGATTTGGCCGTCATCCCTCTGCCAACCTCACTGGAGCGTCCCCGGTGGGTGGTCGAGGTAAATGTCGGCATCGCAAGCTCCGTATGCGAGCTCCTGCGGTTAGGGAGATTCGATACGCTGATCCACTTCTCCTCCTCGGAGGTTTACGGCACCGCCCAGTACACCCCGATGGACGAGAGTCATCCGCTGCTGCCGCTCACGCCGTACGCTGCGAGCAAGGCAGCGGCCGACCACGTCGTGCTTTCCTACATCCACACGTTCGGGGTGGATGCGGCGATTCTGCGTCCGTTCAACACCTTCGGCCCCCGGCAGAACGACCAGGCGTATGCGGGCATCATCCCTCGAGTGGTAGAGAAGGCTCGTTCGGGCCAGCCGGCGGAAATCTACGGCGACGGAGAGCAGACCCGCGACTACACATACGTGACCAACGTGGCGGACGCGGCGATCCGGCTCTTCGGATCTCCCGGGGCAAGGGGGAGGGTCGTCAACGTCGCAAGCGGAGCCGAGATCTCCGTCAACGAGCTGGTCGAGGGTTTGAACAGCCTCCTGGGCGATGCTGCGGGTGCGTCGCACGTCGACCCGCGGCCCGGTGATGTCAGGCGCCATCTCGGTTCAGCGGAGCTGTTGAAACAGCTAACCGGATGGCAGCCCGCCGTGCCTCTGTCCGAGGGCCTGGAGCGGACGGTCGCCTGGTACACCGCGTCGGCCGCCAGCCCGGCGTAGCGCTTGCCCGCGCTTCGGGGATGCAGTTGCCTTTGACCGGATTTACCTACCTGAAGAGACCGCTGCGGGCGCTCAGGGCTTGGCCGCCTCTCAACCTGCCGCTCACCACAGCCGTGAGGAAGGCCGTTCAGATCTCCGGTCTACAGGTCGGTGCCCTGGCTCAACTGCTTCCCCGGACCGGCCTGGTCGAAGCAGCGATGCCGGGTGGCGGGTCGCTTCGATTGTGGTCACTGGCCGACGACGACATCGCGGCCCACGTCTTCTGGGAAGGCTGGGCAGGTCACGAGCCGGAAACCGCGCACGAGTTCTACCGCCGGGCGAGCTCGGCGCGAGTCACCCTCGACATCGGTGCCCATGTCGGCTACTTCTCCGTCCTGGCCGGCCTGGCTAATCCGAGCAGCAGGGTTTTCGCTTTCGAGGCTCTGGACGCGGTCTACCAGCGGCTGACAAAAAACGTGAGCCTCAACCGCCTCGAGAACGTCACCTGCATGCAACTTGCGGTAGGCCGGGAAGTTGGGAGGGCCCGCTTCTACCACGTGCCTCGAGGCATACCGAGCAGCTCGAGCCTTTCGGGCAACTTCATGGAAAAGGTGGTGAGGGACCAGCCCGTCGTGTCGACGGAGGTTTCCGTTACAACGGTCGACAGCTTCCTTGATTCCCGAGAGCTTTCCGGGGTGGATCTTGTGAAGATCGACACGGAAGGAACCGAAGATCAGGTCCTCGAGGGAATGGTTCGGACTCTGGAGCGTGACCGTCCGGCGATCATCTGCGAGGTGGTGGAGGCCGACGTCGGCGCACGAGCCGAGCACATCCTTGCCGGGTTCGGGTACGACTTTTTCCTTCTGACCTCCGAGGGGCCCAGCACCAGGGCACATATGGAGCCGCATCCGCAATTTCGCAACTTCCTGTGCCTGGCCGAGCCTTCCGGGACCGGCGGCCGGGCCTAGGGGTGCGCGGCCGGGAAGCCGTCCAGCTCGATGGCGGCGATCTCCTCCCTTGTGGGTGTTTCATCGCCTTTCCGCGTCTCCCGCACGACGCGGGCGGGTGATCCAAAAGCCACTGAGTGGGCGGGGAGTTGCGAGACCAGGGTCGATCCGCCACCGAGCAGGCTGCCGGTCCCCACGTCAGACCCCGGCAGCACCGAAGCTCCGAGCCCTACGAAGCTGTGGCTCGACAGCCGCACGAACCCTGCGATCGTCGCCCCAGAAGCGACCACGACATCGTCGCCGACGCGGCCGTGATGCTCGAGGATGCTGCCCGGAAGAGCCGTCAACAGGGCACCGGCCGTTACCTCAGCTCCTATGACTGCGCCGGGAAAGACGAGCGCGTTGGGTCCCAGCTGCGCCGATGGGGAGACGTGGGCGTCGCCGGCCACCAACGAGACGGGCTCCACCCGGCGTTCCCTTAGACGAACGAGCAGCCGGCAGGCTGCTGCCCGGGCCAGAGTGCCCAAAGCGACGAAGGGGACCGCCTCACCGCCGGCGATGTCCTCGACTCCCTGCGCTACGGTTCCTATCACCCGGATTCCGCCGGGGCCGGCGGAACCTGGCGTGCGGGCGTCGTCGTAGTACCCGTCGACGAAGTATCGATCGGACAACTGCCACCGGACGAGATCGCCGACCAGGTGGCCCGCTACCCCGGCGCCGAAGATGCGAAGAGGCTCCACTACGGCGACCCCGGCGGCAGCACCGCTACCCATCGCCGGAATCTCACGATCGGAACCCCGGGCATTGCTCGAGAAGCCCCTCGGCGATTCGCCTCTCGGATTCGAGCACCGCTGTCATGTCCATCTTATTGAGAGCGTAAGTTCGGGCGGCAGAGCCGAGATTGCGTGCTCTTTCGGGATCGGCAACCAGATCGCAGATCGCTTCCGCCATCGCGTCCGTATCCCGGTAGGGGACGAGTACTCCCGTACTGTCGGCTTGGAGAAACTCGCCGTGCCACTCGACCTCGTACGCCACGATGGGGGTCTCGCTGAGGGCAGACTCCACCAGGGCAAGGCCCGCCAGAGGAACTGCCACAACGGTTGCCTTGGCGAGGAGCCTCGCAATCTCGGACTGATCGCGTTCCCCCGCAAACGCCAGCTGACCATCCAAGCCGAGCTCCGAGCACAGCTCCTCCAAGCGGGTCCGCATGGATCCCTCGCCGACCAGGATTCCGGCGAGAGAATCGATTTGCCGCCGCGCCTTTGCGAGGCTGAGAACGAAATCGTCCGGGTGCTTCGACACCTCCAGGCGGCTCACGCAGATGACGACGGGACGATCACCGAATCCGAAGAACTCGCTGGGCTGTCCTCTATCGGCCGGGCTCTGAAGGTGGACGGGGGCGATCATGTTCCAGTTGCCGGTGTAGGCGACCCGTTCGGGCCGGGCGCCGTTGTCGATGGCGAACTTGCGGTTGTCCTCGCTGCCCGCGCCCACCGAGTCTGCCTTGGAGAGGTTGAGGCGTGCGATGAGCCGCTCAAGGCTCCTCCACCTGATGAGCCTTGGATGCGAAAGCTCGCCGGCGCTCTCGTAGAGCGTGTCGAAGTTCGCGACGATGCGCACCTCGAGGGCGCGCCCGTTCTTCCGCGCGAGCAGCAGTGCGAGCAGTCCGCAGTAGTAGGGGTCGCCCCGGACGATTCCCACTCCTTCGGCCCTCACGATCCGGTCCAGGAGAAGGACCAGCTGAGCCTGCGCCAGACTGAAGTTGAGATAGGGATAGCGTTCCAGGCACCGGAAGCGGCCGCATCTTCCTTCAACCATGGTGTGGCGGGGACTCAGCCGGGTAACCGCAACAGGCCCCACCCTGTCTTCAGGCGGGTCTTGGGGAGCCGCACCGACAAACGGGTGAATGCTCCACACGTGGTCGAAGTACCCCTCCAGGTCCCGGTGGGTCACCAGGTGTTCCGCCTGGCGGAGTCGCAACGCGCTCAAGGAGTACATCGTGCTGAGGACCAGCAGCCGGCGCCGCGGCGCTTCGCGGGGGCCCCGTGACCAGTTGATCAGCAGCAAGCAGCTGCAGCCGGCCGTCACGATGACGGCGAGCGCAAGCTCCAGGACTCGGAAGACGTATCGGGCGGCCCCCGGGATGTTCAACCGCCCTCCAAGCTCGAGAAGGGCACCACGAAGAAGCCGGGGTAGGCCCGGAGCAGTGTTTCCTTATCCCGGCGCAGCAGCGACGGATCCCTGAGCGTCGTGGCGTAGCGGTACTGCCTGGGCTGGCCACTCCACTTCCTCTTGAACCGCTGAAGGCTTTCCTGGCTGGGCCAGCTGCCTCCCCAGTTCCAGTACGTCAATCCGGCATTCGCCGCGTCGGTCAGAGCCCGGTAGAGGATCGCGGCCATCGGTTGGACATCCCGGTACGCCGGGCCCGCGGCCGGAACGTAATAGTCGGCGGTGCGACCGCAGTAGAAGACCAGAAGAGCAGCTGCCGGCTCCCCGTCGATTCGAGCCAGGTAGAGCTTGAAGTCCACATCCGGCCTGAAGTGGCGGGGTACGGCAGCGAAGAATCTGGGCTCTTTCACCTGCCCCCCGATGGCGAGCATGGAGTCCCGGTGCAAAGCTTCCAGGTCCGTGAAGTTGTCGTTCTCCACGGAAACCCGCACCCCGGACCGCTCTGCTTTCGCGATGTTTCGGCGGGCAGACCCTTCGATGAGCGCCCGGATCTTGTCCTCGGCTTCGCCGCCCGGAAGGGTCGTCACATGGCCGATCCGGAAATCGGTCAGGTCGCTCGCCAGGTCCTCGTCCGCTCCCAGCAACGGGTTGCCGATCACGGTCGAAGCGACGACCCCTCCCCTCTCCATCTGCTCTTCGTACCAACGGTTGAGCTGCCGCCGGACCCCCGGCTCAGTCGCCAGCGCGCCTCCGTTCGAGCCGAAGTAGGGCAGGGAGTTCAAGACGCGGCCGAACTTCCCGAGAAAGCTCATCAAGGGAAGTATTCCGACAATCCGTTCGTCTGCGACAGCTATCGCGTAGTGCGGCTCACATCCGAGGAGCTCGCACAGCATGTCGCGGTATCGGAGGGAGTAGGTGATCAGCGGAGCCGGATGATCCTGCAGGAAGGCCGAATAATCCGGTTCCCTGCTGCTCTCCAGTTCGATTACCCGAACGCCGCTCAACCGGCCGCTACCGCAGCCGCCGCATCGACGGCTTTGCGTCCACGGGCTCGAAATGAACCAGCATCGTCCACTCGTAAAGGGGGTAGTCGTGGAGAAGTGTCACGTACCGCGAGATCCTGCTCTTACAGAAGCTCAGGAAGTGGGCGGGATCTCCGTAGAAGAGATCGTCCTGGCGGTAATCGACGAACGTCGTAAGAAGGTTGAATGCAAGGCCCCGTTGCGACTTACCGGCCAGCTGCAAGATCGACTCCTCGACGTAGTCCCTCCAGTCCGAGTAGGTGCTGTCTCCTTTGACGTTGAAGGGCCCGCTGGCGAATGAGTAGTCGGCGACCTCGGTCGCTTCGGCGCTCTGGACGAGGTTCGCCCGATCATCGGTGAGGCGGCGGGCGGCCTCCACCATGGCTTCACTCAGGTCGTAGCCGTTGTACCGCACCATGTCACGGCCCAGGACCTCGTCGAGAAATGTGAAGAACGAGGCGTATCCGCAACCGAGGTCGTTGACCGTGACGGGTGATCCCCCCGAGGAGTCGAGCACTTGTGCCAGCTTCGCGAAGCGCAGGCGTTGCGACTCCTCGTCCCGCCACCCGACGCTTCGGGGAGTCGGACCGTACTGCTTGCAGCCGGCGGTGTAGAGCCGCTCTACGCCGGCGAGCGCGTCGGCCACCCTTTCTCGTGGAGTGGTCACTCCTTCGCCGCTCCCACGGCTGAAAAGCTGCGCCTGACCATTCCCACTACGTAGTCCTGCTCCTCCAGGGTCATCTGGGGGTAGATCGGCAGGGTGAGGACCGTCCTCAGCGCCTGCTCGGTCTGAGGCAGGTGCTGCTCGAAGCCTCGGTAAGCCGGTTGCCGGTGGCAGGCGATCAAGCCGGGGCGGCATGCAATGCCGGCATCGAGCAAGTCCTGAGCCAACTGATCCCTGCCGACCGGGGAATCCTCGGCGATGCGGAGGGCGTAGGTCTGCCAGTTCGGAGCCGCCCCGCTGGGAACGAAGGGAGGAATGACGTATGGCATACCGGCGAACTGCTCGTTGTACCGGCTGGCTATTTCCCTCCGGCGGATGAGGATATCCTCCAGGCGGCTCATCTGGGCCAGACCGACCGCGCCCTGCAGGTTGGTCAGCCGGTAGTTGTAGCCGACCTCAGCGAACTCCTCCGACAACAGCGTGGAGAGGCTGCCGGCCTGGTGCTTGCGTACGTCGCTGATGGAGGCACCGTGGTGCGTCAGGGCCCGAGCACGCTCGGCGAGGGAGGCATCGTCGGTGACGATCATCCCGCCTTCGCCCGTAGTGATGACCTTCCTGGGGTGAAAGCTGAAGCAAGCCAGATTGCCACTTGCTCCGACAGGTTCTTCGATGTAGCGACTTCCCAGGCCGCAGGCGGCGTCCTCCACGGTCACCAGTCCGTGGTCCCGCCCAAGTTGTGAGATGGCCTGAACGTCGAGCGGCATCCCCATCTGATGCACCGGCAGCAACGCCTTAGTACGGTGGGTGATCCGCTCGGCGATCGTTTCCGGTGTGACGTTGTACGTCCTCAGGTCTATGTCGGCGAACACTGGAGTGGCCCCCACCATACGGACGACGTTGGCAGTCGCAATCCATGTGTAGGACGGCAGGATCACCTCGTCGCCGCTGCCGATGCCGTGAAGCAGCAGGGCGATGTGCATGGCCGTCGTGCAGCTCGTCGTCGCCACGGCATGGCCAACTCCGAGATAGGACGCCACGGCCTGCTCGAAGCGTTCGACGAACGATCCCTGTGTGAGCCAGCCGGAATCGATGACCTCGGCCAGCAGAGCCTTTTCCTCCTCGCCGCACAGCGGGACGGTGACTGGAATCTTCAAGTTCAATGCCTACTCGTTTCCCGGCCGGATCCTGCTTGCCCGGCCTAGCGTAATGAGAGAGCTTGCCAGAGATCGGCCGGACTGCGCCATCGCGTGCAGGTCGCTTCCGCGGGGGACCAGCGTCCTTAGGCTGCACCCCATACGCCGGGCGTAGGCCGCAGCGACCGCGAATCCGGCTAAGGACGCCGTTGATGACGCAGCAGCCGCGCCGACGATGCCGAAGGCCGGGATCAAAACGAGATCCATCGCCACCATCAGCAGGAAGCTGACGGCGAAAGATGTCGACAGCGGTCGGGTGACGCCGCGAGCGGCAGCCGCCCGGGAAAGCAGCCACTGCCCGCTCCAGAACACACCTCCTGGAAGGATCAGCAACGTAGGTAGGACGGCGCCTTCGAACCTGAACCCGAAGAGCCGGGGGATCACCAGAGGTGATGCGACGGCGAGGAGTATGCCGGTCAGAACCGCCGTCACGACCCCGACCCGGAACAGGCGGGCCGTCAGCTCTTCAGCCTCCTCGTCGGAGAGCTTGGGCAATCGAGGAAAGGAGGCAAACGCTATCGCGAGAGGTATGGCGCCCACCAGCGTACCGACCGTGAGAGCGATGCTGTACATGCCGGCCGATGCACGTCCTGCGATCCGGTATGCGAGCAGGAGGTCCAGCCGGCCGGTCATCTGGACCAGCAGATTGGAGAAGACTATGGCGGACCCGAAGCGCACCGCCCGGCGCACGTACGGACGATTGAGCCTCGGCTTAAGCGAGATCTGCTCTTTCCACAAGGCGACGATGCTAAGGGACAAGGCGATTACGGCCCCGATCACCGAGGCCAGCACAGCCCCCGCCACCCCAAGGGGCGTAGCCGTCAAGAGGGCGAACAGAGCCGCGGTCGTAACAGTTGTCGAAGCACCGATCACGCCCGCCAGGACAACGAGCTTTTCTCTGGCAGTAAGGAAGCCGGCGAGAGTGTTCGAGTAGACGTTCAACATCACCAGGAGGGCCCCCAGCGAGATGGCCAGGAGCTGGCCGCCGCCGGAAGGCCGCAGGATCAACGCGCTGGAGAGGTAGAACGTGGCGGCGGCGGCCGCGCCAAGTGGCGCCAGGAGGGCCAGCGACGATGACACGGCTACCGCAAGAGTGGTCTCGCCTCTGCCCGGAAGTACGGTAGCCGCTTCCCCCAGCCCGGCGCTGTACAGCTGGATCAGCAGAAGGGCGATCAGCATGAGGCTTGCGTAGAAGCCTCGTCCCGACGGTCCCAACAGTCGAGCGGTGAGGGTTGCAGCTATCAAACCGGCGACGAGCCCATAGGCGTCGGAGAGCGCCCGAGCGGCAAAGTTTTTTCGGAGCGACGGAGTTGCCGTTGCCGCCACAGGCAGGACGACCTCGGCCCCCTCGGCTGAGGGCCCGATCTCCGAGACTATCTCGCAACCTCCTGCGCATTGAGGCGACGCAGCGCGGCGGCGGGCAGAACCGTCCGCCGCCGAACCTCGGACTTGCCTCTGCGCCTCACTGGTCGACCGCCAGGCGGGCGGCATCCGAACGGCGTGGTTCTACAGGTAATCTCGCCTGGGTGAGCAGCGCCAGGACCAGGAGTCCGGGGGCAACATGCAACAGGCCGCGCGCGATGTCGCTCTGCCCGCCGTCGAGCAGGGCCGGCACGTGAGGAACCACGCTGAGAGCAGCAGCCACAAACAAAGCCGCTACCGCGCGGCGGAAGGCGGCCGGCCGGATGCGGTTGCTGCCGGCACACCAGATCCCCAGCGCGACCAGAGCGACCGCGGGGATCAAATGCAAGACCAGTTCCCGCCTCTCCACGTCCGTGCTTTCCAGCCCGAGGAGTGGGGCCAGATAAGGACTTGCGACGGCGGCCGATAAAACGCCTGCTGCCGCAACGAGCTCGAAAAGAGGCGTGCGAGGCACCGCCCGCCTGGCCTCCTGGCCATCGAGCGACGCCCCCACCAAGCGCGAAAGCAGGAGCCACAGGAATACACCGGCAGCAGCGACGACCGCTGCGAGGCCGAATCGCGCTGCCGGCCGGTCCGGCTCTGCAGGCGGCGCGGAGGGCACCGGAGGGACCGGATCATCCTGTACCAGGCTTTGGAGCTGCACGTCAGCCATGCCGGGCCCGAAGAACGAACCCTGGACCTCGGCCGCTTCGTCCGGCCGCCCCAATGCTCTCAATGCAAGGACCAACCGGGCCCAGGCATCTGGCTGCCCTCTGGCGATCTGAATGCTTCTCCTCAACTCCGTGATCTGGGCTTGCCGGACCTGCTGGTTGTTTCCCGTCGCGTCGGCCCATGCCCCGAGAAGCCGGGCACGCATCTTGTGCCAGCGGTAATCGGTGGGGTCCAGCCGGGTCACCGCCTGCCAGGCCCGATCTGCCGACGAAAACCTTGCGGCATCGAGTTCCTGCGCCACGGCGCTCTCCAGACGGGCGATCTCCACCAGGTACCGCACTTGTCTGGGCCTGAGGTCGTCGGCTCTCCTGTGCTGAGACAAGGCTGCGTCGTAGAGCTGCCTTTTGGAGTTGTCGTCCGTTGCGTTTGCACCGAACCGCCATAAGGTGCGACCGGCCATGTAGTGGTATTCGCCCTCGAGTGGGTTGAGTTCCTGCGCCTGGCGAAACAGACTGACCCTCTCCTGCAGGTCGGAGGAAGACACCGCCGAGCGGGCTCTCATATCCGCGAGGAACGGCCGAATCCCAACGAGGATCAGGAGCGCCATGAGCCCGGCGAGCAGGGCTGAACCGGTTCGCCGCGTGGAGCGGCGGGATCCGGCGTTTACCTTCGTCGGCTTTCCCGGGCCGTGGTCCACCGGCAGCCCGGCCGGTTGGCCGGCCAGCTTTGGGTCGGCAAGAGCAGCAATGCCGCCCATGGCCACCCACCCGACAAGCGCCAGTGGAGGCAGGTCCACCGAGAACATCCCCTGCACGAGGTAGCCGGCCAGCACCGCCGAGAAAGTTGCAAGCAGCCTGGGTCGCAGCGCGCTACCCGGTCCATTCGTTTGGTCTTCGCCGGCTTCCGCCTTCGATGGCTGCCTGGGGCCCCGCAGGGCGAAAAGAAACGCCATCCCGATCAGCACAAGGAACAAGCCGGCGCCCAGGAGACCGGAGCCGACCGCGTGATGAAGGAGAAGGTTGTGGGCGCTGCTCTCAACGCCGGTGTAGACGAGAGCGCTCTCCACCGGCCGGTAGGTGGGATAGAAGGCGTAGAAGGTGTCCGGGCCGGTTCCCAGGAGCGGATGATCGGCCACAATGCGGACCGCCGTGCGCCAGAAGTCGGCGCGCACGAGAAGAGTTGAAGCGCCCCTGTCGCTCGAAGCGCTCCAAACCACAAATGCGACGCCCCCTATCAACAACGGCACCAGAAGCAGCGTTCTTTGCCGGCGACGGGCGGACGGGGTGCGACCGAGGGGGTAGAGGGCGAGGAAGACCATCAGCGAGGCCCCGGCAGCCAGGAGCCC
>DATAAN010000195.1:0-2006 GCA_036260105.1 Actinomycetota bacterium
GTCGGCAGTGCGGGCGTCGACGTCAAAACGGTGGGAGAGCCGATGACCCCCGAAGCCGTGCTCGCGCTGGGCGAGCTAGGTATCGAAGTCAGGCACAAAGCCAGGCCTCTGACTTCCCAGCTATGCCGTGAGGCCGACGTCATCTACTGCATGACCACCTCGCAGCGGGCAGCCGTCCTGAAGCTCGCCCCCGAGCTTTCGGAACGGACCTTCTGCCTGGACCCGGATGCGGACATCCCGGATCCGGTCGGCCAGCCGCAGGAGTTCTACGATGGATTTCTCGTGCGGCTCCGCTCACTGGTGCGGACGCGTCTCACCGAGCAGGGGGTCGGCGGGTAATCGAAATTGCACCGGCACGGAGGGTAGAGAAGGCGCGCGAACCCGGGCCGCCCGCCTTCTGTTCTGCCCACCCACCGGCCGCTCACCGAGTCGCAATCGTGGGCTTGGGTCCGAAGGGCCTTTACTGCCTGGAGAGGCTTCTCGCCCACTACTACGCGGCCCCTACGTCACGGCGCCTGCATGTCGACGTCTTCAACCGGACCGGCCTGTTCGGCGCCAGCCCCATCTACGACCCCGAGCTCCCCGACTACCTCATCGTCAACATCAAGGTCGGCGAGATAGATATCTGGGACTCTCGTGATCCTCCCCCCGTCGTCGGGGACGGCCAGAGCTTCGTCGCCTGGTGCTCGAGCTCATCGGCGAGTCGCCAGTCCATCACGGGCGAGGAGTATCTTCCCCGGGCCCTGGTTGGGCAGTACCTCGTGGACGCGTTCCGACTCCTTCTGTCGAAACTGCCGTCAGGGGTCACCGTGGCCTGCCACGTCGGCGAGGTGGTCGACATCGAGCCGTCCGGTGCCGGTTATTCCGTGATCGTTGTGTCGAAGGGGCGGGCACAAAGGACGGCCGCCGACACAATCATGCTGGCAACCGGCCACTCCCGCACCCGGCAGGACGGGCGGCAGCGGCGTTGGTCCGGCTTCTCCGCACGCCATCCCTCCTGCGCGTTCGTCCCGTTCGTGTACCCGGTCGAAGCCCGGATGGCGCCGATCCCGCCCGGATCCACCGTGGCGTGCTGCGGCCTGGGACTTACCTTCATCGATGCGCTCCTGGAGTTGACCGAGGGCCGGGGCGGCCGTTTCCTTCGTCTGGACGGCCGCTCACTCGTCTACCGTCCGTCGGGCCGGGAGCCGGGCCGTATCCTGCCGTTCAGCAGGTCCGGCCTTCCGATGTTGCCCAAGCCCGACGACATTCCGACCACACAACACCGGCTGCGCTTTGCGACCGCCGAGAGGTTCGAGCGGCTTCGCCGTGCCTCGCCGGGGGGCACGCTGGAGCTCGAAGGTGAGGTCTGGAGTCTGTGCGAGCTGGAGATGGAGGCCGGCTACTACCGGGTGCTGATGCGCGACAAGGGTTCGCTTCGCTGCCTCGAGGCGGCCGGCGGCGATCCGCAGGCAGCATGGGACGCCATCGACGGCTACCTGAGCGAGCATCCGGACGACCGGCTTGACTGGGAGGAGGTACTGGATCCGGTATCCGGGTGGAAGGCCGGAAACGGGCCGGACTTCGATCGCTGCATCAACTCGTATCTGCGCAGGGAGATCGCGCGCGCACACGAGGGCGAAGCCGGCTCCCCCATAAAGGCTGCTCTGGCGGTGTGGTACGAGGTGCGGGGCGCCCTCGGGACGCTCCTTCGAAAGGGGGCCTTCACGCCCCGAGCGCACCGAACGCTGCTCAGGGAGGTCCTGCCTCGATTCAAGCGAGTCGCCTTCGGGCCTCCCGCCGGGAACCTCGAGAAGCTGCTGGCCCTCAACGATGCAGGCATTGTCGATTTTTCGGTTGCCCGCAATCCCGCGGTGACTCTCGACGAAACCGCCGGCCTCTACCTGCTTTCGTCGAGCCGTTTCCCCGGGCGGGCGCGGGCCGAGATCCTGGTGGACGCTCGTTATCCCCAGGTTGACCTGGCGAACGATGCGAGCCCCCTTGTGCGGAACCTCCTGAGCCGCGGC